>JBBINK010000085.1:0-10241 GCA_037443925.1 Betaproteobacteria bacterium
GCCCCGTTTTTTTGCCGCTCAGGCGAACGTCGCCGCGGCGATCTCGCGCAAGCGGGGCACGGCCAGCCCCGCCGCGTCGGCGTGGGCGAGTGCCCGCCTCAGGCGGTCCGGCGCACTGCGGCCACGACAGGCATGCTGGGGATCGGCCTCGATCGCCTCCACCAGCCCGGCAAGCAGCCGCGCCCGATCCTGGCGCATGCCCGTCAGCGCATCCTGGATGTCCATCACCTCCCGGGCCACTTCCTCGGCGAGGGGCCGGTGCGCGCGCCACAGCTCACCCACGCTGCCGCCGGTGATGAGACCGGCGATGTTGGTGGTGAGGATATAGACGTTCTTGCGCACGAGCTCGTAGTCCCGCTCACCCTCGTCCGTCACGCGGCGTGCGGGCAGACCGACGGCGGCAAGCGCCGCCACCATGAGCTCGGCAGCGGGGCCATGCACCGGCGTGGCCAGCAGCGGCTTGGCATCGCTGCCGGCCTTCTTCTCGAACCAGACGGCGGCGACCGTGGGCCTGGCGATGCCGTGGGCCTGCCAGTTCCGGGGCAGCAGCTCGTTCTGGATCAGGCCGACGCGGTCGCGCCAGGCGGCGGGCAGGGCCGCGAGCACCGCCTCGAAGTCGGCCTCGGCCACCGCCACCAGCACCAGGGCGGGGGCGGGCACCTCGCGCGCGCAGGCGGCGAGATCGTCGCCGCGGTTGACGGGAAAAACCGGATGGCCGGCGCGGAGGAAGCCACCGGCAAAGACCCGGCCCAGCTGGCCCAGGCCGATCACGACGACAGGTGTACGCATGGAACACTCCGTGGCTTGGAGGAAAGGCGGCATTCTAGGCTAAAATCCGACGGCTCCCACGAAGCAGGCCATCATCCTAAAAACCCAGTTGAACGGGCCCGAAGGGCGGCCCAAGCGGGTGTCTGGCTTGATACGACGACGCCGCAGGGTCGGTCCCTGCCAGGAGGAGCGCCAAAGCCAGGCGCCCGCTTGGGCCGGAAAGCGGGCCCGTAGCGGGCTCACCGTCCGGGTGAGGGTGACCGGAGGCACAATCGGCTGCGTCATCGATCGGTTACGAACACAAAAGAGCGCTCAACTGAGGTTTTTAGGATCATGGTCCCTCATCTCACCACTGCCCTCACCGGCCCGCTCCTGTCCCTGGAAAAGCGCATCCTGGAGGCGATGCCGGAGATCGAGCACTGGTTCCGCCTGCAATGGCAGGAGCACCCCGTTCCCTTCTATGCCTCGGTGGATCTGCGCAACGCAGGCTTCAAGGTGGCGCCGGTGGACACCAACCTGTTCCCGGGAGGGTTCAACAACCTGAACCGCGATTTCCTGCCCCTGTGCGTGCACGCGGCCATGTCGGCCGTGGAGAAGATCTGCCCGGACGCGCGGCGTTTCCTCATCATTCCCGAAAGCCATACGCGCAATCTGTACTACCTGGCCAACGTCGCGGCGCTGGCCTACATCCTGCGCCATGCGGGCCTGGAGGTGCGCGTGGGCACCCTGATTCCGGACATCACCGCCCCCACGCCCGTCGATCTGCCCACGGGCGAGCACATCGTGCTCGAGCCCCTGCGCCGGGACGGCGAACGGCTGGTGCTCGAGGGCTTCGACCCCTGCGCCATCCTCCTCAACAACGATCTGTCCGGGGGCGTGCCCGACATCCTCACGGGCGTGCGCCAGCCCATCATCCCGCCCCTGCATGCGGGCTGGCACGTGCGTCGCAAATCGGTGCACTTCGCCAACTACTCGCAGGTGGCGCGCCAGTTCGCCGAGCTCGTCGGCATCGACCCGTGGCTGATCGACCCCTATTTCGAGACCTGCCGCGGCATCAACTTCCGGGAGCGCGCGGGCGAGGAATGCCTGGCGGCCAGGGTGGCGGACATGCTGGACAGGATCCGGGCCCGCTACCGCGAAAACGGCATCACCGAGGACCCGTTCGTGATCGTCAAGGCCGATGCCGGAACCTACGGCATGGGCATCATGACCGCCAAGAGTCCCGATGACGTGCGCGGCCTGAACCGCAACCAGCGCAAGAAGATGGCGGTGGTCAAGGAGGGGCTGGAAGTCACCGACGTGCTGATCCAGGAGGGCGTCTACACCTTCGAGAGCATCAACGAGGCCGTGGCCGAGCCGGTGGTGTACATGATCGACCACTACGTGGTGGGTGGCTTCTACCGGGTGCACACCGGGCGGGGCAAGGACGAGAACCTCAACTCCCCGGGCATGCACTTCGTGCCCCTGTCCTTCGAGACCGCCTGCTCCCTGCCGGAGACCGATGCCCGGCCCGATGCGCCGCCCAACCGCTTCTATGCCTATGGCGTGATCGCGCGGCTGGCCCTGCTGGCGGCCTCGCTGGAGCTGCAGCAGACCGACCCCAGACGCCAGCGCGTGGCCGCCTGAGATGACGACCATGCGGCTGGCCATCATTCTCGACCCGCTGGAGCACATCAAGACCTACAAGGACTCCACCTTCGCCATCCTGCGCGAGGCGGCGCGGCGCGGGCATGCCTTGCACGTCATGGAGCAGCAGGACGTGTGGCTGGAAGACGGCCGCGTGCTCTGCCGCGCGTGCAGGCTGGACCTGGTGGACGATGCGCTCCGATGGTACGCGCTGGGCCAGCCGACGATCCTTCCCCTCGCGGACTTCGACTGCGTGCTCATGCGCAAGGACCCGCCCTTCGACCTGGAATATGTGTTCAGCACCTATCTGCTGGAGCTCGCCGAGGCGCAGGGCGCCCACATCCTCAACCGGCCGGCGGCCATCCGCGACTACAACGAGAAGCTGTCCATCGCGAAATTCCCCCAGTTCATGGCCCCCACCCTGGTGACGCGGGATGCCGACCGCATCCGCGCCTTCGTGGGCACCCACCACGAAGCGGTGGTCAAGCCCCTCGACGCCATGGGAGGAGCCAGCGTGTTCCGCATCGCCGCGGGCGACGTCAACCTCAACGTGATCCTGGAAACCATGACCCAGGGCGGCAGGCGCACGGTCATGGCGCAACGCTTCATTCCCGAGATCGCGCAGGGGGACAAGCGCATCCTGCTCATCGATGGCGAGCCCGTGCCCTATGCCCTGGCCCGCATTCCCAAGGCCGGCGAATTCCGCGGCAATCTCGCCGCCGGCGGCCAGGGCGTGGCCAGGCCCCTTTCGCCCCGCGACCGGGAAATCGCCGCGGCCCTCGGGCCGCGCTTGAAGGCGGAAGGTCTGTTCCTGGTGGGGCTGGACGTCATCGGCGACTACCTCACCGAGATCAACGTCACCAGCCCCACCGGCATGCAGGAGATCACCGCCCAGACGGGCTTCGACGTGGCGGGCATGTTCCTCGACGCGCTGGAGCGCCGATGCGGGTGAGCGACCCCCAAGGGCGGGGCTGGGGACGAGCCGTGTTCCTGCTGGGACTCGCCCTGCTCCTGGCCGGCTGTGGCAAACCGGCGATCCATCAGCAGCAGTCCTATGTGTTCGGCACGCTGGTCGAGGTGACCATCCAGGGCGAGGACGAGGCCCGGGCCAGGGAGGCGGCCGGTCGCGTGCTGCGAGAATTCGACCGCCTGAACCGCGATTTCCATGCCTGGCAGCCCAGTCCGGTCACCACGCTCAACGCCGCCTTCGCCCAGGGGCGGCGGGCCCCCGTGACGCCGGAGCTGGCCGCGGCCATCGAGGATGCGCGCCGCTTCTGGAAAGCGTCCGACGGGCTGTTCAACCCCGCCATCGGCCGCCTCATCGCCCTGTGGGGTTTCCAGTCGGACGAATTCAAGCCCACCCGGCCGGATCCGGCGCGCATCGCCGCGCTGGTCGCCGCGGCCCCGGGCATGGACGACATCGTGATCGAAGACGGTCAGGCCGCAAGCCGCAACCCGGCCGTACAGCTGGACTTCGGTGGCTATGCCAAGGGCCTGGCCCTGGATCGGGCGGCCCGCGAATTGCGCGCCCTGGGCATCCGCAACGCCCTGATCAACATCGGGGGCAACATCCTGGCCCTGGGCAGCCGGGGCGACCGTCCCTGGCACGTGGGCATCCAGCACCCCCGCCAACCCGGCGCCATCGCCGAGCTGGACCTCGAGGACGGCGAGGCCATCGGCACATCGGGCGACTACCAGCGCTATTTCGAACGGGACGGCCGACGTTTCTGTCACATCATCGACCCCCGCACGGGCGAGCCGGCCCAGGGCATGCAGGCCGTGACGGTGCTCATTCCGCCGGGTCCGGACGCGGGCGTGCGTTCCGACGTCGCGTCCAAGCCGCTGTTCATCGCCGGGCCCGCGGGCTGGCGCCAAGCCGCTGAAAAGATGCAGGTTCGGCACGCCCTGGTGATCGACCACGAAGGTAAAATAACCGTCACGGCCGCCCTGGCGAAGCGGCTGCGCTTCGCGCCCGGCACGGGCCCGGTGCGGCAGGTGCCGTGACACGGCGGGTCCGGGTCGCGTGGAGCGGAGACTGGCACGAATCTTTCTTGACCCTACAGGCCGGCGCAAGGTACGCCGGCCGCACGGCAACGCGCAGAGTTGCCACCGGCAGGACCGGGGGCTGCCCCGGCAAGGATGGCATCATGATTGGAATTCTGATTATTGCCCACGGCACCCTGGGCGAGAGCCTCATCCACTGTGCAAGCCACGTCTTTGGCTCACGTCCCCGCAAGCTGCGCCAGCTGGGGGTGACCGTGCACGACGAACCCGCCGCCCTGCTGCCCCAGGCGCGGGAACTGGTGGCCCAGCTGGACGATGGCAGCGGGGTGCTGGTGCTGTCGGACATCTACGGCGCCACGCCGTGCAACATCGGCTGCCGCCTGCTGGAGCCCGGCCGGGTGGAGGTGGTGGCGGGCGTGAATCTGCCCATGCTGGTACGGGCCCTGACTTATCGTGAAGAGCCGCTCGCGGTGGTGGTGGAGAAAGCCATCAGCGGCGGCCGGGAAGGTGTGATCGAGGTGTCGAAGGAAGCGTGCAGTGTTGCAGCAGGACGTTGAGATCGTCAACAAGCTGGGTCTGCACGCGCGCGCGTCGGCCAAGCTCTCCCAGCTCGCGGGCCAGTTCAAGAGCGATGTGTTCCTGGAGCGCAACGGCAACCGGGTCAACGCCAAGAGCATCATGGGCGTGATGATGCTCGCTGCCGCCAAGGGCAGCACCATCCGCATCGAGACCAGCGGGCCGGACGAAGCGGAAGCCATGGCAGCGATCACCGCCCTGATCGCGGACAAGTTCGGCGAGGGCCAATGAGCTTCACCATGCACGGAGTGAGCGTCTCCGGTGGCATCGCCATCGGGTTCGCCCACCTGGTCTCCCATGCGGCGCTGGATGTGCCCCACTACGCGCTGCCGCGCCATCTGCTGGAAGAGGAAAAGGCCCGCTTCGATGCGGCGGTGGCCGCGGTGCGCGCCGAGCTGGAGAGCATGCGCGAGCACATCCCGCCCAACGCGCCGGCCGAGGTGGAAGCCTTCCTGGACGTCCACCTGATGATCCTCAACGATTCCTCCCTGTCCAAGGTGCCCAAGCAGCTGATCGAGGCGCACCAGTGCAACGCCGAATGGGCGCTCTCCCAGCAGATGGAGAACCTGCTGGACCAGTTCGAGCAGATCGAGGATCCCTACCTGCGGGAGCGCAAGCAGGACGTGGTGCAGGTGGTGGAGCGCGTGCTCAAGGAGCTGCTCGGCCACCCGGGCGTGGCCGCCGAGGCCCAGCCCGCGGAGGCGCCACGCATCCTGGTGGCGCACGACCTGTCCCCCGCGGACATGATCCACTTCAAGCGGCACCGCTTCGCCGCATTCGTCACCGACGTGGGCGGGGCCACGTCCCATACCGCGATCCTGGCGCGCAGCCTCAACATTCCCTCGGTGGTGGCGCTGCACCATGCACGCAGCCTGATCCGCGAGCAGGAGCTCATCATCGTCGATGGCGACCAGGGCGTGGTCATCGTCAACCCGGACCAGCACGTGCTGGCCGAGTACCAGCTGCGCAAGAACCAGTGGGAGATCGACCGCCAGAAACTCAAGCGGATCGTCCAGGCCAGGGCGCGCACGCTGGACGGCACGCCGGTGGAGCTGCATGCCAACATCGAGCTGCCCCAGGACGTGGAGCAGGTGAAGGAAAATGGCGCCGCCGGCATCGGCCTGTTCCGCAGCGAATTCCTGTTCATGAACCGCTCCGACCTGCCCGGCGAGGAGGAGCAGTTCGAGTTCTACCGGCAGGTGGCCGAGGCGATGAACGGCGCGCCGGTCACCATCCGCACCCTCGATCTCGGCGCGGACAAGCAGCTCACCCAGATGGAGCGGCCGGCGAGCGCCAATCCGGCATTGGGGCTGCGCGCCATCCGCCTGTGCCTGGCCGAGCCCCATCTGTTCCATACCCAGCTGCGGGCCATCCTGCGTGCCTCGCACCATGGCCGGGTGCAGATCCTGATTCCCATGCTGGCGACCCTCAGCGAACTCCAGCACGCCCTGCATCTGCTGGAGGTGGCCAAGCACAGCCTGGATGCCGACGGTCTGCCCTATGACCGCGCCATCAAGGTGGGGGGCATGATCGAAATCCCGGCCGCCGCGCTCATGGCGCAGGCCTTCGCCAAGAAGCTCGACTTCCTGTCCATCGGCACCAACGACCTGATCCAGTACACCCTCGCCATCGACCGCACCGACGACACCGTGGCCCATTTGTACGACCCGCTGCATCCCGCCGTGCTGCAGCTGGTGGCCCACACCATCCGCACCGCGAACCGCGCCGGCACGCCGGTGGCCGTGTGTGGCGAGATGGCGGGCGATCCGGCGTTGACCCGTCTGCTGCTGGGCCTCGGCCTGCGCGAATTCTCCATGCATCCGGCCCACCTGCTCGCGGTGAAGCAGCAGGTGCTGAAGACCAGCCTGCCGGAAGTGCAGACGCTGGCCACCAAGATGCTCAAGACGGAAGAGCCGGAGAAGATGCGCAACCTGCTCGCCAAGCTGAACAGCCTGTAACCCGCTCGCGCCGCGGCGAGCGGCCGGGAACCTTCGGGCTATAATCGCGTCTTTTCCGCAGCGCCATCCCGGCGCCGTCTTCCCAAGAACCGACCATGAGAAAACTGCTGCTCGTCCTGCTTTTGTTCGTGCACGCCACCGCTTTCGGCGCCGATGCGCGCCTGCTGCCGCCACCGCCCGCGCCTGAGGTCGCCGCGCGCTCCTACGTGCTCCTGGATTTCCAAAGCGGCCAGGTGCTCCAGGCGCGCGATCCGGATGCGCGCATCGAGCCGGCCTCCCTGACCAAGCTCATGACCGCCTACCTCGCCTTCACCGCGATCCGCCAGGGACGGCTGAAGCTGGATCAGACGCTGCCCGTCTCGGAGAAGGCCTGGCGCACGGAAGGCTCGCGCATGTTCCTGGACCCGAAAGTGCCCGCACGGGTGGACGATCTGCTGAAGGGCATGATCGTGCAGTCCGGCAACGATGCCTGCATCACGCTGGCGGAGGGCATCGCGGGCAGCGAGGAAGCCTTCGCCGAGCTGATGAACCGCGAGGCGAAGCGCCTGGGGCTCGTCAATACGCACTTCACCAATGCCACGGGGCTGCCCCATCCCCAGCACTATTCCACCGCACGGGACCTGGCGCTGCTGGCCGCGGCGGTGATCCGGGACTTCCCCGAGTTCTATCCCCTCTACTCCCTGAAGGAATTCACCTACAACCGGATCACCCAGCCCAACCGCAACCGGCTGCTGTGGCAGGATCCCTTCGTGGACGGGATGAAGACCGGGCACACGGAAGCGGCGGGCTACTGCCTGATCGCTTCGGCCAAACGCGGCGCCATGCGGCTGATCTCCGTGGTCACGGGCACCGCATCCGACAGCGCCCGCACCGCGGAAAGCCAGAAGCTGCTCAACTACGGCTTCCAGTTCTATGAAACCTATCGCCTCTACCCGAAAGGACAGACGGTGGCCACGCTGCCGGTGTACAAGGGCGCATCCAACACCGTGAAGACGGGCTTCGACCGCGATGTCTTCCTGTCCCTGCCCAAGGGCTACTACGCCCATGCCAAGGCGAGCCTGATAAGCCGCCAGCCCCTGCTCGCGCCCATCGCCAAGGGCCAGACGGTGGGCACGCTGACCATCGAGATCGAAGGCAAGCCCTACGCCCGCTACGCCCTCCAGGCCCTGGAGGAGATTCCCGTGGCCGGCCTGTTCGGCCGCGTCTGGGATACGGTCAAGCTCTGGTTCAAGTGAGGCCGCGGCCATGATCTATCTGAACGGCCAGTGGCTGCCCCTGGAACAGGCCACGGTTTCCGTGCTGGACCGGGGCTTCCTGTTTGGCGACGGGGTGTACGAGGTGATCCCGGTGTACTCCCGGATCCCTTTCCGGCTGGCCGAGCATCTGCGCCGACTGCAGTACAGCCTCGACGGGATCAAACTGGCCAACCCCCACACCGAGGCGGAATGGACCGCGCTCATCGCCGAGCTGGTGGCGCGCAACGAGGGCGAGGACCAGTATCTCTACCTCCAGATCACGCGGGGGCCAGCCAAGCGGGACCACGCCTTTCCCAAGGTGGTCAGGCCCACCGTGTTCATGATGAGCACCCCCCTGCCCGCGCCCGACCCGGCGCTCAAGCAGACCGGAGTGACCGCCATCACCGCCGTGGACAACCGCTGGCTGCGCTGCGACATCAAATCCATATCGCTGCTGCCCAACGTCCTGCTGCGCCAGCTGGCGGTGGAAGCGGGCGCCATGGAAGCGGTGCTGCTGCGCGATGGCTACCTCACCGAAGGCGCCGCCAGCAACATCTTCGTCGTGCGGGACGGGGCCCTGCACGCGCCCCCGAAGGACCATCTCATGCTGCCGGGCATCACCTACGACGTGGTGGTGGAACTGGCCCGCGCCGATGGCATCTCCGTGCACATCCGCCGCATCCCCGAGACGGAGGTCAGACAGGCCGACGAGCTCTGGCTGACCTCCTCCACCCGCGAGGTCCTGCCCATCACCCGCCTGGACGGGCGGCCCGTGGGCGAGGGGCGTCCCGGCCCGCTGTTCCGGCGCATGGATGCCCTGTATCAGCAGCACAAGGCCACCGTCATGCGGCAGAAACACTGACGTTGCCATGGCAAGGAAGGAAACGGACCTGCTCACGTTCCCCATGGCGTTCCCGATCAAGATCATGGGGGAGGCCAGGGAAGGCTTCGCCCAGGCCATGCTCGAGATCGTCCTGCGCCATGCGCCGGACTTCGACGCCGCCAGCATGGAGATGCGCCCCTCGCGGGCCGGCCGCTATCTGAGCCTGACCTGCACCATCCACGCCACCTCGCGCGCCCAGCTGGACGCCCTGTACCAGGCGCTCACGGCGCACCCGATGGTCAAGGTGGTGCTGTGAACCGCATGCGGCCATGAGCGGCGAAGACACGGCCATTGCGCCTCTCGAGGTCCGCCGTCTGGGGCGGGTGGACTACGAACCCACCTGGCGAGCCATGCAGGACTTCACCGCCCGCCGCGGCCCCCACACGCCCGACGAAATCTGGCTGCTGGAACACCCTCCCGTGTTCACCCTGGGGCTAGCCGGCAAGCGCGAACACGTCCTGCGCGTCAGCGACATCCCCATCATCCCCGTCGATCGGGGCGGCCAGGTCACCTATCACGGCCCCGGCCAGGTCATCGCCTATCTGCTCCTGGATCTGAAGCGGCGCGGCTACGGCGTGCGCGAACTGGTGAATCGCATGGAACAGGCCGTCATCGACCTGCTGGCCGACTACGGCATCGAAGGCAAGCGGCGTGACAAGGCGCCGGGCGTCTATGTGGAAGAAAAGAAAATCGCCGCCCTGGGACTGCGCATCCGCCAGGGCATGAGCTACCACGGCCTGGCGCTCAACGTGGACATGGACCTGACACCCTTCGGCCACATCAACCCGTGCGGCTACGAGGGGCTCGAAGTGACCCAGCTGCGCGACCTGGGCGTGCCGCAGAACCCGGACGCCGTGGCCACGGATCTGCTCGCCCGTCTCCGGGCACGGCTTTGAGCCGCGCTCTGCCAAAGGCACACCCCTCGTCCGGAAAAAGGATCACCCCGCAGACCTCACGGTGTGAAGCACAGCATCGAGCCCTGTGCCGCCGGTCAACTCGAAAAAGGGCCCCTCCTAGACGCCAGCGGGGCCACGCAAATGGATAGCCGGATGCCGCGAAAACCCGCGCTGTTTCTCGCCACTGGGTCGAGCAGATCCTTCCCCTATCGCGCGTCTTGATTTGAGCCGCGCACGCTTCTATTGATCCGGCCAAGATAAACTTGAATCAAGCGGCGTATTTGACGGGGTCATG
>JBBINK010000086.1:0-10219 GCA_037443925.1 Betaproteobacteria bacterium
GGGGCACCCGAAGGTGCCCCGAACCCCATTGCCGGGGGCGCAAGGAACTCAGAGGGTGTAGGCCCGTTCGCCGTGTTCGGACACGTCCAGCCCTTCGCGTTCCTGCTCCTCCGGCACGCGCAGGCCGATGATCATGTCCACGATCTTGTAGGCGATCAGGGCTGCCACGGCCGACCAGACCACCGACACGCCCACGGCCTTGGCCTGGATCCACAGCTGGTCGAGGATGCCGTTGGAGCCCACGGTGGCCGTGACCCAATCGGTGACCAGGCCCGGACCGCCCAGGGTCTGGCTGTTGAACACACCGGTGAGCAGCGCCCCGACGATGCCACCCACGCCATGCACGCCGAACACGTCCAGCGCGTCGTCGGCGCCCAGCAGCTTCTTGAGGCCGGTCACGCCCCACAGGCAGACCACGCCCGCCACCAGGCCGATGGCCAGGCCGCCCATCATGCCCACATTGCCCGCGGCCGGGGTGATGGCCACCAGGCCCGCCACCGCGCCGGAAGCCGCGCCGAGCATGGACGGCTTGCCCTTCACCATCCACTCGGCGAAGGTCCAGGACACCACGGCACCGGCGGTGGCGAGCAGGGTGTTGAAGAAAGCCAGCACCGCCGAATTGCCCGCCTCCAGCGCGGAGCCCGCGTTGAAACCGAACCAGCCCACCCACAGGAGAGAGGCGCCGATCATGGTCATGGTGAGGTTGTGGGGCGGCATGGCCTCGCGGCCGTAGCCGACGCGCTTGCCCACCAGATAGGCGCCCACCAGACCGGCCACGCCGGCGTTGATGTGCACCACCGTGCCACCCGCGAAGTCCAGCGCGCCCCATTGCCACAGCAGGCCCGCCTTCGCGTTCATGGCGTCCACGACCTCCTTGCTGGTGTAGGCATCCGGCCCCATCCAGAACCACACCATGTGGGCGATGGGCACATAGGCGAGGGTGAACCACAGCACCATGAACAGCAGCACCGCGGAAAACTTCATCCGCTCCACGAAGGCGCCCACGATCAGCGCGCAGGTGATGCCGGCGAAGGTGGCCTGGAACGCCGCGAACAGCAGTTCGGGAATGACCACGCCCTTGCTGAAGGTGGCGCCCATGGCGAAGCTGCCGCTGGCTGCGTCGAAGGTGCCCTGCATGAACAGCCGGCTGAAGCCGCCCACGAAGGCATTGCCCTCGGTGAAGGCCAGGCTGTAGCCATAGATGGCCCACAGCACCACGATCAGCGAGAAGGTCACCATCACCTGCATGAGCACCGACAGGGTGTTCTTGGCGCGCACCAGCCCGCCGTAGAACATGGCCAGTCCCGGCACCACCATCATCAGCACCAGCAGGGTGGACACCAGCATCCACGCCACGTCACCCTTGTTCGGTGTGGGCGCGGGTGCGGCTGCCGGGGCCTCCGGCTGTGCGGGTGCGGGTGCCGCCGCGGGCGCCGATGCGGCAGGCCCGGCCGCTGCGGCCGCGGCCGGCTCGGGCGCTGGCGGTGCGGCATCCTGGGCGTGGGCTCCCATGCCCACCAGCAGCAGGGCACTCAGAACGAGCAGGGTGAACAGTCGTTTCATCATGGCCTCCCTCACAGGGCGTCCGGACCGGTTTCACCGGTACGGATGCGCACCACCTGTTCCAGATCGAACACAAAGATCTTGCCGTCGCCGATCTTGCCGGTATTCGCGGCCTTGGTGATGGCCTCCACCACCTGGTCCAGCATCGAGGCCTTGATGGCCACCTCGACCTTGACCTTGGGCAGGAAATCCACCACGTACTCGGCGCCCCGATACAGCTCCGTGTGTCCCTTTTGCCGCCCGAAGCCCTTGACCTCGGTGACCGTCACGCCCTGCACGCCGATGGCGGACAGGGCCTCACGCACCTCGTCGAGCTTGAACGGCTTGATGATTGCCGTTACGAATTTCATGTTTTCTCCTTCCATTGAAATGGTCGGCGACTATCCTGCACGGGTGGCCGCCCGTGGTCCGCGCTCAGAAAGTCTTGGAAATCCACACCGTGCCGGTGCCCTTGGCGATGTTTTTCGGAAACACCCCGTTGAGCGTGGTGCCATTGACCGTGCAGCTCTCGGTGTAGGCGCCGTAGCCCGCGCAGGTGGCGCCGCTGGTGTCCGTGTAGGCGACACCCAAGGTCACGTTCTGGAGGGATTTGCTGGCCTTGCCCAGATCGTAGGTCAGGCTGAGCTTCCAATCCTTATACGAGAACATGGCGTCGTTGTTCAGACTGGTTCCCGCAAAGATCGGGTCGCTACCCCGGTACTTCTGAATCCCGTAATGGGCGCCCAGGGTGAGACCGGTTTCGCCCAGGGGTACGCTCGCAGACAGGTCGAGGTAATAGGTACCCCGCGCATCGCGGACGCCGAAGACCTTGTTGCTGAGGGCATGCGAATACTTCACCGTGAACCATTTCCAGCTGCCGGCCACATAAGCCTCGAGCGTGTTCGCCTTGCTGAAGCCGGAGTTCACCTCGCCGGGGTAGTAGTACTGCAGCAGGCCGATGTCGTAGCCGAAGTCACCCACGCTGCCCTTGTATCCACCGTAGAAATCCCACTCCAGGCTGCCGCCGGACTTGTAGCTCCCCGACACGACGCCAGCGGTGCTGGTGTTGTTTTCCTTCAGCCAGCTGATGTTCGAAGCCCACGTGCCCAGGTAGAAGCCGCTGGGGTGGGCGTAGTCGAAGCCACCCTGGATGGCGGGATCGCCGTTGGTCTGGGTGAGGCCACGGAAGATGTACTGGCTGTAGAGTCCGACGTTGGCCGTCAGGGCGGAGGGCGAGTCTTCCGCGAAGCCAGGCGCCGCGGCGGCAATCAGACCCAGACCGCCGAGCGCGGAAACGATCATGCGAGAATGTTTCATGTTGGTTCCCTTCGATAACAAAGTGTTGCAACGGATGAACTGAAACTGCGCTTGGCCTGGAGCAGAATGTGTGCCAGGAACAAGATGGCTTGTAAGTCAAACACATAGGGTGCGGCTTCGGAGGTGCTGGCGGGGCTGTGCCTGAGATTGGTGCGTCGCCCTGGCGGGCTGCACCATTTGGGGGCGGCGCCCGGGATCGGGGCTTTCCCGGCCCCAACGCCCCGGCCATGGCCCCTTCGGGGTTTTGTTACACTGGCCGGATTGGGAAGGAGCCAATCATCATGATGAATCCGAAATTGCTGGACGAGATCAGCGCCAAGATCAGGGAGGTGTTTTCCCAATCGCCGGCGGCGGACGTGGAGAAGAACCTGCGTGCCCTGCTCGCGGCTTTCTTCAACCGGCTGGATCTGGTCACCCGTGAGGAGTTCGACGTGCAGCAGGCGGTGCTCGCCCGCACGCGGGAGAAGCTCGAGGCCCTGGAGAAGAAGGTGGCCGAGCTGGAGCAGGCCCAATCCGGCGCGGGCGGAGCCGGCCCGGGAGCAGGCGGCTGATCGATGGCGCGATGAGCCTCGCCGTCCTGTACAGCCGGGCGCTGGCCGGGGTGGACGCGCCGCTGGTGACCGTGGAGGCCCATCTGGCCAATGGCCTGCCCAGCTTCACCATCGTCGGCCTGCCGGAGGCGGAGGTGAAGGAAGCCCGGGATCGGGTGCGGGCCGCGATCCAGACCGCCCGCTTCGAATTTCCCGCACGGCGCATCACGGTCAATCTCGCGCCCGCCGATCTGCCCAAGGAAGGGGGGCGCTTCGACTTGCCCATTGCCTTGGCCATTCTCGCCGCTTCGGGGCAGATTCCCGCCGACGAGCTGGCCGGCTACGAGTTCGCGGGGGAGCTCGCCCTCACCGGTGCCCTGCGCCCGGTGCGTGGCGCCCTGGCCATGACCCTGCATGGGAAACAGGACGGCCGGGCCTTCATCCTGCCCGAGGACAACGCTCCGGAAGCGGTGCTGGCGAAGGACGTGGTGGTCTATCCTGCGGCCAGCCTGCTGGCCGTGTGCGCGCATTTCGCGGGAGGCGCGCGGCTGGCGCCCTTTGCCGGCAGCCCGGTGGGGGTGCCGGCGCCCCAGCCGGATTTCTGCGAGGTGAAGGGCCAGGCGCGGGCCAAGCGTGCGCTGGAGGTGGCTGCGGCCGGCGGCCATAGTGTGCTCATGAGCGGACCGCCGGGGACGGGCAAGTCCATGCTGGCCGCGCGCCTGCCGGGCATCCTGCCGGCCATGACCGAGGAGGAGGCCCTGGAATCCGCCGCCATCCAGTCCCTGGGCAGCGAAGGCTTCCGGCCGGAGCGTTGGAAGGTGAGGCCTTTCCGTTCGCCCCATCACACCGCCTCGGCGGTGGCGCTGGTGGGGGGCGGCAGCCAGCCCCGGCCAGGGGAGATTTCCCTGGCCCACCATGGCGTGCTGTTCCTGGATGAATTGCCGGAGTTCGACCGGCGCGTGCTGGAAGTACTGCGGGAGCCTCTGGAGTCCGAATCCACATCTCCCGCGCGGCCCGGCAGGCGGCCTTTCCGGCCCGCTTCCAGCTGGTGGCGGCGATGAATCCCTGTCCCTGCGGGTATCTGGGGCATCCCGGCGGACGCTGCCGCTGCACCCCGGACCAGGTGGCACGCTACCGCAACCGCATTTCCGGGCCGCTGCTGGACCGCATCGACATCCAGATCGAGGTGCCCGCGCTGCCGGAGGCGGAGCTGATGGGGGCGGCGCAGGGCGAGCCGTCCTCGGCCATCCGCGCCCGCGTCGAGGCGGCGCGCCTGCGCCAGATGCGCCGCCAGGGCAAGCCCAATGCCCTGCTCGATCCGGCTGAGATCGAAACCCACTGCCTGCCCGATGACGCGGCCAAGACCCTGCTGGGCCAGGCCGTGGCGCGCCTGAACCTGTCGGCGCGCGCCTATCATCGTGAGCTCAAGCTGGCCCGCACCATCGCCGATCTGGCCGGCGCGGAAACCCTTGCCGCGCCCCATCTGGCCGAAGCGATCCAGTACCGGCGCCTGACGCGGGAGTGAGGCGCGCTCAGCCGGCCTCCATGTCCAGCGCCGTCTCGAAGCTGGGTTTGTCCTTGAGGAAGGCGGCCAGTCCGAAGGCCGCGGTGGGCTGCATGTGGATCACGATCATGCGCACGTTGATGGCGCGGCAGGCGCGGGCCAGCCCCTCCAGCCAGGCGTAGTGCACGGTGTCGATGACCGGCACCTCGGCGAGATCGTAGTAGAGGCGCTGGGCCTTCTCCGCCTGCAGCCGCGCGAGGATGGCCTCCATCACCGGGGCCGTGTCGCCCAGATCCAGGGAACGGCTCGGCTCGGCCAGCATGGCGCCGCCGCCCACCCGGGTGAGATGGATGCCTTCGATGTTCATGTCCCGCGACTCACGTGCACGCCCAGAAGGCGGAAGGCTTCCTTGAGGCCATCGGAGAGGGTGGCGCGGGTGGTGACGTTGCCCAGGTCGATGTTCAGGCTGGTCATGGCCCGGGCGATCTCAGGGCGGATGCCGGTGAGGATGGCGGTGGCGCCCATGAGCTGGATGGCGCGCACCATCTGGATCATGTGGTGGGAGACCTGGGAGTCCACCGTATGCACACCGGTGACGTCCATCACCACCGCCTGCGCCCTTTCCTGGGCGATGCGGTTGAGCAGGGCCTCCATGATGAGCAGGGTGCGCGAGGAATCCAGCGTGCCGATGATGGGCAGGGTGAGCACGCCGTCCCAGATTTCCGTGATGGGCGTGGAGGTCTCCCGCAGCTCCCGCTGCTGGGCCTCGATGGTGCGCTCCTTCTCTTCCAGATAGGTCTGGAACACCGCCAGCAGCAGTTCGTTGAAGACGCTGGAAAGGAGCAGCAGGATGGCGCGCATGTCCTCGGGCGAGACCTGCTCGTCCCGTCCCAGGGACTCGATGAAGCAGCGCTGGAGAAACTGCATGTACCGGACGAAGTCCTCCATGCGGCCGCCGCGGGTCACGATCTGCTGGGAGATGTTGCCGAAGAAGGTCTTCAGGGCGCGGAAGGCGGGCTGATGGGGATCCAGGGGATTGTCCGAACCCAGCAGCACCACCATGAGTTCCAGGAATTCCACGCTGAGGTCGGTGATCTCGTCGGTGGACAAGACGTTGCTGTCGCCGAACACGGCCTTGCCCTCGGCCTCGATGCGGCTGGAAATGTTGCCCACCTGCAGCTTGAGCTGCTCGATGAGGATGGCTCTTGCCTGATTCTTGTTGTCCATGCTGCGTCTCCTTGAGTGCGAGCGGATATGCGGTTTATGTGATCCGGACCGCGCACACCGACTGGTCGTCGGTGATGCGCGCCATGGCGTTGCCGATCACGTAGGCCACCAGCTGCGGGTGCTGGTTGCACAGGCCGGGAAACGACGATGCGTCCCAGCCGCGCCGGATGCCATCGCTGGTGGTGACCAGGAGGGCGCCCCGTTCCAGATCCACCTCCGCGGGATGGGGCGTCTTGTGCTCCCGCCCCAGCACGCCCGGCGCGAAGGTGAAGCCCTGGGCACCCTCGCCCTGGCAGACCTTGGCGGCCATGTCGCCCACGCCCAGCAACCTGAGCCGCCGCGACGCGGCGTCCAGCTCGCAGGCCACGGCGACGGCGCCCCGGGGCGTGGCGCGCAGATGGCGGTCCACGCTGGCCACGAGCTCGGAAAGGCTGGTGGCGCCGGTCACGTAACGGCCCAGCTGGGCGGTCGCCTGCTCGGCCTCCAGCCCGTGGCCGAGGCCGTCCAGATGAAACAGGCGCAGGCTCCCCTCGCGGGCGTCGAGATAGATGTGGTCTCCATTGTGGCGGTCATTGGCCAGCGACCGCACGAACAGACCCGCCTCCCAGCGGCCCGGGGCCTCCTGGGGCGGCTCCACGTAGAAGCGGCACCAGACGGCGGTGCCATGCCAGTGCTGGTCGTGGCCCGGCCGCGCACGCCGGGAATACATGCCGAAGCGGTCCGACAGGCGGCGCATGCTGCCCAGCCCCTTGCCCAGGGTGCCCTTGGTGGAATAGCCGTCCTGCTGGGCCAGGCCGGGGTCGGCCACGCCGGGACCGTAATCGAAGGAGAGCAGGTCCAGGGCTCGGTGCGGCTGCTGCCAGATCTGCAGCGCGCCGCGTCCCTGGGCGTGCTTGATGAGATTGGTCACCATCTCCGAGGCCACCAGGATCAGGTTCTCCCGCCGCGCCTCGGGAAAACCCATGCGGCGCGCCACCGACTGCAGGCGCGAGCGCAGCAGGATGCCCGCGCTCTCGCTGGCCACGGCGTCCGAGAACAGGAGCTTGCAGCCGGTGCTGTCGATCAGGGCCGCGGAACTCACGCCGCGTCCTCCAGGGTGTATTCCCGGTATTCCACGCGGCCGTCGGGCAGGCAGGTGTCGGCGACGATGCGCCCGCGTCCGCGGTTCTTCGCCTCGTACAACGCGCGGTCCGCGCGGGCGACGAAATCGGTGAGGGAACCCGGGCAGGGTTCCTCGGGAGCAATGCTGGCCAGCCCGATGCTGATGCGTCCATCCATGGCCTTGAGCAGCGACAGGCAGCGGCGCACGGCGATGTCCTTCCCGCACCGGTACAAGAGCGCGAACTCGTCGCCCCCGAAGCGGAAGGCCGCGTCGGTGCCGTTGCGGATCACCGACAGCATGGCCTTGGCCATCTTGCACAGGTAGGCGTCCCCGTAGGGATGCCCGTGCTCGTCGTTGATCTGCTTGAAGTGGTCCAGGTCGCACAGCACCAGTGTGAGGGCCGTTCCGGGGGTCTCGCGGACCTCCAGGAAGGCCTGGGCCAGCCGGGCGTCATAGGCCCTGCGGTTGTATAGGCCGGTGAGGGGATCGGTCTCGGCCTGGCGCATGGAGTCGGCGAGCTCCGCCTGACGCTTCTTCAGGTCCTGCTGCAGGCGGTTGAGCTCCCGTTCCGCCCGAGCGCGGGATTCCTCCAGGAAGCGCGCCATCTCCTCGTTGCGTTTGAGCAGCAGGGCCGGATCCTCGAGCTCGGTGGAGCGCTGGAAATGCTGGCGCAGGGCCGAAATGGCGGTCTGGGATGGGATGCGTTCCAGTCGGGCCACGGTCTGGGATTCCTGCCCGTTCCAGTTCACGCGCAGCTCTCCCTGGTCCAGGATCAGCGTCGCCGGCAGCGGATAGCCGGTGCCGGCCCCGGCCGCGCGCAGCCGGTCGGCCAGTTCGATGGTGGCCACGGTGGCGGCAAAGGGATTGCCCCCGAGGCGGCCGACCGCGGTCTGGACGAAACCGATAAAATTCTGCAGATCCGGCTCGATGGCCAGGTTCTGCCGCAGCAGTTCGGTGCTCATCGCCTTGCGCGACAAAGGGTTGCACAGGGACGTTATCGGGCGATATCAGGATTTCTTGAGGAAGGGGGGCGCGTGCGACACGAACTGGAAAGCTGGCGCGAGGAGAAGCGGTCGGCCTATCTCTACCGGCAGGTCTCGGACGCGGAATCGGGCACCCCCCGGCAGATCCTGTTCCTGGAACTCGCCCGCGCGGCGGATGAACAGGCCGATCTGTGGGCGCGGGAGATCCGCAAGTCCGGTGGAACCCCGCCCACCGTGTACCGGCCCGATCTGCGCACCCGGCTGGTGGGCTGGCTGGTCAGGAAGCTCGGGCCGCGGCCCATGCGCCCCGTGCTGGCCGCCATGAAGGTGCGCGGCATGTCCCTCTACACCAAGGCGCCGGTGGGCCATGCCCTGCCCACCGAACTGGCCCAGGTGGGTCGCCGACACCAGAGCGTGGGGGCGGGCAGCAATCTGCGGGCGGCGGTGTTCGGCGTCAACGACGGGCTGGTCTCCAATGCGAGCCTCATCCTGGGCGTGGCCGGTGCCGCCACCCAGGCGGCGGGCGACGGCGGCATGGTGGTGCTCGCCGGTGCCGCGGGCCTGCTGGCGGGCGCCTTTTCCATGGCTGCCGGGGAGTATGTGAGCGTTCGCTCGCAGCGGGAGATGTACGAATACCAGATCGGCCTGGAACGCGCCGAACTGGAGCAGTACCCGGAAGAGGAGGCAGCCGAACTGGCCCTCATCTTCGAGCACAAGGGGATGAGCCGGGAGGAGGCCAAACGCCTGGCCGATCAGCTCATCGCCGACCCCGATCGGGCCCTCGACACCCTGGCCCGGGAAGAACTCGGGCTCGATCCCGGCGATCTCGCCTCGCCCTGGGCTGCCGCGGTGTTCTCCTTCCTGTCCTTCGCCGTGGGGGCGGTGATTCCCCTGCTGCCCTTCCTGTTCCTGGAGGTGCGACGCGCGCTGCCGGTGGCCGTGGGCGTCACGGCTGCCGCCTTGTTCGCGGTGGGCGCGACCCTGTCCCTGTTCACCGGCCGCAACGCCTGGCTGGGCGGGCTGCGCATGCTGGCCATCGGCGGCGCGGCGGGCGCGGCGACGTACCTCATCGGAAAGGCGCTGGGCGTGACGCTGGCTTAGTCTTGAGGCCCGTAGATGCGGCGCGCGTTTTCGTAGGCGAGGCTGCGCGCCAACTCGGGTGGGAGCGGGTCCAACGGTCTTCTCGCCAGTTCGTGGGATTCCTTGGGCCCCCGGTCCGGCGGGGCGTGGACGACTCACCTCTGCTGACTTCCCCAGCCGCATCCGCTAGCCCTGTTCGCGCGCCCGTCTTTCGGAATCGGCGCATGCCCCACGGTGACAGCCCCTGGATCCGGTTCCCATCGCCGGCTCGCGGGCGATGGCCGTCTTGCCGCCGCTTGACTCATTCCGATTGTGGGCTACAACGAAAAGTCCCTGGGGCCGAGTGGGTCATGGCCCTTTCCCATCCATCTTCAACGACGGGAGGTTTGCATCATGGCTCAGGAGCAAGGCAAGGACGTTGCCGTCAGGCAGGAAGAAACGAAGGCCGTACCGGCCCGCGCCGTCAGTCCCTTCGACGAGATCGACCGGTTGTTCGAATCCCTCTTTCCGCGCGGATGGATTCGTCCGCTGCGGTGGGAGTGGCCATCCTGGCCCGAAGTCGAGTGGCGCGTGCCGAAGGTGGACGTGATCGACCGCGACGCCGAGGTGGTGGTCAAGGCCGAGGTGCCGGGCGTGGACAAGAAGGACATCGAGGTCACCACCACCGACAACACCGTCACCATCAAGGGCAAGACCAGCCACGAGGTGAAGGAAGAAAAGGGCGACTACTTTCGCCATGAGATGACACGGGGCGCATTCTCGCGCACCGTGGCCCTGCCCGGCGAGGTCGATGGCAGCCAGGCCAAGGCCAGTCTCAAGGATGGCGTGCTGGAGATCGTGTTGCCCAAGCAGGCCAAATCCAAGCGCGTCAGCGTCAAGATCGACTAGCACCCCAGCTGGGCGCGAACCCGGCCGGCGTGCGCCCCGCCCTCCG
>JBBINK010000087.1:0-322 GCA_037443925.1 Betaproteobacteria bacterium
CGAGCGCCTGGCGCGGCTCATGGAGGAGCCGACCGGCCTGCCGCGGCGCGACGCGGTGGAGGCCGCGAGCCGCCTGGATGGCGCCGTGGCCGCCAGCCTCGCCTTCGCCGCCCAGCACGACCATCCCGACGACGATGCCCTGCATGAGCAGCTGGCGCCGCTAGTCCATGCTCAGGGCAGCCGACTTGCCCTCGACGGCGAGGGGCAACGTTTCGCGGCCATGACCGAACATCGCCTCACCACCCGGGTGGAGACCGCGCTCACGCCCCGCCTGCGGCTGAGCCTGGAGCTCGGCTCGACCCGGCGCAGCCTGCGCGATGCC
>JBBINK010000087.1:337-4185 GCA_037443925.1 Betaproteobacteria bacterium
GGCACCACCTTCGACGAACGGGCGGTGCTGCTGCGCCTGGACAGGGCCGAGCACGACGGCCGCTGGGGCGTCGCCCTGGGCCGGCGCACGGCGCTGGCCGCCACCACGCCCGTCTCGTTCCACTGGCAAGGACAGCGGGGCGGGCTCGGCCTGTCGTTTTCCGCCGGGCGCGAGCTGCCGGCGGAGGAATCGCTCCCCCTGCGCATGGCGGGCGTGAAAGACGAGCTGAGCCTCGGCCTCAGCTGGCAACCCTTCTATCCCTTCAGCCTCGCCCTGCAGGGAGCGGCCAGCCGCTACCGTGCCCAGACGGGGACCGACCTGGGGCGGGGCTGGCGCGCCGAAATCCGTGCCAGCGCCGCCCTGCGCCGGGAAGACCCCGATCTGAGCCTCGACCTGTTCGCCGCCCGTCTGGGCTTCTCGCCCCGCGCTCCGGGTGCCGATGCCGCACTGCAGCCGCTGCTGCCCGCGGGGCTTGCCGAGTTCGACCCGAATTTCTTCCTCCCCCGGGACTTCAGCCTGTGGGGCGCGACCCTGAGCAGCCGCACCGCCTACCTCGACACGCCGGGCCAGGCCTGGCGGCCCGTCTGGGCGCTCACCCTGAGCCGGCACAGCCTGGATGGCTTCGGTTACGATGCCCTGCTGGGCGCGGCCGGGCGGGTCGCGGGCGGAGATCACGGCGTACTCGGCCTGCAATGGGCCCGCGCCCAGGGCGCCAGCCCCGGCACCAACCGCCGCCTGTTCTTCCGTTATCACCTGGACTTCTGAACGACAAGGAAACGACCATGATCCGACGCCGATTGCTCGCGCTTGCCGCCATCGCGGTGCTCGTCCCGGGCTGCGCCACCGTGGAGCGCGCGCCCGCACCCACGCTGGAAGCCCAGGCGGTGTGGGCCGTCGCACCCTTCGTCAACCACACCGAGACGCCCCTGGCCGGCAGCCGCGCCCAGACCATCGCCACCCAGTGGCTCGCCGCGCGTGTCTCGCCCCGGGTGGTCACGCCGCCGCCGGAGTGGCTGGACGAGGCCCTGTTCGAGAAGGCGCAGCCGCGGGCGCTGTCCGAGCTGCTGCAATGGGCGAAGAGCCAGGGTGCCCGCTATCTCGTGGCCGGCGACGTGTCCGAGTGGCGCTACAAGGTGGGCGTGGACGGCGAGCCCGCCGTGGGCCTGGCGGTGACGGTGTACGACGTGGCCAGCGGCGCGCGGCTGTACAGCGCCGTGGGCGGCCGAAGCGGCCATTCCCGCGAATCCCTCTCGGGCCTGGCCCAGAAGCTCCTGGCCGAACTGCTGGCGCCCCTGGCCGCCAGCCGCTGACCCCGGCGACGATGCTGGAGCGCCTCAAGCAGGGCTGGGCGGGTTTCCGCTCCCAGCCCGCTGCCGCCGCCGAGACCCTGGCCGCGCCGCTGCTGGCCGTGGGGCTCGGCCTGTGGCTGTCGCCGCTGGACCCCCTGTGGGTGCATGGCGCCTTTCCCTGGGCGTGGCTCGCCCCGGTGCTCATCAGCCTGCGCTACGGCTCCCTGGCGGGCGTGGCGGCGGCAGGCATGCTGGTCCTCGCCTGGCTGCTGCTGGCCGCGGGCGGCTGGCCGGTCACCCCCTTTCCACGCCTGCATTTCCTCGGCGGTTTCATCCTGGTGATGCTGACCGGCGAGTTCGCCGGCCTGTGGATCGGCCGCGCCCGCCGCGCGGAGACCCTGCAGGCCTATCTGGACGGCCGGCTGGAACGTCTGACCGAGGAATACTATCTGCTGCGCCTGTCCCACGACCGGCTGGAACAGGAACTGCTGAGCCGTCCCCTGACCCTGCGCGATGCCTTAGGCCGGGTGCGTACCATCGACTCGCCGGAGGCGGGCGCGCGCGCCCTGCTGGATCTTCTGGCCCAGTATTGCCAGCTGGAGCGGGCGAGCCTGCACCGCACCAGCCACGGCCGGCCGGAGGCCACCCCCCTGGCCCGCATCGGCGAGGCCTTCCCTCTGGATCCCCTCGATCCCCTGGTGCGCCATGCCCTGGACACCGGGCGGCTCGCCCATGTTCGCCAGGTGATGGATCAGGCCACCAGCCGCTACCGCGTGGTGGCTCCGGCCGCCGCCCGGGGCGAGCCTTGCGGCCTGCTCCTGGTGGTGGAGCGCCTGCCCTTCCTGGCCCTGCAGGAAGAAACCCTCCAGGCGCTGGATCTGTTTCTGGGTTATTTCGCGGACGGGCTGTTCATGCGGCAACGGGTGGCCCCGCTGCTGCAGGCATTCCCGGACTGCCCACCGACCTTCGCGCTGGAGCTGGAGCGCCTGTGGCGCATCCGCCAGGAAAACGGCATCGATTCCACGCTGCTGGCCTTCCGTTTCGAGGAGGCGGCCGTGGCCGCGGACCTGCCCCGCATGCTGTCGCGCCAGTCCCGCCGGCTGGACCTGGAGTGGTTCATTCCCGGGCGGCCCGCCCGGCTGCTCGTCATCCTGCCCCTGACCGGGGAGGCGGGCGCGGAGGGCTACCTGCGCCGCATCGAGCGCTGGTTCGCGGAGCAGGGAGGCGCAGGCCTCGCCGAGGCGGGGGTGACGAACCGGCGCTTCAAGCTGGAGGCGCCACCCCAGCCGCTGTTGCGCGCCGCGCTGGAGGATGCCGGTGCAGGCTAAGCTGCTTGGCTATGCCACCGCCCTGGAGGGCGCAGCCTGGACCGGAGCGCTGCTGGCCGCGTCCGACTCGGGCGCCTTCCTCGCCTTCGCCCTGTTGCACGGGGCGGCGGCGATCCTGGCCGGGCTCGCCCTGGTGGCCGTGGCCGCGCCCGGTTCCCGGCGTGCGCGGCTGGCGCTCGCGCCCCTGGCCTTCACCCTGCTGTTCGCCCTGCCGGGCATCGGCATCGCCCTGACCGTGGGCTGGCTGCTGGCGCTGCGCCGGCTGCGGGTGCGGCATCGCCTGGCGGGCTTCGCGGAAGTCACCGTGCCCCCCTTCGACGCCCACCTGCAAAGCCGGCCGCGGTTCCGCTTCGCCGGCGCGGCAGGCATCCTGGCCAATCCCCGTGTCCCGTCCACCACGCGGGTGGGCGCGCTGCTCGCCCTGTCCAGGATGCCCGGCCGCATCGCCACGCCCCTGCTGCGCAGCGTGCTGACATGCGCCAACGAGGACGTGCGCCTGCTCGCCTACGGTCTGCTGGATGCCCGGGAGAAGGCCCTGAACGAATCCATCCACGAAGCCCTGCGCCTCTACGCGCAGCCGGAGCAGCGGCTCGCCGCCGCGGCCCGGCTTGCCGGACTGTACTGGGAGATGGTGTATCACGGCCTGGCGGTGGGGGATGTGCGGCGCCATGCCCTGGAACGCTGTCTCGCCTACGCGGAGGAGGTGCTGGCGGCCGGCTTCGATGCGGAAACGACCCTGTACCGGGCCCGGGCGCTGCACGCCCTGGGCCGCTACGACGAGGCCCAGGCTGCCTACGCGAACCTGGGGGAACTGCCCGCGAGCCGGGTGCTGCCCTACCTCGCCGAGCTGGCCTTCGACCAGGGCGACTACGCCGCCTGCCGCAGCCGCCTGGAACGGCTCGAGGCGGACGCGGCGCCCACCCGCCTGGCCCCCGTGCTGCGCTACTGGAGGCAGGCGTGAAGGCGGACATCACGCTCCTGCTGGAAGGCACCTACCCCTATGTCAGCGGGGGCGTGTCCAGCTGGGTGCACCAGATCATCCGCGCCTTCCCCGAATGGCGCTTCCATCTGGTGTTCCTGGGCAGCCGGCCGGAGGACTACGGGCCCATGCGCTACGAACTGCCGCCCAACGTCGCGGGCCTGGAGACCCACTATCTGTTCGAGCCCGAGGCCGCCGTGCCGCTCAAGTCCGCGGAGCCTTCTGCCCCGGTCATGGGCCAGATCGAGGCCC
>JBBINK010000087.1:4209-8221 GCA_037443925.1 Betaproteobacteria bacterium
TTCCCGGCACGCCGCCGGAGCAGAGCCGGGAACGCATGGCCGCCGCCTTCGAACTGTTGCTGTCGGGCAAGGGGCTCACCCAGGAACATTTCCTGCGCTCGCGGGCCTCGTGGGAGGCCATCTGCGCCCGCTATCGCCGGTTCTGCACCGATCCGTCGTTCGTGGATTACTTCTGGACCGTGCGCATCATGCATGCGCCCCTGTGGAAGCTGGCCGCCCTCGCCCGGCGGCTGCCCGCCACGCCCGTGTATCACACCATTTCCACCGGCTATGCGGGCTTCCTCGGCGCCCTGCTCCGGCGTCGCTTCGGCCGGCCGCTCATCCTGTCGGAACACGGCATCTACACCAAGGAACGCAAGATCGACCTGCTCAAGGCCCAGTGGATCAAGGACAACCGCAACGTGTTCCAGCGCGATCCCACGGAAGTGTCCTATTACCGCTCCCTCTGGATCCGCTTCTTCGAATGGCTGGGCCGCGCCTGCTACGACGCCGCCGATCCCATCATCGCGTTGTACGAAGCCAACCGGCAGCGTCAGATCCAGGATGGCGCCGATGCCGCGCGCACCCGGCTCATTCCCAACGGCGTGGCCATCGGCCGCTTCGCGCCGCTGCGGGACAAGCGTCCGAAGAAAGTTCCACCCGTGCTGTGCCTGATCGGGCGCGTGGTGCCCATCAAGGACGTGAAGACCTTCATCCGCGCCATGCGCCGCGTGGTCAACGTGCTGCCCGAAGCCGAGGGTTGGATCGCCGGCCCCGAGGACGAGGATCCCGGCTATGCCGAGGAATGCCACAAGCTGGTGGAAAGCCTGGGGCTCGGCGACAAGGTGCGCTTCCTGGGATTCCAGAAGGTGGACGACCTGATGCCGCGCATCGGGCTGACGGTGCTGTCCTCGATCAGCGAGGCCCTGCCTCTGGTCATCCTGGAAGGCTACGCGGCCGGCGTGCCCACCGTGGCCACGGACGTGGGCTCCTGCCGCCAGCTCGTGGAAGGGCTCGATCCGGAAGACCGGGCCCTGGGTCCCTCGGGCGCCATCGTCGGCATCGCCGACCCCACGGCCCTGGCCGACGCCGCGCTGGCCCTGCTCACCGACGAGGCCCGCTGGCAGGCGGCCTCCCGCGCCGCCATCGCGCGCGTGGAGCGGTATTATGCCGACGGCATGATGTTCGACGCCTACCGCGAGGTCTATGCGCGCGCCATGGAGGGAAGCTGATGGCCGGCATCGGCTTCGAGCTGCGCAAGCTGCTGGCGCGCAACACCCTGAGCGGCATCCTTCAGGCCTACGCCTACGCGGGCATGATCGGCTCCGGGCCCTGGGTGCTGTCCATCATCGGCATCCTGCTGGTGGGCCTCGTGGGCACGGGCATCGTCGTGCCGCCCAGCCTGGTCACCCAGTTCCAGATCACCGTCACCTACCTCATCGCGGTCAGCCTCATCCTCACTGGCGGACTGCAGCTCGCGTTCACGCGCTACGTGTCCGACCGCCTGTTCGAAAAGCACGACGAGCAGGTCCTGCCCAATCTGCATGGGCTGCTGGGGCTCACCCTGAGCGCCGCCGCGCTGCTTGCCGCGCTGACCATGGCGGTCGCCTTCCGGGAGGTGAGCTTCGCCTACCGCCTGCTGGTCGTGGCCGCCTTCACCACCCTGTCCGGCGTGTGGCTGCTGGCCGTGCTGCTTTCGGGCCTGAAGCGCTACAAGGTGATCGTGCTGCTGTTCGCCGTGGGTTACGGGCTCGTGGTCGGGCTGGCCTATCCCCTGGCCCGCTTCGGTCTGGAAGGCTTGCTGGCCGCCTTCGTCATCGGCCAGACGGTGCTGTTCGCGGGCATGTGGTGGACCGTGGCCCAGGGCTATCCCAGCACGCGCACCGTCAGCTACCACTTCCTGCACCGGCGCACGTTCTACCCCAGCCTGCTCGTGACGGGCACGCTCTACAACCTCGCCGTGTGGGCCGACAAGTTCCTGTTCTGGTTCTACCCCGACACCTCGGAAGCCGTGATCGGCCCCCTGCGCGGCAGCGTCATCTACGATCTGCCGGTTTTCCTCGCCTACCTGTCCATCGTGCCGGGCATGGCCGTGTTCCTGGTGCGCATCGAAACCGACTTCGCGGAGTATTACGAGAAATTCTTCGATGCCGTGCGCGAAGGTGCCTCCCTCGAATTCATCCAGGACATGCACGACGAAATGGTGTATGCGGTGCGTCAGGGGCTGGGGGAAATCGCCAAGATCCAGTTCATCGCCGTGCTGGCCACCTTCGTCGCCGGCCCCAGCCTGCTCAACTGGCTGGGCATCTCCACCCTCTACCTGCCCCTGCTGCAGATCCAGGTGGTGGGCGCAAGCCTGCAGGTGATGCTGCTCGCGGTGCTCAACGTGCTGTTCTACCTGGACCGCCGCCGCATCGTGGTGGCCCTCACCTTGGTGTTCCTCCTGGCCAACACCCTGCTCACGGCGCTCAGCCTGAAGCTGGGCGCGCCCTTCTACGGCTATGGCTTCGCCACCGCCCTGCTGATCACCCTCGCCCTGGGCCTCATCCTGCTCGACCGCAAGCTGGACCGCATCGAATACGAGACCTTCATGTTCCAGTGAGGCGGCTGGCGCCGCTGCCCTCCCCTGGCGCGCGGCCCAAACGAAAACGCCCCTGGGGCAGGGGCGTTTGCATGGCTGGCGGAGAGGGCGGGATTCGAACCCGCGTCAGGGTATTACCCTGAACACGCTTTCCAGGCGTGCGGCTTAGACCACTCACCCACCTCTCCAATCGGTTTGCATCTCCGGACCCGCAGACACGCTTTGGCTCCGGCCGATGCTAGCGCGGGGCGAAAAACGTTTCGGCCAGGCCGATGAAAACGCGCGATGATACCGGAACGGCCCCTGGCAGACAAGGTCGCGCCGATGGGGTGCTACAATGCCCCTCCCGCCACCGCGCTGCGTACCATGCCCACCGACGACGCCGTGCTCGCCCAGCTCAATGCCAGTAGTGAAGGCTACCGTGATCCCCTCGGGGCCATCGACTGGAAGGCGCTGTCCCTCGAGAACTGGTGGCTGCCGCGGGCATGTCTGTCCCTGGCCGGCCTGCCCGCCTTCGAAGCCCTGCCGGAGACCGTGCGCCGCCGCCTGTCCCAGTACGAGCTGCTGCATTTCCTCCATGTGGGCCTGTGGCTGGAACGTCTGTTCATGGCGCGGACGGCCCAGGCCCTGTCGGGCAGCGCCGCGCCGGCGGAGTACGCGGGACGCCTGCATCTGATCCGCGAGGAAGCCGGCCACAGCCTCATGTTCCTCAAGCTCATGGAGGTGTCGGGCCTGTATCTGCCCCCGCGCGCCTTCCGTCCGCCCGCCCTCGCGGAGATGCTGGGCCGGCATGCGCCCGTCGCTTCCCTGCTGTTCCGGCTCGCGGTGGTGATCGGAGAGGAGGTGCCCGACAAGTTCAATCGCCGCATCCACGCCCAGGCCGCGGACATCGACCCCGTGGTGGCGGCGGTGTGCCGCCTGCACCGGATGGACGAGGCGCGCCACGTCGCCCGCGCCCGCCACGCATTGGGAGAGGATGTGCGCACGCTGGGGCGCTTGCGCCGCCGTCTGCTGGGGCAGGTGGTGACGGCCTTGCTGGGCCAGTTCGCGCAGGCCGTGTTTCTGCCGAAAGCGGAGCTCTACGAACTGGCCGGACTGACCCCGGGCCGGGTCTGGCGCCGCGCCGCCCGCGCCAACCCCGCGCGGCGCGCGTTCATGGAATCCTGTGTGGCGCCCACCCGGCGCTGGCTGCAGCGCCAGGGGCTGGTCCGGGCCGGCTAGAAATTCGCCGCCTCGATCTCGAGATAGGTGCGGTTGATGTTGGGGCCCATGTTGTCCTCGAAATGCACCAGGGGCTTCCAGTCCCTGAGATCCAGCGTGGCGCGGATCTCGCTGTCGGTGAGGCCTTTGCGGTAGCCCGCTTCGACGCCCGCGTAGAACTTCGCCATCATGCGGTGGAATTTCATGACGTCGGCCTTGCCCATGAGCGGCCCGTGGCCGGGAACGGCGGTC
>JBBINK010000087.1:8231-10120 GCA_037443925.1 Betaproteobacteria bacterium
AGGACGTGAAGTCGGCGGCTCACCTGCCCTACGAGATCCTGGTCTCGGCTTCGCCGCCGCCTCCAGCGTCTCCAGCCAGGTCTTGACGTGGGCGTCGCGGAAGACCGGCATGATGCGGTGGACGAGGACATCGCCCGCCACGAGCACCCGATCGTCGGGCAGATAGACGAGCATGTCGCCCGCGGTGTGGGATCCCCTTGGTGTCCACAGCACCATGCGCACGCCGTCGAGGGTGAGATCGACCCGGGTGTTCTCCCGATAGGTGGTGTGGGCGAGCACCGGCCGCGTGCCGGGGAAGGAACGGCCGGTGGCGTTTTCCACGATCTGGATCCACTCCGCGGCGGTCTTCTCCAGCTCGCTCCGGCAATTCTCGGAGCTGATGATCTGGGCGCCGGGGAAAGCGACGTTGCCCAGAGCGTGGTCGCCATGGTGATGGGTGTTGATGACGTGGGTGACGGGCTTGGGCGTGATGCGGGCGATGGCCGCGGCCAGGTGCTTGCCGACCTCGTCGGTGAAACCGGTATCCACGAGGATCACGCCCTTGTTGCCGATGATGACGGTGCTGTTGACCGTGTAGCCCTGGTTCCTGGCGTTGGGGTATTCCATGGGGCCCAGCAGCGCATAGACGCGATCGTTGATCTTCTGCACCTTGGGCGCGGGCATGCCCGCCCAGGCCTGGGGCACGAGGAGCAGGGTCAGGATGAGGCCGGCGAGACTGCGCATGGTCGGTGCTCCTTCACATTGGATGGCCAGGGGGCATGGTAACATCGGGCCGGTTTCTGCGGAGCACCCCCATGTCCCTCTGGCAAGCGGTCGCCGATGCGATCGGGGCCGCCACCGGCAGCCCCTTCCACCCTGGCCCCCCGCGTGCGCGCGGCGGAGGCTGCATCAATGGCGCCCACGTGCTGGACGACGGTCGGCGGCGTTTTTTCGTCAAGACCCACGAGGCCGGGCGGCTGGCCATGTTCGAAGCCGAGGCGGCCGGCCTGTCCGAGCTGGCGCGCCCCGGCGTCCTGCGCGTGCCCCGGCCGGTGTGCACGGGCACCGCGGCCGGCCATGCCTTTCTCGTGCTGGAATACCTGGAGCTGGGTGCCGGAGGCCGCGACGCCGCGCGCCGGCTGGGCGAAGGCTTGGCGGCGCTGCACCACGAAACCCGTCCCCGCTTCGGTTGGGAGCGGGACAACACCATCGGCGCCACGCCCCAGCCCAATGCCTGGATGGAGGACTGGCTGGGCTTCCTGCGGGAACGGCGCCTGGGCCACCAGCTCGCCCTCGCCAGCCGCAACGGCGCCCCCGGGCGCCTCGCCGAAAAGGGCGGCCGTCTGCTGGAACGCCTGCCGGACTTCTTCCACGGCTACCGGCCCGTGCCGTCCCTGCTGCATGGCGACCTGTGGGGCGGCAACTGGGCGGCGGACGAATCGGGCGCGCCGGTGGTGTTCGACCCCGCGGTGTACTATGGCGACCGCGAGGCGGACATCGCCATGACCGAGCTGTTCGGAGGCTTTCCCGCCGATTTCTACGCAGCCTACCGCGCCGCCTGGCCCCTCGACGCGGGCTACCCGGTGCGACGGCTGCTGTACAATCTGTACCACGTCCTGAATCACTTCAACCTGTTCGGAGGCGGCTATCTGGGCCAGGCCGATCGCATGCTGGACCGGCTTTTGGCCGAATGCGCCGCCTGAGGGAGACGGCCAGCCCATGAGCGATCGCCCTGTCCTGCTCACCATCGCCGAAGCGGCCGGCCTGCTGCAGCGGGCCATGCCCGGGCGCGACGCCGCCGCCTGGCTCGAGGCGGACCGCCGGTTCGCGCCCATCCTGCCGCCCGTCCACCGCAACGGCGAAACGTTCTACCTGGAAACGGATTGCCTGGCGCTGGCGCGCAAGCTGGA
>JBBINK010000088.1:0-10056 GCA_037443925.1 Betaproteobacteria bacterium
CTTCGACATCCGTCCCGAAGTGGAGATCATCGCCCAGGGGCTGATAAGATAGGCCGTCCGTCTGGCTTGCCCTGTCTGGTCCGTGAAAGGCCCCGTGTGCGCGTCATTCCCACCGCCCTGCCCGATGTGCTGGTGATCGAACCCCGTGTGTTTGGCGACGAGCGGGGCTTCTTCTTCGAAAGCTACAACCGCCGCGCCTTCGCCGAGGCCACCGGGGTGGATGTCGAGTTCGTCCAGGACAACCATTCCCGTTCCGTGAAGGACGTGCTGCGTGGTCTGCATTATCAGATCCGCCAGCCCCAGGGCAAGCTGGTGCGGGTGGTGGCGGGCGAGGTCTTCGACGTGGCCGTGGATCTGCGCCGGTCCTCGCCCCACTTCGGCAAGTGGACGGGCGTGCGCCTGTCCGCGGAGAACAGGCGCATGGTGTGGGTGCCACCGGGATTCGCCCATGGCTTCCTGGTCCTGTCGGATGGCGCCGACGTCCTGTACAAGACCACCGATTACTACGCGCCGGAGCACGAGCGCTGCCTGCGCTGGGACGATCCCACGGTGGGCGTCGCCTGGCCCCTGGCGGGCTTTCCCATCCTGTCCGCCAAGGATCGCAGCGGACTGTTCCTCGACCGCGCCGAGGTGTTTCCGTGAAGATCCTGCTCACCGGCAGGGACGGCCAGGTGGGCTGGGAACTGGCGCGTGCCCTGGCTCCCCTGGGCGAGGTGATGGCCCTGGGGCGGGGCGATCTCGATCTGGCCGATGCCGATGCCATCCGCCGCACGGTGCGCCAGGCCGGCCCCGATCTCATCGTCAACGCCGCGGCCCATACCGCCGTGGATCGGGCGCAGAGCGAGCGCGAGGCCGCTTTCGCCATCAACGCCACCGCGCCCGGACTGCTCGCGGAGGAAGCGGCCCGGTTGGGTGCGGCGATCATCCACTACTCCACCGACTATGTGTTCGACGGGCGCAAGAACGCCCCCTACCAGGAAATCGACGCGCCCCATCCCCTCAATGCCTATGGCGAGAGCAAGCTCGCCGGCGAGGAAGCGGTGAAGGCGAGCGGGGCGGCGCACCTGATCCTGCGCACCAGTTGGGTGTATGGGCTGCGCGGCCGGAACTTCCTGCTCACGATGCTGCGGCTCGCCGCGGAGCGGGAAACGCTGCGGGTGGTGGATGACCAGGTGGGCGCACCCACCTGGAGCCGCATGGTGGCCGAGGCCACCGCCGCCATCGTGGCCCAGGCCCACGCCCACGGCGGCATCGCGCGGCTTCTGGCCGACAAGGGCGGCCTGTATCACCTCGCCGCCGCGGGCCAGACCAGCTGGTGCGGCTTCGCCCGGGCCATCGTGGCCCACGCGCCCCATCTTGCCCGCCGGCCTTCCGTGCAGGCCATCAGCCACGCGGAGTATCCCCTGCCGGCACCCCGTCCGGCCTATTCGGTGCTGGACTGTCGGCGCATCGGGCGCGTGTTCGGCGTGGCCCTGCCGGACTGGAAGGCATCCCTGCTCATGTGCCTGGAAGAAGCCGCGTGGCGTGCGCCCGACCCTTCGGATTAGAATACAGAGGTCCATTCCGCCTTCCCGCATCCATGAGCATCCTCGTCGACAAGCACACCAAGGTCCTGTGCCAGGGCTTCACCGGCAAGCAGGGCACCTTCCACTCCGAACAGGCCATCGCCTATGGCACGCGCATGGTGGGGGGCGTCACGCCGGGCAAGGGCGGGCAGACCCATCTGGGGTTGCCCGTGTTCGACACCATGCGCGAGGCGGTGGCGGCCACCGGCGCCGATGCCAGTGTCATCTACGTGCCGTCGCCCTATGCCGCGGATTCCATCATGGAGGCGGCGGACGCGGGCATCCGGGTCATCGTCTGCATCACGGAAGGGATCCCGGTGCTGGACATGCTCAACGTGAAGGCGGCGCTGCGCGCCAATGGCGCGCTGCTCATCGGCCCCAATTGTCCGGGCGTGATCACCGCCGGCGAATGCAAGATCGGCATCATGCCCGGCTTCATCCACCGGCCCGGCAGGATCGGCATCGTCTCCCGCTCCGGCACCCTGACCTATGAGGCCGTGCACCAGACCACCCAGCTGGGCCTGGGGCAGACCACCTGCGTGGGCATCGGCGGCGACCCCATCAAGGGACTGGATTTCATCGACTGCCTGGCGATGTTCGAGAACGATCCCGCCACCGAGGGCATCGTGCTGGTGGGCGAGATCGGCGGCACGCGGGAGGAGGAGGCGGCCGAGTACATCAAGGCCCACGTGAGCAAGCCGGTGGCCGCCTACATCGCCGGAGTGAGCGCGCCCAAGGGCAAGCGCATGGGCCATGCGGGCGCCATCATCAGCGGCGGCAAGGGCACGGCCACCGACAAGATCCGGGCGCTGGAAGCGGCGGGGGTGGTGGTGGCCCGTTCTCCGGCCGAGATCGGCCAGGCCATGCTCACCGCGCTCGGTGCTTGAGGGGTAAACCATGAAAATCGCCCTGGCCCAACTCGATCTGGTGGTGGGCGACCTGGAAGGCAACGCGGCGCGCATCCTGGATGCCGCCAACCGGGCCCGCGCCCAGGGCGCCCAGCTCCTGGTCACGCCGGAGCTGGCGCTGTCCGGTTACCCGCCGGAGGACCTGCTGCTGCGTCCCGGCTTCAATCAGGCCTGTCTGGCCACGCTGCGCGACCTGGCGCGGCAGGTGTCGGGCATCACCGTGGTGGCGGGCCATCCCGACCTGGTGGGCAGCCATCGCTACAACGCGGCGTCCGTGCTCCGGGACGGCCAGATCGTCGCCACCTACCACAAGCACAAGCTGCCCAACCACACCGTGTTCGACGAGGTGCGCTACTTCACTCCCGGCACCGAGGCTTGCGTGTTCGAGGTGGAAGGGGTGCGCTTCGGCATCAACATCTGCGCCGACATCTGGGAGCCCGAGCCGGCAGCCCGCGCGCGGGAAGCGGGAGCCGAGGTCCTGCTGGTGCTCAATGCCTCGCCCTACCACATGAACAAGCAGGCCAGCCGGGAGGAGGCCGTCCGCCGCCGGGCGCAGGAGACGGGCATGGCCATCGTGTACGCCAACCTCGTGGGCGGCCAGGATGAACTGGTGTTCGACGGCGCTTCCTTCGTGATGGACGCGGCGGGGCGGCTCACCCATCGCTTCGGCTTCTTCGAGGACATGCTGGCGCTGGTGACGTTCCAGGGCACGGCGCCGGAGCCGGGCGACATCACTCCCGAGCCCATCCTGGAGGAAGCGGTGTATCGCGCGCTTCGGCTCGGGGTCAAGGACTACGTGGAGAAGAACGGTTTTCCGGGCATCGAGCTGGGGCTGTCCGGCGGCATCGATTCGGCGCTGACCCTGGCCATCGCGGTGGATGCCCTGGGGGCTTCGCGGGTGCACGCCGTGATGATGCCTTCCCAGTTCACGGCGGACATGAGCCTCGAGGATGCACGGGAGATGGCGCGCAGTCTGGGCGTGCGCTACTCCGAGATCCCCATCAAGCCCATCTACGATGCCTTCCTCAACAGCCTGGCCGACGAATTCAACGACCTGCCCTTCGACACCACCGAGGAGAACATCCAGGCGCGCATCCGCGGCACCCTCCTGATGGCGCTTTCCAACAAGTACGGCACCATCGTGCTGACCACGGGCAACAAGAGCGAGATGGCGGTGGGCTATGCCACGCTGTATGGCGACATGGCGGGCGGCTTCGCGGTGCTCAAGGACATTCCCAAGACCTTGGTCTATCGCCTCGCCAACTGGCGCAACGGCATCGCCCGCGTGATTCCCGAGCGGGTCATCACCCGGGCGCCGTCGGCGGAGCTGCGCGCCAACCAGGTGGATCAGGATTCCCTGCCGCCCTACGAAATCCTCGACGGCATCATGGAAGCCTATGTGGAACGGGACCTGTGCCCCGAGGAGATCGAGGCGCTGGGCTATCGTCCCGAGGACGTGCGCCGCGTGATCACCCTGATCGACCGAAATGAATACAAGCGGCGGCAGGCTCCGGTCGGGGTGCGGGTCACCCCGCGCGGCTTCGGCAAGGATCGCCGCTATCCCATCACGTCCCGGTATCGCCCCAAATTCTGAAAGGAGACGCCATGAAGAAAATCGAGGCCATCATCAAGCCGTTCAAGCTGGACGAGGTGCGCGAGGCGCTGGCGGAAGTGGGCGTGACGGGGCTCACCGTCACCGAGGTCAAGGGCTTCGGACGCCAGAAGGGGCACACCGAGCTGTATCGCGGGGCGGAGTACGTGGTGGACTTCCTGCCCAAGGTGAAGATCGAAGTGGTGCTGGGCGCCGACAAGGTCGATGCCGCGATCGAGGCCATCGTCAAGTCGGCGCGCACGGGCAAGATCGGCGACGGCAAGATCTTCGTCACGCCGGTGGAACACGTGGTGCGCATCCGCACCGGGGAAACCAACGAAGCGGCGATCTGACGGCGCGGCGCCCGGGCGTGGCCAGCGGCGCCCGGCCCGTCACCAGAACTGGTACCAGGGCCGTGCCTTGCCCGGCTCCTTGCCCTTCAGGTAGGCGCTGTCGGGGAAATTGCGCTCCAGCACCCGCCGGCTGTCGTCGCGCAGATCGTTGAGCCCCATCTTGTCGTAGGCGCGCCACAGGATGGCCAGGGCGTCCTCGTTGGCGGGCGCCTGGGGATACTGCTTGATCAGGTTCTGGGCCCGGTTCACCGCCGCGACATAGGCGCCGCGCCGGTAGTAGTAGTGGGCCACGGCGGCTTCATGGGCGGCCAGGGCGTTCACCAGATACCGCATCCGCGCCAGCGCGTCCGGCGTGTACTTGCTGTCCGGGAAGCGGGTCACCAGTTCCTTGAACGCCTCGAAGGCATCCCGCGCGGCCTGGGGGTCGCGGTCGGTGAGATCCTGCTTGACCACGAAGCCCAGAAACCCCAGATCGTCGTTGAAGTTGATCAGACCCTTGAGGTAGTACGCATAATCCACGTGGGGATGGTTGGGGTGCAGCTTGATGAAGCGGTCACAGGCGGCCAGCGCCGAAGCGGGTTCGCGGCTCTTGTAATAGGCGTAGGCGATCTCCAGCTGGGCCTGCTGGGCGTAGCGGCCGTAGGGGTAGCGCGCCTCCAGGGTCTCGTAGTATTTGATCGCCTTTTCGTAATCGTTCTCGTCGAGCGCCTCTTTCGCGGCGCTGTAGAGTTTCTGGGCCGACCAGCCCCGCGTCTCGTCCTGCACTTCGGGCAGCAGGCCGCAGCCGGCGAGCCAGAGGGCGAGGAACAAAGCCAAACCGTGGCGCATGATGCAATCCGCAATGAAGATGGCTGATTATACCCCAGCCCCCGCGACCCTACCGGCGCGGGAGCTCACCGTTCCCGACGGCCTGTCGGGGCGCCGCCTGGACCAGGTGCTGGCGGCGCTGCTACCCGAGTATTCCCGAAGCCGCATCCAGGCGTGGATCGAGGCCGGCCGCGTGCGGGTGGATGCCCTCCCGGCCAAGGCCAAGCAAAAGGTGTGGGCGGGAGCCCGCCTGACCGTGGAGCCCATCGTCCACCCGTCGGAGGTGGCGGCGCAGCCCGAGGCCAGGGCCCTGCCCATCGTGTATGAGGACGAGGCCATCCTGGTCCTGGACAAGCCCGCGGGGCTGGTGGTCCACCCCGGCAGCGGCAACTGGAGCGGCACCCTCATGAACGCACTGCTCCACCATGCGCCCCGGCTGGCGACCGTGCCCCGCGCGGGCATTGTGCACCGGCTGGACAAGGACACCAGCGGGCTCATGGTGGTGGCCAAGACCCTCGAGGCCCAGACCGAGCTGGTGCGCCAGCTCGCCGCGCGCCGGGTGCGCCGGGTCTATCTGGCCCTGGTGGAAGGGCTCGTGGCCCACGACGGCGAGATCGCGGCTCCCATCGGTCGGCACCCCCGGGAGCGCACCCGCATGGCCGTGGTGGAACGGGGCAAGCCCGCGGTGACCCACTACCGGGTGATGGAGCGCCTGGCGCGGCACACGCTGCTGGAATGCCGGCTGGAAACGGGCCGCACCCATCAGATCCGGGTGCACATGCAGGCGATCGGCCACCCCTTGGTGGGCGATCCGGTCTATGGCACGAAGGGGGCGCGCAGGCTGTTTCATCGGCAGGCCCTGCACGCCACCGAACTGGCCCTCGTCCACCCGGTGCGCCATGAGCCCATGGGCTGGCAGGCCCCCCTGCCCGAAGACATGGCGGCCCTGTTGCAGGCCCTGCGTTCGCCATGAGGATGGAGGACTGCCTGCTGCCCGACTGGCCCGCACCGGCGCGGGTTCGGGCCCTCGTCACCACACGCGCCGGGGGCGTGAGCCGGGGCCCCTACGCCAGCATGAATCCCGCCGACCACGTGGGGGACGATCCGGCGGCGGTGGCGGAGAACCGCGCCCGCCTGCGGAAATGGCTGCCGGCCGAGCCCCTCTGGCTGAACCAGGTGCACGGCACCGCCGTTTACCGGGTGGAGCAGGGCGGCAGCCGCGAGGCCGATGCCGCGGTGAGCCGCACGCCCGGGGCCGTGTGCGCCGTGCTCACGGCGGACTGTCTGCCGGTCCTGCTGTGTGACCGCGCCGGCACGGTGGTGGCCGCCGCCCATGCCGGCTGGCGCGGGCTTGCCGCCGGGGTGATCGAGGCCACGGTGGCGGCCATGGCCAGTCCGGCGGCGGAGCTTTTGGCCTGGCTGGGACCGGCCATCGGCCCGGCCGCCTTCCAGGGGGGTGAGGAGGTCCGGGCGGCCTTCCTGGCGGTGGACCCGGACGCGGCCGCCGCGTTCGTGGCCGACGGCCCGGGCAAGTGGCGGGCCGATCTGTATGACCTCGCGCGGCGCCGTCTCGCCCGCGTGGGCGTGATGGCGGTCTATGGCGGGGGCCTGTGCACCCATTCGGATGCCCGCCGCTTCTTCTCCTACCGCCGGGACGGCCCCACCGGGCGCATGGCCAGCCTCGTCTGGCTGGACCCGGGGCAGGCGCCAACATCCTGATTTCTGCTCAAGTCGGCTCGCCGGGCGCCGTTGATTCCGGAAAAACCCGGAATGGATCATGCGCCCCTTCCCCGTCTCGAGCCTCGCGGTTCGTCTGCTCCTGCTCCTGGGCCTGGCGGTGTTGCCCTGGCTGGGGACGATCGGCTATGCGCTTCATTACGAAGCGCGGCCGGCGCGCGCCCGGGTGCGCCGCGACGGCCGCCGCCAGCCAGCAACTGGGCCTGATCCAGGAGACCCGGGTGCGGCTGGCCCTGCTGGCCGCCACGCCGGGACTCGCGGATGGCGACGGCGCCGCCTGCCAGGCGCATCTGGAGTCCTATGACCTCCTCTCCTGGGGCTATGCCAACGTGGGACTGATCGGGCCGGATGGCGTGCTGCTGTGTGATCTGCGCGGCGGTGCCGGCACCTATCTCGGAGACCGGGACTACGTGCGCGCCGCGCGCGAGGATGGCAGCTTCGCCGTCGGTCACTACATCGTGGGCCGCGTCACCGGCCGGCCCGTGTTTCCCATGGCGCAGCCGGTGTCCCGGGGGCAAGGCGGCGAGGGGCGCGTCCTGTTCGCCGCGGTGGACACCCGATGGATGCAGCGGGTGCTGGAGACGGTGCCCCTGCCACCCGGGGCCACGCTCACGCTGCTCGACGGCCAGGGCGTGGTGCTGGCTCACCTTCCGGCGGCGGATGACTGGGTGGGCAGACCCTTCGTGTTCCCTGCCGTGTTCCGGTCCCTGGTGCGCGGCGAGGAAGAAGGGGTGGTGGAGGCGCCGGAGCCGCTGCCCAGCCTCATCGCCTACTCCACGGTGAAGTTCGACGGCCGGGTGGTGGCGCACGTGGTGGCACGGGTGCCCACGGCGGTGGTCATGGCTCCGGTGCGTGAGGGCCTGGGCCAGGCGGTGGGTTGGGTGGCCGTCCTGACCCTGCTGGTGTTCGGGTTCGCCTGGCATTTGAGCCGGCTCTGGGTGCTGCGGCCCATTGCGGCCCTGCGCGAGATGGCGGCGCGCATCGCCGCCGGCGATCTCACGGCCCGTTCCGGCCTGTCGGCCAGCGGCGAACTGGGCGAGCTGGCCCACGGCCTCGATGCCATGGCCGCTTCCCTGCAGCGGTCGCGGCTGGAGACCGAGCGCATCATGGACGTGGTGCCGGAAGGCATCCTCCTCACCGACCAGGCCGGCCGCATCGTCATGGCCAACGCCCGCTGCGAGGCCCTGTTCGGCTATCGCCGGGAGGAGCTTTTGGGGCAGTCCCTCGAGATCCTGCTGCCCGAGGACCGGCGTGCCGCCCACCAGGTGCTGCGCGCGGATTTCGTGGCCCGCCCCCGGTCCCGGGACATGGGCACGCCGGGGCTGGATCTGCAGGCGCGGCGCAAGGATGGAAGTGTGTTCCCGGTGGACGTGAGCCTTGCGCCCTTGCAGACCGACGAAGGCCTGTGGGTGGTGGCGGCCGTGCGGGACGTGAGCGAGCGCCGGCATTTCGAGGAGCAGATCCTGCACCAGGCCACCCATGATGCGCTCACCGGCCTGCCCAACCGCCTGCTCTACCGCCAGCTGCTGGAACAGGCCATGCGCCAGGCGGAGCGGGACGAGACCCTGCTGGCAGTGCTCTTCCTCGATCTCGACGGGTTCAAGACCATCAACGACACCCTCGGCCATGGCGCCGGCGATGCCCTGCTGGTGCAGGTCGCGGCGCGCATCCGGGGGGCGCTGCGGGCCTCGGACGTGGTGGGGCGTCTGGGCGGGGACGAATTCACCATCCTGCTGGCCGGCATCCGTCACGTGCACGTCATCAGCCAGATCGCCGACAACATCCTGGCCGCCATCGCCAGGCCCTACGAGGTGGAGGGGCGCGAGGTCAACATCACCGCCAGCATCGGCATCACGGTCTTCCCCCTGGACGACGCCAACGCGGACAGCCTGCTGCGCAATGCCGACACGGCCATGTACCACGCCAAGCAGGAGGGGCGCAACCGCTACAGCTACTACACGGCCGAGATGAACCGGCAGATGCGCCAGCGCCTGGAGGTGGAGACCGGCTTGCGCCACGCCCTCCGGGAGAACCAGTTCGAGGTGTTCTACCAGCCCCAGGTGGAGGTGGGAACGGGACGGTGGGTGGGGCTCGAGGCCCTGATCCGCTGGCGCCACCCGGCGCGGGGGCTGATCCCGCCGGCGGAGTTCATCCCCGTGGCGGAGGACAGCGGCCTGATCGAAGCCATCGGCGAGTGGGTGCTCACCGCCGTCTGCCGCCAGATCATCGAGTGGGACGACAAAGGCTTTCCGCCCCTGCGGGTGGCGGTCAACCTCTCGGCCCGCCAGTTCGCCAAACCGAACCTGGTGGACGAGGTGGCCGCCATTTTCCGCAGCCATGGCAAGGACGTGTTGGGCGAGCGCATCGAGCTCGAAGTGACCGAGAGCATGCTGGTGGGCGACATGCCCCGCAGCGTGGCCCAGCTCAAGGCCCTGCGCGAAATGGGGCTGAAGCTGGCGATCGACGACTTCGGAACCGGCTATTCGAGCCTGAGTTACCTCAAGCGCCTGCCCCTCACGGCCTTGAAGATCGACCGCAGCTTCATCGACGGCGTGACCCACGGCGAGGACGATGCCGCCATCGCCCGCGCCATCATCGAGCTGGCCCACAGCCTGCGTCTGGCGGTGGTCGCGGAGGGTGTGGAAACCACGGAGCAGTGGCAGTGGCTGCGTGAGCACGGCTGCGATCTGGCCCAGGGCTATCTGTTCGGCCGACCCATGCCCGCGGCCGACGTCGAGGCCCAGCTGGTGGCCCAAAGACCCAGCCAGTCGGCCGCATGAGGTGCACACAGGGCCGGCCAAAACGGGGATAATTCCCGATTTTTGCCGAGACCTCGCCGAGCATGCTCCTCTACATCATCCTGGCCAGCCTCGCCGGCGGCATGTTGAGTCTGGTGGTGGCGGCGGCCGTGGCGTTCTCAGCCAGTCCGTCCCTGGTGCCGGTGCTGGTGAGCTATGCCATCGGCGCCCTGCTGGGCGCGGCCTTCCTGGAGATCCTGCCCCACGCGCTCACCGACGCGCCGAGCGCCGCGGTGAGCGCCACGGTCCTCGCCGGCATCCTCGCCTTCTTCGTCCTGGAAAAACTCGTGCTCTGGC
>JBBINK010000089.1:0-2644 GCA_037443925.1 Betaproteobacteria bacterium
TGGTCGGGATTGGGCTCCTCGAGATTCTCGGCAGACAGCTCCCGATAGTGGAATGCCCCTTCCGCATCCGCCAGGGCGCGGCACCAGTTGGACAGATAATGGCCGCCCTCCACGGTGGCGAGCCAGTACAGGTGCAGGGGCAGCGCCCAGTCCAGGGAGATGGCGTGCTCGATCAGGCTCTTGATGGGGGCGAAGCCGCTGTTGCAGGCGACGAACAGCAGGGGACGGCGCACCTCCTGGCGCAGCACGAAATCGCCCACCGGCCCATAGACGGTCACCGCATCGCCCACCCTGAGCCCATCGAACACCCGGGCGGCGAAGCGGTCGCCGGGAAGCTTGCGCACATGGAACTGCAGGTTGCGGTCGTCGCAGGGACAGCTGGCGATGGCATAGACCCCCGCATCGTCTCCCACCGCCAGCGCCACGCTCTGGCCGGCCAGGAAGCGCAGGCGCTGGCTGCGGGGCGTCTGCAGGTGCAGCAGGCGCACCTTGTCGGTGAGGGGTGTGATGGCCTTCACCCGGGCCACGATCTCCTGGAACTGGATCTCGCCCGGCCGCTGGGCCACCCCTGCCTCCAGCACCAGGTCGCTGGCTGCGGCCTGACTGCACATCAGCAGCCAGCCCTGGTTCTTTTCCGCTTCGGCGAACACGTAGTCCTGGTGCCGGAGGCGTTCCACCTGCCCTGAAACCAGGCGCGCCCGGCACAGCCCGCAGTTGCCGCCGGAACAGCCATAGTTGACGGCGACCCCGGCGCGCAGGGCGGCCTCCAGCAGGGATTCGCCGGGATGGGCCTGGAACAGATGATCGCTGGGCAGCAGGCGGATCTGGTAGCTCATTCCCGATTTATAGCGCGTCCGGCTTGATTGCACGTCAGACCACGGCCTCGCGGGCGATCTCCCGCACCTCCGGGTCGGGGTCGTCGATCAGGCCGGCGAGCACCGCCCGTGCGTCCTCGCCGCCGATCAGGCTCAGGAAATGGGCCATGTCGGCACGGTCGCGGGGATTCGCCCCGGGCAGGGCAGCCGCGAGGGGGCGCACCATGGCATGGGCAAGCCCCGTGCCCTGCAGCTCTTCCAGGACTGCGCCGATGCCCAGCCGGACCGCCATGCTCGCCTCGGGATCCAGGATCAGCTCGGCCAGCACCGCCGCACGGCCCGGGTCTTCGCGGATCGCCTCCTCCACCTTGTCGCGGCGCCCGGTCTTGAGCATCTCGAAGAAATAGGTGCGCAAGCCGTCCGGGCGCATGGCCAGCTCCGCCCACCGGCGCAGCTCGGCGGGCGTCATCTGCCCCTCGAAACGGAACGGCCCGAGGGCGAGCCACGGCACGCTTCTCACCTTGAGCTGCGCGGCGCGCGGATCGCTGGCCGCGTCCGCCACCGTCAGCTCGCCGATGAGCCCCTCGGCCCGAAGCTGCTCGAGGGCCCGCTTGACCCCGGGACAATGGGGGCAGCCGGGCAGGGTGAACAGGAGGGCGGAGGGTCGAGAAGACATGCAGGGCTCCCTGAAGGCGGCCAGCGCGGCTCAAGTCGAACGCCGGCGCGGCCGCTAAAGCAGACCATGAAACACAAGGCGAATTCGCCTGGCCCGCCGCCCGAGACCTCCGGGCACGGCATAGGCAGCCGTATTGTAGCCGGCTTTCTCGTGGTGCTCGTCCTGCTGGCCGCCCTGACCCTGCTCGCCCTGCGCGCCGTGCAGGAGGCCAACCATCGCCTGGAAACCATCGCCGAAAACCACAACGTCAAGACCGAGCTGGCCACGCGCATGCAGACCGCCCTGCGGGAGCGCGCCCTGGCCATGCACGCCCTGCCCCTGCTGCAGGATCCGTTCGAGAAGGACGAGGCGGTGCAACACCTCCACGCCGAGGAGCGCGCCTACCTGGAAGCCCGGGACAAGCTGGAGCACCTGCCCCTGACGCGGGAAGAACGGGAAGTGCTGGACCGGCTCGCAATGCTCACCCGGCAGACCCGCCCGAAGGTGGAAACGGTCGTGGAACTGGCCCTGTCCGGCGCCAAACGGGATCAGGTGTTCGAGCGCATCCGCACCGAAGCCTTGCCGGGCCAGCAGTCGATCTCCCGGGAAGTGGCCAGGCTGATCGCCCTGCAGCGGGACCAGACGGCCCAGGCGATCGAAGTGGCCCGGCGTTCCTATGTCACGACCCGCTCGGTGCTGTTCGCCCTGGGCACGGCCGCCGTGCTGGTGGGCCTGGCCATCGCCGTGTTCGTGAGTCGCCACGTCGCCCGCCAGGCAGCCCTTTTGGTGCGGCAGGCGCTGCACGACCCCCTCACGGGCCTGGCCAACCGCTGCCTGCTGCAAAGCCGCCTGACCATGGAAATCGCCCAGGCGGACCGCCAGCAGTCGAGCTTTGGTGTGGTCGTGCTCGACCTGGATCGCTTCAAGGAGGTCAACGATACCCTGGGCCACGAAGTGGGCGACGAGCTGCTGCGGGAAGTGGCGCTACGCCTGACCCGGACGGTGCGCTCCGAGGACACCGTGGCCCGGCTCGGCGGCGATGAGTACGTGCTGCTGCTGCACGGGCTGACCGAGCACACGGCTGCCACCGTCACGGAGAAGATCCTCGCCGCCCTGGAGCGGCCCTTCAGCTGGCAGGGCAACCGGATCGATCTGGGCGCCAGCCTCGGCGTGG
>JBBINK010000089.1:2670-10013 GCA_037443925.1 Betaproteobacteria bacterium
GCCCAGGACGCCAGCCGGCTGATCCGCTGCGCGGACATCGCCATGTATGCCGCCAAACGCACGGGAACGGGCTGGGCTCTGTTCGCGCCCGAGCAGTCCCGCATGAGCCGGGGTGGACTCTCCTTCAGGGGCGAGCTGCGGGACGCCTTGCGCAACGACGAGCTCGTCCTCCATTACCAGCCCAAGATCGAGCTGTCCGCGCGGCGCGTGGTGGGCGTGGAGGCCCTGGTGCGCTGGAACCATCCGGTCCGCGGCTTCCTGCCGCCGGATCACTTCATTCCCTTGGCCGAGCAGGCGGGCCTCATCGGCGCCCTGACGGAATGGGTGCTGGAGCACGCCCTCGCCGATCTGGCGCAGCTGCACCACGATGGCCATCCCCTGCACGTGGCCGTGAACCTGTCCGCGCGCAACCTGCACGATGCGGGGCTGCCTGCCGGGATCGAGGGCGTGCTCGCCCGCAGTGGCATGGCGCCGGAGCACCTGGCGCTGGAGATCACGGAAAGCGCGGTGATGACCAACCCCGCCGACAGCCTGGCGATTCTGAGCGAACTGGACCGCATGGGGATCACCCTGGCCATCGACGATTTCGGCACGGGCTATTCCTCCCTGGCCTATCTCCGGCGCCTGCCCGTGGACGAGTTGAAGATCGACAAGTCCTTCGTGATGGACATGGAGACCAACGAGAGCGATGCCGTGATCGTGCGCTCCACCATCGACCTCGCCCACAACCTCGGGCTCAAGGTGACGGCGGAAGGCGTGGAGAATGCCGGCATCTGGGCGCGCCTGGCGGAGCTGGGCTGCGACCGGGCGCAGGGCTACCACCTGGGCCGGCCCATGCCCCTGGCCAGGCTGCGCCAGTGGCTGCAACAGTCGCAATGGGCGCACAGCGGTGCCGCCCAGGGGACGGCCTGATGGCGGCGGTGATCCGCGGTCAGAGCAGGGGCGCCAGCCAGCGCTCCGCGGTCTCGATGTCCCAGCCCTTGCGTTTCGCGTAGTCTTCCAGCTGGTCGCGCCCGATCTTGCCCACCGCGAAATAGCGCGCTCCAGGGTGGGAGAAGTAGAAGCCCGACACCGCCGCGGCCGGCCACATGGCATAGCTTTCGGTGAGCGTCACGCCGGCCTGCTCCGGCGCGTGCAGCAGCTGGAACAAAGGGCCCTTCTCGGTGTGGTCGGGACAGGCGGGGTAGCCCGGCGCGGGGCGAATGCCCCGGTATTGCTCGGCAATGAGCTCGTCGTTGGAAAGCGCCTCGTCGGCGGCATAGCCCCAGAACTCCCGCCGCACGCGGGCATGCATCAGCTCGGCGAAGGCCTCCGCCAGACGGTCCGCCAGCGCCTTGAGCATGATGGCATCGTAATCGTCGTGACGCGCCTCGAACTCGGCCAGCTTCCTCTCGATGCCGATGCCGGCGGTCACGACGAAGGCGCCGATGTAGTCCTTCACGCCGGATGACCTGGGTGCGATGAAGTCCGCCAGGGCGTAGTGATGGCGGTCGGCGGGCTTTTCCAGTTGCTGGCGCAGGGTATGGAAGACCATCAGCGTCTCGCTGCGGGACTCGTCGCGATAGATTTCGATGTCATCGCCCACGGCATTGGCGGGGAACAGGCCGATCACCGCGTTGGCGGTGAGCCACTTCTCCCGGGTGATGCCGGCGAGCATGCCCTGGGCGTCCTGATACACCTTGCGCGCCTCGCTGCCCACCACGTCGTCGTCGAGGATCTTCGGGAATCGGCCGTGCAGGTCCCAGGTCTGGAAGAAGGGGGTCCAGTCGATGTACCGCGCGATCTCCTCCAAGGGATAGTCGCGGAAGACCTGCAGGCCCAGCCGCCGGGGCACCGGCGGCGCGTAGTGCGCCCAGTCGGTGGGGAAGGCATTGGCCCGCGCCGCCGCCAGGGGAATGAGGCGCGTGCGCTCGCCCTTGCCCAGGTGGCGCGCACGCACCTGTTCGTAATCGGCCCTCACCTTGGCCACGTATTCCTCCCGCTGGCCTTCGGACAGCAGGCTCGTGCACACGCCGACGGAACGGGAGGCATCCTTCACGCACACCACCGGGCCGCTGTACTCGGGCGCGATCTTCACCGCCGTGTGGGCCAGCGAGGTGGTGGCCCCGCCGATGAGCAGCGGCTGGGTGAAGCCCTGGCGCTCCATTTCCTTGGCCACGAAGGCCATCTCCTCCAGGGAAGGCGTGATCAGGCCGGACAGGCCGATGATGTCCGCCTTCTGCTCCCGCGCGGTGTCGAGGATCTTCGATGCCGGCACCATCACGCCCAGATCCACCACTTCGTAATTGTTGCACTGCAGGACCACGCCCACGATGTTCTTGCCGATGTCGTGGACATCGCCCTTGACCGTGGCCAGCACGATCTTGCCCTTGGCCTGGGAAGCCCCGCTGGCCGCCTTTTCCGCCTCGATGTAGGGGATGAGGTGGGCCACCGCCTGCTTCATCACCCGCGCCGATTTCACCACCTGGGGCAGGAACATCTTGCCGGAGCCGAACAGGTCGCCGACGATGTTCATGCCGGCCATCAGCGGGCCTTCGATCACGTCCAGGGGGCGTTTGGCCTTGAGGCGCGCCTCCTCGGTGTCCTCGACGATGTAGGTGGTGATGCCTTTCACCAGGGCATGAGCCAGACGATCCTCCACCGGAAGCTGGCGCCAGGACAGGTCCTCCACCTGCTCCCTGGTCTGGCCCTTGTAGCGCTCGGCGAACTCCACCAGGCGCTCGGTGGCGTCCGGGCGGCGATTGAGCAGCACGTCCTCCACCCGCTCCCTGAGCTCCGGATCGAGCTCCTCATACACCCCGAGCTGGCCGGCGTTGACGATGCCCATGTCCATGCCGGCCCGGATCGCGTGGTACAGAAAGCAGGTGTGGATCGCCTCGCGCACCGGCTCGTTGCCGCGGAAGGAGAAGGAGACGTTGGACACCCCGCCGCTCACCTTGGCATAGGGCAGGTGCTGCTTGATCCAGCGCGTGGCCTCGATGAAATCCACGGCGTAGTTGTTGTGTTCCTCGATGCCCGTGGCCACCGCGAAGATGTTGGGGTCGAAGATGATGTCTTCGGCAGGGAAGCCGCTTTCCGTGAGCAGGCGATAGGATCGGGCGCAGATTTCGGTCTTGCGCTGGAAGGTGTCCGCCTGCCCCTGCTCGTCGAAGGCCATCACCACGACGGCGGCGCCATAGCGGCGGGCCAGGTGCGCGCGCTCGAGGAACTCGGCCTCGCCCTCCTTGAGGGAGATGGAATTGACGATGCCCTTGCCCTGGATGCACTTGAGGCCGGCCTCGATCACGCTCCACTTGGAGGAATCGATCATCACCGGGACCCGGGCGATGTCCGGCTCGGAGGCGATGAGATTCAGGAAGCGCACCATGGCCGCCTCCGAATCCAGCATGGCCTCGTCCATGTTGACGTCGATGATCTGGGCGCCGTTTTCCACCTGCTGCCGGGCCACGTCCAGGGCCTTGTCGTATTCGCCGTTGAGGATCAGCCGCGCGAACAGGCGGGAGCCGGTGACGTTGGTCCGCTCGCCGATGTTGACGAACAGCGAGCCTTCGCCGACGTTGAGCGGCTCCAGCCCCGACAGGCGGAGCATCCTGGGCACCTCCGGAATGCGCCGCGGCGGCAGGCCCGCGACCGCCTCGGCCACGGCACGGATGTGGGCAGGTGTGGTGCCACAGCAGCCTCCCACGATGTTGAGGATGCCCTCCTCCGCCCAGGCCCGGATCTCCGCGGCGAGGTGTTCGGGCGTTTCGTCGTAGCCCGTCTCCGACAGCGGGTTGGGCAGGCCGGCGTTGGGATGGGCCGAGACATACACGTCGGCCTTGCGCGCGATCTCCTCCACGTAGGGACGCAGCTTGTCCGCCCCCAGGGCACAGTTGAAGCCCACCGAAAGCGGCTCGGCATGGCGCAGGGAATTCCAGAAGGCTTCCGCCGTCTGGCCGGTGAGGGTACGTCCCGACTCGTCGGTGATGGTGCCGGAGATCATGATGGGCAGCCGCAGGCCATGCCGCTGGAAGTAGTCCTGCACCGCGAACACCGCGGCCTTGGCGTTGAGGGTGTCGAAGATGGTCTCGATCAGGATCAGGTCCACCCCGCCCTGGACGAGGCCGTCCGTGGCCTCGGCATAGGCGGCCACCAGCTCATCGAAGGTGACGTTGCGAAAGCCCGGATCGTTGACATCCGGAGAAATGGTGGCGGTGCGGTTGGTGGGCCCCAGCACGCCCGCCACGAAGCGGGGTTTTCCGGGGTCCTTCGCCTCGTACTCATCGGCCACCTCGCGCGCGAGCCGTGCCGCCGCCACGTTGATCTCGTGCACCAGCCCTTCCATGCCGTAATCGGCCATGGCGATGCGCGTGGCGTTGAAGGTGTTGGTCTCGATGATGTCGGCGCCGGCCTCCAGATAGGCGGCATGGATGCCCCGGATGATCTCGGGCCGGGTCAGCACCAGCAGGTCGTTGTTCCCCTTGAGGTCATGGGGCCAGTCGGCGAAGCGGCCGCCCCGGTAGTCGGCCTCGGTGAGCCGAAAGGTCTGGATCATGGTCCCCATGGCTCCGTCCAGGAGCAGGATGCGCTCGGCCAGAAGGGCGGGCAGGCGGTCGATGCGTTGGGCAGCCATGGGAAGAAAAAACCGTGCGAAAAAAGGGGCTTATGATAGCACAGCACGGTTGCGGCGACCCTTGCGGACGGCACGCGCGCAAGCGGGGCGGGCATCAGCGGGGTTTGCGTTTTCGCCCGGAGCCAACCGCGCCTATACTGGCCCCATGAAGCACCTCAAGCCCAAGGAAGCCTACGAGTTCCTGCGTGCCCATCCCGAGGCCGTGTTCATCGACGTGCGCAGCGAGTGGGAGTATCTGTTCGTGGGTCACCCCAAGGGGGCATTGCTGGTGCCCTGGGTGGACGGTCCCAACTGGGAACGCAACCCCGAATTCATCGCCCACGTGAAGCGGGCCACCTCCATCGACCGTCCGGTGGTGCTCATCTGCCGCAGTGGCAACCGCTCCCGCGACGCCGGCAAGGCGCTGGAGGAAGCGGGCTTCACGAAGGTCTACAACGTGGAGCACGGCTTCGAGGGGGATCTCAACGAAGAGCATCAACGGGGCAAGCTCAACGGCTGGCGTTTCGAGGGCCTGCCCTGGGAGCAGTGCTAGGATCTGGTCTCGAGATGCGCCCGGCACGGGCGCCGCAGCAAGAGAGCGATCTGCGAGCCACTGCAGCCACGTAGCCGGCCCCTTACGGTCAGGTCCCCTGGGGTTGCGGCCGCGAAAGGACGGTCGAATCTGACGGTCGGCCAAGCCCCAGGGAACTCGCCCAGACTGCGCCCCCCTCCGCTAGCCTCCCTGCCTTCGCAGCCAGGGCGCCATCCACTGGAAGATGATTCGGAACAGGCCCTAGGTGCCGCCGAGATCAACGAGGGAACAGCTGGTTTTACGCATCGACTGGCACTCACTGTCGCCCGGCGTGTACTCGAACGAGCACTGACGCGCCTGGAGCAGTTCCCAGTCTTCAGGAGAATACGCTCGAGGCGGCAGGTTCGGTGGGTAGTACACACACCCGTAGCAGAGCTCTTGCGAGTCAGCGTTCTTTGCGCACATAAAACCGGATCACTTGGTCTTGTTGCGACGAGGCCAGCAATGTATGGCCGACGCGCTCACACCACGAGGGGATGTCCTTGAGTGTACCGATGTCGGTAGCAATGATCTCCAGGACCTCACCAATCGCCAGCTCCTTGATGGCTTTGTTGGTTTCGACCATAGGCATCGGGCAACATTTGCCTGAAGTATCCAGGGTCGACTTGACTTGGATGTCGGTCATACCCTTCTCCTCAGAAGTATTGATAGTGGTCGGCCTTGGCCGCCTTCTCGTTCAGGAACCACGCCGCCCCCACGATGCCGGATGCCTCTGGGATTAGATTCGTTTGGTCTACGCCAAAAATCGAAGCGGCCAGACTGCAGGCGTAAAAGTTCACGTTTCCAGTCGACTTCAGTGCTTTGATGATCTCGTAGATGTCGGTTGGCAAGCCTGCCTTGGCAACACCCTCGCGCACCTTCGCTTCCTCCGTGGCGTGTCGCCCGTCGATACGGAGGCCCCGCGCTCCTTCTGCTGTCAACGCCTTGACTGCCCAATTGACAAAAAGCATGTCAACCTGCGTTCCCTCTGACGCCGTAAGGTAGGCAAAAGCAAGTGGCGTAAGGATCTTATCGTAGGAATCATCGCGCACCACAATGGCTAGTGATTTCATGCTGGTCTCCTAGAATGAACGTTCGTTCTACTATTAACAAAGGGAAGCCGCCGTCAACTGGCGGCAACCGACCTCCAAGCACAATCCCATACTTCGTCGAGATAACTCGGTAATGGTGCCTGCAGGATTCCGTCAAGGCGGGCCACAATCATGCGGATTGGCCCACCGAACAGACATGTGGCAGCAACCATGACATCCATACGGCGAATTTCGCCCGACTCCATGCCAGCCGAAACGATCGTTCGGATTTGTTCGAACGGCCTGGATGAGCAGATTGGTTTCTCGTTGGGAAGAAACTCTCTGTGCTTTGCGTATAGCATGAAGTCCATGACCAAGGGCGCAGACTCGGTCATCTCAAAGAGATTTTTGACAATCTCACGACATTGATCGTGAACCGAGCCATGTCGAGCACTGATCCATGCTATTAGGTTGCTCATCTGCTCGGAAAGCGTGTGGTAGAGCGCACGTGCGATGCCCTCTTTATCGCCAAAATGATGATAAATGGACCCCACGCTCACACCCGATTCACGGCTGATATCCTGTATTGATGTAGCGAAATACCCACGCTCCCTGAAGAGCCTAAGGACCGTATCCAACACCTGTTGGCGGGGGTCAGCAGAGCGTCGCAGCGCAGCGGATGTCTTCATTTTGTGCGTCAACTAGAATGGTCGTTCTATTGAAGCAGAAAATTCAGGAAAGTCAACATCTCTAGCGAAGGCCAGAAAGCTTGGTGAGAGCCCCCGATAAACTGGACAAGCGGACGACGGGACAGCTGACAGCCTGGCTTTCAGACACGGTCACGGTGGCGGCCTCGAACGGGGCCCGAGCATGGCTAGGAGGAAGCGACAGAACCACGCCGGCGTTCAAAGCGCGCATGGGACTCGATGCGACGAAGGACGATCGGACGCCGGTCCAACGGGCCCACCAGTACGCGATCCACCCGAACCGGAGTACCACCTGGTGGCGCAGTTGCTGGAGTGGGCGGCCAGACCTTCGATGGACCGAAGCCGAAAGCAGCGCCGCACTCGCAGAAAATTCACGCGATGGGGAATAGCCCACCCCAACATGGGCGCCCCGCGCTTGGCCCCCCGTGGATGGGCGGAGGGCG
>JBBINK010000090.1:0-9902 GCA_037443925.1 Betaproteobacteria bacterium
CACCGTGGAGGCCATCGCCGCAGCGCGCGCGGGCGGGGGGCGGGTGCTGGCCGTGGGGACGACCAGCCTGCGCGCCCTGGAGTCGGCGGCGGCCTCGGGCGCGCTGGTGAGCGGCCGGGACGAGACCACGCTGTTCATCCTGCCCGGCTACCGCTTTCGGGTGGTGGACAGGCTGCTCACGAACTTCCACCTGCCCCGTTCGACGCTGTTCATGCTGGTGTGCGCCTTCGGCGGCATGGATACCCTCAAGCGGGCATACGCCCATGCCGTCCAGGCGCGTTACCGCTTCTTCAGCTATGGCGATGCCATGCTGATCGAACGGGCCGAGCCGTGAAGTTCCAACTGCTCGCCACGGACGGCGCGGCGCGGCGCGGGCGGCTCGAGCTGGCCCACGGCGTGGTGGAAACGCCGGCGTTCATGCCCGTGGGGACTTACGGCACGGTCAAGGCGATGCGGCCCGACGCGCTGCGCGAGGTGGGGGCGCAGATCGTGCTGGGGAATACCTTCCATCTCTGGTTGCGGCCCGGTCTGGAGGTGATCGCCGCGCACGGCGGCCTGCACCGGTTCATGGGCTGGGATGGCCCCATCCTCACCGATTCCGGTGGCTTCCAGGTGTTCAGTCTCAACCCACTGCGCAAGATCAGCGAGGAGGGGGTGAGCTTCCGCTCTCCCGTCAACGGCGATGCCTGCTTCCTTTCGCCCGAGGAATCGATGCGCATCCAGAAGGTGCTGAATTCCGACATCGCGATGATCTTCGACGAGTGCACGCCCTATCCCGCCGACTACGCCACCGCGGCGGCGTCCATGCGGCTGTCGCTGCGTTGGGCCGAGCGGTCGAGACGCGCCCATGAGGGCAACCCCAACGCCCTGTTCGGCATCGTGCAGGGCGGGATGTATGAGGCCCTGCGCGAGGAGTCCCTGGCCGGGCTGTTGCAGATCGGCTTCGACGGCTATGCCATCGGGGGCCTTTCGGTGGGGGAGCCCAAGGAGGAAATGCGGCGCATCCTCGCCTTCACCGCGCCGCGCCTGCCCGCCGAACGGCCGCGTTACCTGATGGGCGTGGGCACGCCGGAGGACATCGTGGAGGCCGTGGTCGCCGGGATGGACATGTTCGACTGCGTGATGCCCACACGCAATGCCCGCAATGGCATGCTGTTCACCCGTTTCGGCGACATCAAGATCCGCAACAGCGCGCACCGCAGCGACACGCGTCCCCTGGATGAAACGTGCACCTGTTATACCTGTCGCCACTTCAGCCGGGCCTATTTGCACCACCTGGACAAGACCAACGAGATCCTGGGGGCGGTGCTCAACACGCACCACAACCTGCATTTTTACCAGACGCTCATGGCCGAGCTGCGCGCCGCGATCGAGCAGGGCAGCCTCACCCGGTACGTGGCCGCATTCCGGGCCGCGCGCGGGCGGGCTTGAACGCGCTTCGTGCTAGAATGCCCGCTTCCGCGTCGCGTCCGTGTCGTGTAACCAACTGATTCTAAAAACGCTTTGGAGAACGCCGTGATCATTTCCCCCGCTTATGCCGCGCCCGCTGCCCAGCAGCCGGACCCCCTCATGAGCATGCTGCCGTTCATCGTCATCCTGGTGCTGTTCTGGTTCATGCTGATCCGGCCGCAGATGAAGCGGGCCAAGGAGCAGAAGAAGATGATCGACGCCCTGCAGAAGGGTGACGAAGTGGTGACCAGTTCCGGCATCCTCGGCAGGATCACCAAAGTGGGTGACCAGTACGTGTCCGTGGAGATCGCCGATGGCGTGGTGGTCCAGGTGCAGAAACACACCATCCAGGCGGTGCTGCCCAAAGGCACGCTGAAAAGCAACGCCTGACCATCCGGATCCACCGCGAGCGAAGGCCCCATGAACCGCTATCCCCTCTGGAAATACGTCGTCGTCGCCATCGCCCTGGTGTTGGGGTTCCTGTACACCCTGCCCAATTTCTATGGCGAAGCGCCGGCGGTGCAGATTTCCGCCGGACGCGCCACCGCGACGGTGGACGCGACCACGCTGGCCCAGGCGGAGGCCGTGCTCAAGGCCGCCTCGATCGCCTACGACCAGGCGCAACAGGACGGCAACACCATCCGGATCCGGTTCGCGGATACGGACACCCAGCTGCGCGCCAAGACGCTGCTCGAGGAGCGGCTGGGCGGGGATTACGTGGTGGCGCTCAATCTGCTGTCGCGCTCGCCGGCGTGGCTGACCGCCATCCATGCCCAGCCCATGTATCTGGGCCTGGATCTGCGCGGGGGCGTGCATTTCCTGCTCCAGATGGACACCAAGACCGCCATGGCGCGCATGATCGACCGCTATGCCTCGGATGTGCGTGGCCTGCTGCGGGAAAACCGGGTGCAGTATCTGACCGTCGGGCGCCAGGGGCAGGCGGTGGAGGTGAGGTTCGCCAGCGCGGCCGAGCGGGAGAAGGCGCGCGACCTGCTCACGCGCAAGCTCGAAGAGCTGGCCTTCCGGGAGGAGGACCGCGGGGCGGAGCCCTGGCTGGTGGCCACCGTGCGCCCCGAGGCCCTCAAGCGCCGGCAGGAGATGGACGTCAAGCAGAACCTCACCACGCTGCGCAACCGGGTCAATGAGCTGGGGGTCGCCGAACCCATCATTCAGCAGCAGGGGCTGGACCGCATCGTGGTTCAGCTGCCGGGGGTGCAGGACACCGCCCGGGCCAAGCAGATCCTCGGCCGCACCGCCACGCTGGAGCTGCGCATGGCGGATTTCAGCGACGGCGAGATCGCCGCGGCGCTGGCCGGCCAGGTGCCCCTGGGCGCCGAGCTGATGCGGGAGCGCGACGGGCAGCCGGTGCTGGTGCGCAAAAACGTCGTGCTCACCGGGGAATACATCACCGATGCCAGCCCGGGCTTCGACGAGCACGGCCGCCCTGCGGTGCACATGACCCTCGACGGGCGCGGTGCGCGCATCTTCCAGCAGCTCACCCGCGAGAACATCGGCAAGCGCATGGCCATCCTGCTCGTGGAGAAGGGCCAGGCGGAAGTGGTGACGGCGCCGGTGATCCAGTCCGAAATTCCCGGTGGCCGGGTGCAGATCACCGGCATGCGCAGCACCCAGGAGGCCAACGACATCGCCCTGCTGCTGCGCGCGGGAGCGCTCGCCGCGCCCATGGAGATCATCGAGGAGCGCACGGTGGGCCCCAGCCTCGGCGCCGACAACATCCGGCGTGGCTTCCATTCCACGCTGGTGGGCTTCGTGGGGATCGTGCTGTTCATGGTGGTCTATTACCGCGTGTTCGGCCTGATCGCCAGCTTCGCGCTGGGTGTGAACGTGCTGCTGCTGGTGGCCCTGCTGTCCATGCTCCAGGCCACGCTGACGCTGCCCGGCATCGCCGGCATCGCCCTCACGGTGGGCATGGCCATCGACGCGAACGTGCTCATCTTCGAGCGCATCCGGGAGGAGCTGCGCAACGGCAACTCGCCCCAGGCGGCCATCCATGCCGGCTATGACCGCGCCTGGGACACCATCCTGGATTCCAACATCACCACCCTGATCGCGGGTTTCTTCCTGTTCTGGCTCGGCTCCGGGCCGGTGCGCGGCTTCGCGGTCACCCTTTGCCTGGGCATTCTCACGTCCATGTTCAGCGCGGTGACGGTGTCCAGGGCGGTGGTCAACCTGACCTACGGCCGCATGAAACGCATCCACAAGCTCTCCATCGGGTAGAGCCACCGACATCGGGAAACACACATGGAATTCTTCAGGCTCCAACGCGACATTCCCTTCATGAAGTACGCGAAGGTGACCGCCTTCGTGTCGGCTGCCACCTTCGTGCTGGCCGTGGTGTTTCTGGTCTGGCGGGGGCTCAATCTGGGCGTGGACTTCACCGGGGGCACGGTGATGGAAGTGCGCTACGGCGCCGCGGCGGACATCCAGAAGATCCGGGAGCATCTTGCCGCCAACGGCCATGCCGAGGCCAGCGTGCAGAACTTCGGCACCTCGCGGGACGTACTGGTGCGCCTGCCCCTGAAGCCGGGAGTGACCAGCGCCCAGCTCTCCGAGGCGGTGATGGCCGTGCTCAAGCGGCAAAGCCCCGACGCCAGCCTGCAGCGCGTCGAATTCGTGGGTCCCCAGGTGGGGCAGGAGCTGCTCTATGACGGCTCGCTCGCCCTGCTGCTGGTGTCGATCGGCATCGTCATTTATCTCTGGGTGCGCTTCGAATGGCAGTTCGCCATCGCCGCCATCGTCGCCACCTTTCACGACGTGGTGATCATCGTGGGGATGTTCGCGGCCTTCCAGTGGGAGTTTTCCCTGACGGTGCTGGCCGCGGTGCTGGCCATCCTGGGCTATTCCGTCAATGACACGGTGGTGGTGTTCGACCGGATCCGGGAGAACTTCCGCAAGATGCGCAAGGGCACGCCCGCGGAGATCATCGACAACGCCATCACCGCGACCCTGTCCCGCACCATCATGACCCATGTGACCACCCAGATCATGGTGTTCGCCATGCTGTTCCTGGGCGGGGAGATCCTGTTCTACTTCGCGCTGGCGCTGACCATCGGCATCGTGGTGGGCACCTATTCGTCGGTGCTGGTGGCCAGCCCCATCGTCATGTGGCTGGGCATTTCCCGGGAGGATTTCGTCAAGCCCGAGAAGAAGCAGGAAGCCGAGCTTCTGCCCTAGCGCCTGTTCTCATTCGACCGCCGGATGAACGGGAACCGGCCCTGTCCGTCCCGGGCACCGTCCGGCATCGGGCGCGCAGGGTGGACGCAACGTCGCGCCGCCCCCCGTTCGTGAACGACATCTGCATGGGCCCCCGCCATGGAACTCGTGACCCAATTCATCGACCTCGTCGTCCACCTGGACCAGCACCTGCTCTGGCTGCTGGAGAACCATGGCGAGTGGTTCTATCTGGTCCTGTTCGCCATCATCTTCTGCGAAACCGGGCTCGTGGTCACGCCCTTCCTGCCGGGTGATTCCCTGCTGTTCGTGGCCGGTGCCCTGGCCGCCGCCAATGGCATCGATGTGGCGACCCTGTGCGGCGTGCTGATGGCCGCCGCTTTCCTGGGGGACAACACGAATTACTGGATCGGCCGCTTCCTCGGGCCGCGCGTGTTCCGCGGCCAGCCGCGCTGGCTCAACCGTTCCCATCTCGAGAAGACGGAGGCCTTCTACCAGCGCCACGGAGGCAAGACCGTGCTGCTGGCGCGCTTCTTTCCCATCGTCCGCACCTTCGCGCCCTTCGTGGCGGGCATCGGCCACATGCCCTAGGGCCGGTTCGTGGCCTTCAGCGCGGCCGGCGCGGTGCTGTGGATCAGTTCCCTGGTGCTCGCCGGCTACTTCTTCGGCAACATTCCCTTCATCAAGGATCACCTCACGCTGGTGATCTTCGGCATCATCGCCGTGTCCCTCGCGCCGGGCGCGCTCCACGTGCTGCGTGCCCGCCTCGCCCGCTGAGTCCGGCCGGCAGCCGCCGGGCTCACTGGAGCAGCCCGAGCAGCTGGTCGAAGGCGTCCTGGAAGAGCTTGACGCCCTGTTTCTGGAGCTCGTCGCCCACGTCCCGCATGTTGATGCCCATGCGTTCCAGGGCCAGGTAGTCGTGCAGTGCCTGCTCGCCGTTTTCGGTCAGGGTGGGGGCCGCGTGCCCGTGGTCGCGGAAGGCGGCGAGCGTGGCGTCGGGCAGGGTGTTGATGGTTTCCGGCCCGATCAGGGGTTCCACGTAGAGCACGTCGCTGTAGGCGGGATTCTTGGTCCCCGTGCTCGCCCAGAGCAGATACTGGGGACGCGCGCCGGCGGCCCGCAGCGGGGCGAACTCCGGCCCGTGGAAGACCTCGCGGTAGCGCTCGTAGGCCACCTTGGCCATGGCCACCGCGCTCTTGCCCCTGAGCGCCAGGGCCTCGGGCGTGCCCAGCTGTTCCAGTCGCTTGTCCACGTGGGTGTCCACCCGCGACAGGAACAGGCTCGCCACCGATTTCACCCGGCGTGGATCGCCCCCACTCCGGATCCACTGGTCGATGCCCCGCACATAGGCGTGCATCACCTCCCGGTGCTGCAGCAGGGAGAAGATCAGGGTCACGTTCACGCTCACGCCCCGCGCGGTCAGCGTCTCGAAGGCCAGCACGCCCTCGGGCGTGGCGGGCACCTTGATCAACACGTTGGGGCGGTCCACCAGAGCGTGAAGCCGCTGGGCGGCGGCTACCGTTCCCGCCTCGTCGTAGGCCAGGGTGGGCGAGACCTCCAGGCTCACATAGCCGTCGTCACCACCGCTTTCCTCCCACACCGGCCGCAGCAGGTCGCAGGCGGCCTTGACGTCGGGGATGGCCAGGGCCTCGAAACGTTCCTCCGCGGTGAGCGTGCTTGCCCGCAGCCGCTCGATGTCGTCCCGGTAATAGGGGCTGTCGGCGATGGCCTTCTGGAATATGGCCGGGTTGGAGGTGACGCCGGAGATGCCGTCCTCCTCGATGTAGGCCTTGAAGCGGCCCTCGCGCAGCAGCGTGCGGGAAAGGTTGTCCAGCCAGATGCTTTGCCCGTACTGCTTGAGCTGCCGCAGCGGGTTGGCCTGGGTGGCGGAAAACGTGACGTCCCTTTGCATGGATACCTCCGGCCCGAGGGTGATGACGATCGGAAAAAATGTCGGCGACGCGACGGGTTTCTTTATAGGGACGGACGCTAGAATTCTCAACCATGTCTGCGCCGTGGGATCCCCGACCGTTGCAAGGCCCTCTGTTCGCCGCGCTGGAACCGGTGCTCGGGCGCCTGTCCTGGCCGCCCGGACGCTGGCCGGCGCTGTCCGATTATCAGGCCCTGCTCGACGGCCTGCCCTCACCGCCCGCGAGCGGAAACGGCGTGCCCCTGCGCGTGGTGCCGCCGCTGGCGGGGCATGAGGGCCAGGCGGCCTACGAGGAGCGCATCAATCTCCGGGGCGAACTCCCAACCCGCCCGGAGAACTGGCACGACCTGTTCAACCTGCTCGCCTGGGTCGTCTTCCCCCGCACCAAGGCGGCCATCAACCGGCGCCATCGCCAATGCCCGGCCGCGGCCGGCGGCATGCGCAGTCCCGTCCAGGATGCCCTGACCCAGTTCGACGAAACCGGCGTGCTCGTCGCCTGTGCCGATCATGAGCTGGCCGACCTGATGGCCGGGTTTCGCTGGAAGGAACTGTTCTGGCACCGGCGCACGCAGGTGCTCGACCGCATGGCCGTCTATCTTCTGGGGCACGGCCTCATGGAAAAGGCATTGCACCCTTACACCGGCATGACGGGCAAGGCGGTGGTGATCCGGGTGGAGCGCGATTTCATGGCGCGCGCCACGGGCGAACGCCTGGCCATGCTGGACGAGGCGGCCGCCGATGCCGTCGCGCGCCTGGAGAGGCCGGCCGATTTGCAGCCCCTGCCGGTGCTGGGGTTCCCGGGCTTCACGCCGGCGAACGCGGCGGAAGCGTATTACGACGATGCCCGCTATTTCCGCCCCGGGCGCAGGTCACGGGGCTGACCGAAAGCGCCAGGATCTTGACGCGGCGCGTCACCCCGGGCGCGGTGCGCCGCGGCGTGCAGGGCGCCTGCCAGGCCCCGCCGTGTTCCGGCGACGGCGGGTTTTGCACGCCGATTCAACGGTGTGGACGCCATGACCAAAACGTCATCCGGCCACCTGGGCATTTGGCACGGCACTTGCGACAGTACGGGCGCACGAGGCGGATTGCCGCGTCGGGGCAAACGGGAAGCGCACTCTCTCCTTGATCCGGGAGCTTGGCCGGACGGTTTCACACCGTCCGGTTTTTTTATGCGGAAGGACGGTGCCGCCGGGCTTCCTCGTACAGGGGCAGCACGCGGGGCAGGTGGGCCTCGATGTCCTGCAGGCGTGAGGCCGGGTTCGGATGGGTGCTGAGAAATTCCGGCGGCTGGCCCGTGCCCGAGGCCATCATCTTCTTCCATACGCTGATGGCCGCGCGGGGATCATAGCCGGCACGGGCGGTGAGTTCCAGCCCGATGCGGTCCGCCTCCCGCTCCTTTTCCCGCGAATGGGGCAGTTGCACCGCCAGCGTGGCCGCCTTGTCCAGCAGGTCCTGGGTGAGGGGGCCCATGTTCAGGGCGGCGCCCAGCACCGCGATGCCCAGCTGCTGCGCCAGGACTTCGGACATGGCTTCCCGGCTGTGTTCCCGCAAGGCATGGGCGATCTCGTGGCCCATGACCGCCGCGAGTTCGTCGTCGGTGAGCCTCAGCTCGTCGATCAGGCCGCTATAGACGGCGATCTTGCCCCCGGCCGCACAGTAGGCGTTGAGCTCCTTGCTGCCCAGCACGTTGACCTCCCAGCGCCACGCCGCCGCGTCGGGCCGGAACACGGAGGCCTGGGCGATCAGATGCTGGGCGATGCGCCGCACGCGCGCGGTCTGGGCCGGATCCGGGTTGAGCAGGCCCCTGGCCGCGTACTTCTGCTTTTCCGTGGCATAGAAGGTGGCGGCGCTGCGTTCCGCGTCCTGTCGCGAGACCAGCAGCAGCTGCCGTCGTTCGACTCCCACCGCACCGCCCTGGGTGGTGGTGGCGCAGCCAGCGGCCACCGCCGCGACGATGAGGGCCAGGATCAGCCAAGCTCGCATGGACATTCGGATCGACCTCCTCATTCACCATTTCACCACGTGCACATGGGAGAGGCTGCGGCCCAGGAAGCGTTCGCCGATGGTCTGGAAGCGCAGCGGCACGTCGGTGACGTAGAACTCATAACGGGGCGCGCTCTTGTCGGGATTGCCGAGATGCCGTTCCTTCAGCAGCGTGGCCGCCTGCTCGGCCATGGCCTGGGCGGAATCGATCAGCGCGACGTTTGGCCCCGCGACCTCCTGCAGCAGGGGTTTGAGCAGGGGATAGTGGGTGCAGCCCAGCACGAGGGTGTCGATGTCCTCGCTCAGCACGGGGCGCAGGTATTCCTGGGCGGTGAGCCGGGTCACCGGATGATCCAGCCAGCCTTCCTCCACCAGGGGCACGAACAGGGCGCAGGCCTGGGAATACAGGCGGGTGTCGGGATCGATGCGGTGGATGGCCAGCGCGTAGGCGTTGCTGTTGATGGTGGTCGGCGTGCCGATGATGCCGATGCGGCGGTTGCGCGTCGTCCTGGCGGCGCAGGCCGCGCCGGCGTCGATCACGTCCAGCACCGGCACCGGGGACAGATCCCGCACCACGCCCGCGGCCACCGCGGCCATGGTGTTGCAGGCGATGATCAGGAGCTTGACCTGCCTGTCCAGCAGGAACTCTGCGATCTGAGTGGTGTAATGGGCGATGGTTTCCACCGACTTCACACCGTAGGGCACGCGCGCGGTGTCGCCGAAATACACGATGTTTTCGAAGGGCAGGCGCTCCATCAGTGCCCGCACGACCGTGAGGCCGCCGACGCCGGAATCGAAAACGCCGATGGGGGAGCGGGGATCGGGTTGCATGGGACGCGCTGACGGGGAGGGCGAATTATCCCAGATTGTCCATTAGGACGCATGGGGCCGTTTCGGCACGCCGATCGTTGGCACCCGGAATGCCCGGCCTCGAGGCATGGGCCGGTCTGATGGACGGTCCGGGATTATAACAGCCCGTGCCGTGCCAGCGCCCACGCGACGTGTTCCCGCACCAGGGCGGAGGGATGGTCGCGGCGGCTCTCCAGGGCGGCCACCACCGCCGGCGTGGTGGGGGCGTTGCCCAGGGCCACGGCGATGTTGCGCAGCCAGCGCTCATGGCCGATGCGGCGGATGGCGCTGCCGGCGAGGCGTTGCTCGAATTCCGTCTCGCTCCACGCGAACAGCTCGGCCAGGCTCACGTCGTCCAGGCCGTTGCGCACCTGGAAATCGGGTTCGGAGCTGGTGGTGGCGAAGCGGTTCCAGGGACAGGCCAGCTGGCAGTCGTCACAGCCATAGATGCGGTTGCCCAGGGCGGGCCGCAGGGATTCGGGAATGCTGCCCTTGTGTT
>JBBINK010000091.1:0-7637 GCA_037443925.1 Betaproteobacteria bacterium
CGGCGGCCGAGGCCGCCGTGGCTGACGCGCCCCCGCCCCCACCCCCGCCGGTCGCCCCGGCCACCGGCAGGCGGGCGCCCACCCCGGACACGCCGGCGATCCGCCGTGGCATCGCCCTGCATCGCATGCTGGAAATCCTCACGGCCCCGGAAGGAGGCGCGGGACGGGGCATCGATCCCGAGTCCCTCCGCCGCGAGCTGGGACTGTCCGCCGAGAGCTTCACAGCCCTGTGGGAAGAGGCCCAGCGGCTGGTGCGCGCGCCCGCCCTGGCGCCCTTCTTCGACCCGGCGCGTCACCGCAGGGCCGCCAACGAGGTGCCCTACGTCACCGCCGCGGGCGAGCTGGGACGCATCGACCGGCTGGTGGAATTCGATGATGCCGTGTGGATCCTGGACTACAAGATGGCGGACACCGGGGCCAACGAAGACCCCTCCCGGCGCCGGGCGCGCCACCGCAGGCAGCTCGCCCAGTACCGGCAGGCCCTGGCCCCGCTCTATCCCGGCAAGACGATCCACACCGCCCTGGTGTTCGCCGACGGCAGCCTGCACGAGATCGATCCGCCGGCCGGATGACACGGCCGGCGCGAAGCGCAACCGCGGCCTCAGGCGCGGGCGGCGCCGCCTCCGGTCAGCCGGGCATAGAAGATCGCGCAGACGAAGAAGACCAGGCTGAGCACGATCTCCAGGCCGGCCAGCCGCGCGGAGGCGTCGGCATCCGTGGTGGCCCTCACCACGCCCTCCACGAAATAGGCGAGGATCAGCATCGACGCCCACTGGTAGGTGTAACGCCGGCCGCGCAGGATGCCGAACAGGGGCAGCAACAGGGGCAGCACCTTGAGCACGAGATAGGAGCCGCCCGGGCGAACCGGCGCCCAAAACAGCTCCCATCCCAGCCCCAGGAAGATGAGGCCCACCAGGCTCACGATGGCCCCGTAATGCAGCCAGGCCCGCATCATGGCTTGCCCGCCTTGGCCGCCAGGCGCAGCAGGGCATCCCGCGCGCCCGCCGCATCCCAGGCGGGCGCATCGAAAGCGAAGCGCACCGTGCGTCCTCCGGCCCGCAGGTCGAAGCCGTCGCAATCCACGCCCACGAGCTCCACCGCCGCCTCGTTCAGGCCCGCGCCCCGCGCGCAGCTCAACAGGGCCTCGGCATGATCGCGCATGAGGGTCGCGATCAGCGCCTCCTCCACCTCGGCCAGCCGGCTGGCCAGGGCGAGATAGTCCCCCGCCGTCACCCAGACCGCGGCACCGAAGCCCGGGATGCTGCGCAGCCGCACCGGCTCGATGCGCCAGAAGGCGAAATCCAGCGAAAGATAATCGGCCGCATGGGGCAGATAGCGCAGATAACGGGCCCGGCAGGCGGGCAGATCCTCGTCGGGCACCAGGCGCGCTTCGCCGACACAGGTGAAACGGGGTGAGGCCAGCACCGGGCCACTCGGGGCATCGGCGGCGGCCAGGCTGAGTCGGGCGTGGTAGTGGAGATTGCGGGTGTGCTCCGCCAATGCGCTGATGAGCATCACCGGCCGTCCCTGGTGATCCGCCACGTATTCCACGAAAGAGGCGTAGGGATAGCCCGGCATGTCGTGGGACTGGGTCGCGATCACGCCGGCGTGGCATCGGCGCAGCAGCTGCCGCGCCTTCTGGGCTGGGGTCATGGGTCCGTCTCCACCGGGACTCGGCTGCGAGGTTCATCGATTATCCCAGATTTGCCGGCCACGCGCCTTGACGCTCGCAAACGGCCGGTGCTACCGTGCCGGCCATGTCCGCTCCCGCCCTGGCGCGGTCGCGGCCCTGGGCGCGCACGGCCGGCTTCGCGCGTTTCGTCTTCCGCCGCTTCTTCGAAGACCGTTGCCCCCAGACCGCGGCGGCCCTCGCCTACACCACGCTCCTGTCCCTGGTCCCCCTGATCACCGTCGCCCTGGTGGTCCTGTCCGCCTTTCCCGTGTTCGGCGAGCTGATGACGGCGCTCAAGATCTTCCTGCTCACCCACATGGTGCCGGAGATCGCCGGCAAGATCATCACGGTGTACATGGTGCAGTTCTCGGAGAAGGCGGCGCGCCTGACGCTGGTGGGCACCGCCTTTCTGGTGCTGAGCGCGATCCTGTTGCTGCACACCATCGACCAGGCCTTCAACGGGATCTGGCGCGTGGACCGCCAGCGCCCGTGGGTCCAACGCCTGCTGGTGTACTGGGCGGTGCTCACGGTGGGGCCGCTGCTTCTGGGCGGAAGCCTTTCCATCACGTCCTATCTGGCGAGCCTGTCCCTGGGCTACGCCCGGCACGTGCCCCTGCTGGGCACGGCGCTTTTGCGCCCCATGCCGATGCTGCTCACCGCCCTGGCCTTCGCCCTGCTCTACCGGCTGGTGCCGCGTCGGCCGGTGCCCATGCCCCACGCCCTGATCGGGGGGCTGGTGGCCGGCCTCGTCTTCGAAGGGGTCAAGAAAGGCTTCGCCTGGTACGTGACCAGCTTGGCCAGCTTCCGCATGGTCTATGGCGCCTTCGCCGCGCTGCCCATCTTCCTGCTGTGGATCTACCTGTCGTGGCTGACGGTGCTGCTGGGCGCAGTGATCACGGCGGCGCTGGAACACTGGCGGGACGATGTGTGGAACCGGCCGCGGCACACGGGGTGGGCTTTCGTCGCGGCCATGGCGCTGCTGGGCCAGTTGGTGCAGGCGCAACGTCGGGGCGAACCGCCGGATCTGTCCACCCTGCGCCAGCGGCTCGCCCTGAGCGTGGAGGAGCTGGAAGCGCTCCTGACACGCCTGCGTCGCGCCGGGCTCGTGGTCGGCACCGACGGGGGGCGTTGGCTGCTGGCGCGGGCCGCGGACCGGATCCAGGCGGCCGAGGTCCACCGCCTGTTCCTGCGCGACCGGGAAGCCGGCGCGGTCCCCGCCGACCCGGCGCTCGCGGCCTTCCTGGAGGCCCTGGACCGCGCGGAAGACACCGTCCTGCGCTCGAGTCTGGCGGAGATCTTTCCCCCGGCCGGCGAGGCCCTCAGCTGAACAGGAAAATCTCGAAGCTGTCGGTCTGTTCCAGAAGGCGGGTGGCGCGCACGATGCGGCTGCCCGCCTGACCCCGCAGTTCGAATTCGCGCTGGGGATGGAAGGTGCCGCGGGCCGCCACCAGCCGCTCGGGCTGCTTCAGCGCCGGCACCTCGGGCAGCAGCAGCGCAGGCTGGAAGGGCGTGCCCTCGGCGGTGATGGTGGGCCTGATCGCCCAGGCCGCGGCGCGGGGCGCGATGAACTGGGCGCCGAGCCGGATCTGCCCCGGCGTGTCGGACTGGATCCAGCGCACCACGCCCACGCCCCATTCCCCGTTGGGCGTGCGCAGGCCGACCACGTCGCCCACGCGCACGCGCGCCATGCTGCGCGGCTCGTTGGCCAGCGCGAGGCCGCCGGCGCTTTCGTTGATCACATGCCAGCTGGTGCAGGTGTAGGTGGCATGCTGGCCGGAGGCCTCGCCGGGCCTGGCCACTTCCACCGTGATCTCCATGTCCTCCTGGGGCGGGGCGGCGGGCGCCGCGACCGGGCCGGATTCGCCCGCCAGCATGTGATACAGGGCGGACAGTCCGGTGCAGATGGACACGGAGCCCTCCGCGGGCAGACGGTTGAAGGTGCGCTTGGGGCCCAGTCCCCAGTGGGGCAGCAGGCGCCGGAGCAGGGCATGGGCGCCCGCATCGCGGAGGATCTCCGCCACGGCGGGCTCGGCCACGGGCGCGCCGGCCTCCAGCGCCTGCAGCTGCTGGTGCAGATTGCGCACGAAGGGAATGGTGTTGAGCAGCACGTCGCTGCGGCTGTCGGTGGCGCCCGTGTGATGGGCGAGGGCCTTCGGGGGCCGGTCTTCGTCCAGCCGAATCAGGTAGAGTCCGTGGGTGGCCTCCACCGGCGCCACGGGCTGCAGCACGGCCAGGCCGGCTTCCTGTTCCAGATAGCGCCTGACGATGGCCAGCTGCCCCTGCAGCAGGCGGTAGGGATCGGCCAGGGCCGTGAGCAGGATGCGCTTGTAGCTGGCATCGATGCTGCCGCCGCCCTCTTCCTTCGGCAGCGGGGTTTCGTGGTGGCCCTCCCGCGCCGCATACCAGTACACCTGGTGGAGTTCCCGCCACAGCCCGGCGGGCGTGGGCGCATAGGTCTCGTAGCAGATGTCCAGGATCGCGCCCAGGGACTCGATGACCCGCTGGGCCGCCAGGGGCACCAGCTTCTGGGTGCCCAGCGCGATGCGCCGCTGGGCGAGATCCATGAGGGCGAGCTTGTAGCCGTTGGCCAGTTCGTTGAGCACTTCGCGCGCCAGCTGGGCGGCCTGTTTGGCCCGCTCTCCCAGGGGCAGGGGACGGCCCAGATATTCCTGCTGCAGCGCGGGCACGAGCGTGTGGATGGTCTGGCGGTATTGGCCCAGGAAGCGCAACCGGGCCTCCTCCGACAGCCGCACGGCGCGGCTGGCCACGAGGGCGTCGGCAAGCTTGCGCGCCGCCTCGAAGGCATTGGCCAGCGGCAGCGATTCGAGCCATTCCTTCACCTGTCGGGGACGGGTGTCCAGCACGACGCCGGAAGGGCCGACGGGCGAGGCAACGGACAGCTTGAGGGTCATCGAGCACGCTCCCTGCAGTGGGCATGGTGCGCCCTTGTCGCCCCGGATTGTGACACAGCGGCGGAATCACCGGCAATCGCGCCCCGCGCGACGGCCGGCCCGCCTAGCCGCGGCGCAGGCCGTGCCGCAGCGCTGCCGCCACGCCCGCGGCAAGCACCAGGCCCCACACGATCAGCGCGCCCGCCGGCAGATCCCAGCGGGTGGAGGCCCACAACCCCAGGGCATAGCCGGCGCCGCCGATGGCCACACCCGCGGCCAGGGCGCGACCGAAAGACAAGCCCCGCACCGCCAGCGCCGGCACGATCAGGCTCGCGAACACCAGGTACACGCCCACCATCTGCACCGAGGCCGTCACGGCCACGGCGAACATCCCGTAGAACACCGGCGCCCGCGGCGCGCCCTTCGACGCCCAGAGCACGGCCAGCAGCGGGACCGTGACGGCGGCCAGGCCGGCCAGCTCGTCCATGCCCACCCACAGGACCTGCCCGGCGAGCAGATCCGCGAGCCGTTCCCCGCCATGGGGATCATGGGCCATGAGCAGCACGCCGGTGGCCGCCGCCACCACGAACAGCACGCCGATCACCGCCTCCTGCACCTGGGGCCAGCGCCGCTCCACCCAGGTGAGCGCCAGGCTGCCGGCAATGGCGCTGGCCAAGGCGACCGCCTGCATGGCCAGGCCCTGGGCCTGCCAGCCCAGGCGCGCCGTCGCCAGCACGCCCACCACGGCCAGCTGGGCGATGGCCAGGTCCATGAACACGATGCCCCGGGCGAGCACCTGCAGGCCCAGGGGCACGTGAGTGGCCAGAACCAGCAGACCGGCGAGGAAGGGGGGACCGACCAGGGTCCAGTCCAGCCCGCTCATGACTGACCCGCGGCGGCCGACAGGCGCGCGAGGATGTCATCGAACAGGCCGAACAGATCCTTCGCGCCGGGCGTGCCCCCCACCGTCGCGGGCAAAGCCACGGCGGGTATCTGCGCCCGCTGGGCCAGCCAGTCGGCGGCGCGCCCGTCCTGGTAGCTTGCGCGCAGCACCATGCGTGCCGGCTCGCGGCGCAAGGTTTCCAGCACGGCAGCCAGGTGCGCGGCGGAAGGCTCGATGCCGGGCTTGGGCTCCAGCACGGCCACTTCCCGCAGGCCCAGCCAGCCGAACAGGTAGGTGAACACCTTGTGGTGCACCACCACCGGCATGCCCTTCAGCCGCGCAGCCTGGGCCTGCCAGCGCGTCATGGCCGCCTGCCAGCGTTGCCGGAAGTCGGCCAGCCGCGCCTGATACTGGGCCCGATGGGCCGGATCCCGCTGGGCCAGACGCTGCGCCAGTCCCTCCGCGACGGCCAGGATGTTGCGGGGATCCAGCTGCAGGTGGGGATTGCCCGCGGGATGCACGTCGCCCTCGGCGCGATCGAGCCGCACCGGCACCTCCAAAAGCCGCACCTGGCTTGCCGCTTCGAAATAGCCGGGCCCGCCGGGCTGGATGTCGGGGTTGTTGGCCTGGCGCACCACCAGGGGCAGCCAGCCCGCCTCCAGTTCCGCGCCGGTGCACACCAGAAGGTCCGCGGCGCGGGCACGGGCGATCAGGCTGGGGCGGGCCTCGATGTGGTGGGGATCCTGCAACCCGCTCGTCGCCTCATAAACCGTCACCCGGTCGCCGCCCAGTTCCCGGGCCAGGGCGGCCCACTCGGGCTCGCAGGCGAACACGTTCAGGGCCCAGGCGGGGCTGAACCCCGCGAGCAGGACCCAAGCCAGCAGAAGACGTCCCATGTTCGGCTCCTCAGAAGCTGTGGGCGCCATGGGCGCCCAGACTCAGGATGTATTGCAACAGCAGCTGGCTGTCCGGCTCGCCGCGCCGGGATTGGTCGCGCGCCAGCTGCAGCCGCAGGCGGCTGTATTCGGACGGGCTGTAGTCCACCATGGCCGTCAGGCGGCGCGGATCGTGGGCGGCGAGCTGCGGCAACATGCCCGTGTTACCGTAGGCTTCCAGCGTGCCTGAGGCGAGGCGGTCATAGCGCAGCCCCACCCGCCAGCGGGGCATGAACTGATACACGCCCTGGGCGTACCAGCCCGACTGCCGGCTGCGGAAGAGATCGGCCCTGGGGCTACCGGCCAGGTCGGTGGTGAGCGTGCCCGCCTCCCGTCTGCGGTAGTACTCCGTCTGGAACTTGAAGTTGCGGTACAGGGCGTTGCCCTCGGGCGCCCATTTCCAGACGAAGCTGGCCAGCCACAGGTCGGAGCGTCCGGCAAAGGCGTTCTCCACGACCTGGCCTCCGGCGTCCTCGGCCTGGAAGCGGCGGTCCCGGGGGCGGGTATGCAGGAAGGCGAGCCCGGCCAGCCAGGAATGGCTCACCCCCACATCATCCCCGAGGCGGGCGGACAGCGCCCAGCTGCCGAAGCCGTTCTTGCCCCGCTCATCGCCCGGGAAGGACTGGCCGCGCCCTGCCTCGAAGCCGAGTTCCAGGAAGGTCGAGGCAGGGGCCAGCCATTTCAGCTGCACCCCGTCCTGGGCATACTGCCCGCCCAGGAAAGCCGTCTGGGCCAGGGGCGCATCGACGAAGTCCCAGGCGTGAGCATGCTGCGCGTTGACATAGCCGATGCCGGAGTAGAAGCGTCCCGCCTTGAGGCCCAGCCCCCTGGGCAGCGCCAGGGTCTGCAGATAGGCGTTCTCCACCGCCACCGTGTCGTCGGGGCCGGCGGCGAGGACGAACTCGCCCCGCAGGTAGGGATCCACGTTGGCGGAGAGCACCAGCTCCGAATCGGCGAGGCTGAAGCTGCGCCGGGGCGGGCCGGCTTCCCCGCCCGCCGGCAGGAAGCCGTCCAGGCGCCAGCTGGCGGGATCCCGTTGCAGATTGGCGTAGGTGCCGGAAAGGATGAGGGAAATGGCGGGATTGAAAGCGGCCGCCCCTGCCCTCTCCGCTGGGGGCGTGGACGGCGCAGGCGCGGGACGGTTTTTCTCCGCCTCGGCGAGTTTGGCCTCCAGGGCGGCAATCCGCGTTTCGTAGCTTTGCCGCAGCGCCTCGATCTCGGCCGCTCTGGCTTCGATCTCTCTCTCGCGGCTCTGG
>JBBINK010000091.1:7647-9693 GCA_037443925.1 Betaproteobacteria bacterium
TATCGGACGCCGCGCCGGCGAACAGGGGCAGGCCGGCCAAGAGGCCGCCTGCGATGCAACGACGCAGGAACATGGGTCCTCCTCACTGAAAAAGCAATGGAGCACCGGCCACGCGGCCGGCGCGCTTCAGGCGGTTTCAGCGGGGAAGACGGGCGGCGCCCGGGACTGGCAGGGCGTGTAAGGACGGGGAAAGAAAACGCTCGCGACGGGAGCGGCGGGGACGGGGACGGCGGCCACCACCCCGGGGGTGAGCGGCTGGGACACCAGGCCCGCGCCCAGGGGCGCGTGGGCCACGCACTGCTCGCACGCCGGCGAATGGGGCAGCGGCTTCTCCAGGGGCGCCCGGTCCGATGCCAGATGGCTGGCCGCATGCACCCAGCCCGCCTGCTGGGCGAACAGGAGCACGAAGGCAAGAAAAAGGGACTTGGCGAGCCGGATGGGCATGGAGCCGAACCGTGGAAAGCAGCCCATGCTAGCAGCAAGCTGCGGCCCGGACAATGGACCTGCCGCCTCAATCCCCCCGCAGCCGCACCCAGGCCCGGGCGCTTGCCAGATCCAGCGTCAGATCCAGTTCGCAGTATTCCGGCTGCGGTTCCACCGGCGTGGGGTCGTCGGCGCAGCTGCAGCCCGCCAGGATGCCCGCGTAGAAGACGCCCACCCGTGCGTCGACCGTACCCGCCTGCTCGCGGGCGGAGACCAGGCGCACCCGGTGGGGGACATCGGCCACGCAGCTGGTCGCCATCAGCCCCGCCTGCAGGGGCAGGGCGTCGGCGGGCAAGGCCTCCAGCTCGGCCGCGAGCGTGGTGGCGAAGGCTTCCGTGCCCCAGGCGCGGGCGGCGGCCGGCAGGTTCAGCTCACCCGGCACAGCAGCCCCTTCAGGTAGGCGCTCTCGGGAAAAGACAGCCGCACCGGATGGTCCGGCCCCTGGAACAGACGCTGCACGATGGCCGCCTCCACTCCGGCATCGCGCGCGGCCCCGGCGACGATCTTCTGGAACAGCTCTTCGGAGATGCCGCCGGAACAGGAGAAGGTGGCCAGCCAGCCACCCGGGCGCAACAGCCGGAAGGCGAGCCAGTTGATGTCCTTGTAGCCACGCGCGGCCTGGGGTGCCTGGGCCACCGTGGGTGCGAACTTGGGTGGGTCGAGCACGATGAGATCGAAACGCCGGCCGGTGTCGCGATACTGGCGCAGCAGGCGGAACACGTCCCCTTCCAGCCATTCCGCCCGCGCCCCGTCCAGTCCGTTGAGCGCGAGCTGGCGGCGCGCCCAGGCCAGGGCTTCGCCCGAGCTGTCGATGGACGTCACATGGCTCGCCCCCTGCGCCAGCGCATGGAGGCTGAAACCTCCCGTGTAGCAGAAGCAGTTGAGCACCTCGCGGCCGCGGGCGAGGCGGCCCACCACCACGCGGTTGAGCCGCTGGTCCAGGTAAAAGCCGGTCTTGTGGCCGCGCTGGACGTCCACCAGGAAGCGCACCGGCCCTTCGCGAATGCCGATGGCTTCGGGCGGCGCGTCGCCCCGCAGCACGCCGGTGCGCGGCGGCAAGCCTTCCAGGGCGCGCACGTCGAGGTCGGAGCGCTCGAACACGCGCATCACGCCAGGCAGGCTCATCAGCGCGTCGGCGATGGGCTCGCGCCAGCGATCCGCGCCCGCCGTGGAGAGCTGCAGGACCACCGTGTCGCCATAGCGGTCGGCGATCACGCCGGGCAGGCCGTCGGATTCGCCATGGACCAGGCGACAGCAGTCCGGCGCGATGTCGGGATGGTCGCGGGCGGCCACGGCCGCCTCGATGCGGCGCCGGAAGAACGCGGCGTCCACGGTCTCGTCGGCATCCCAGGTCCACACCCGCGCGACGATGCGGGAGTGGGGACTGTAGGCGGCGCGGGCGAGGAAGCGCCCTTCCGCATCCACGATGGCGACGCTGTCCCCCGGCGCGGCCTTGCCATCCACACGCGCCACGGCACTGGCAAACACCCAGGGATGGCGGCGTCCGAGGGACTGGTCGCGGCCGGGTCTGACGATAAGACGGGCTTCAGTCATGGCGGCGGA
>JBBINK010000092.1:0-9626 GCA_037443925.1 Betaproteobacteria bacterium
CGTTGGGGATGACCGTGACCTTTTCCGGCGCGATGCCGCGCCCGATGATGTCGCCGCGCAGGCCCTCGCAGATGCAGGTGACGGCATCCACGTGCCGGAAGGCGTGGGTGTCCAGCGCGCGGGAGGCGCGATAGCGCAGGCTGCCCTGCCGGGTGGTGCCATGGTCCACCGCGGCATCCTCCCAGAAGGCGCGCACCTCGTACACCACCGGGATGCCCCGCGCCCGGGCGGCGCGCAGGGCGGGAATGGCGTTGAGCTGGGGCGAGTGGGCATGCACGATGTCGGGATGCAGCCGGTCGATGAGCGGGTTCAGACGGCCCTCGAGCGCCCACATGTCGGCGAGCTGGGACAGCACCGGCAGGCGGCTGGCCAGCCCCGTCGGCCGCGCGGTGCGGTAGAAATGCAGCCCGTCCACGTCCTCTTCGGCCACGGTGCAGCCGGTCTGGCGCGGCCCCGTGAGGTGGAAGGTCTCCCAGCCCAGGGCGCGCTGCTCGCGCAGGATGGCCGCGCTGCGGAAGGTGTAGCCCGAATGCAGCGGCAGGGAATGGTCGAACACGTGCAGGATGCGCATGCTCACCCCCGGGCCGGACCGATGGTCCCGGAAGCGCTGGCGTGGCGCAGAAAGGCGTCGAACATGAGCAGGGTCCACAGGGGCGCGCTGTAGTCCCTCAGACCGCGCTGATGCCGGTCCACCATCTCCTCCAGGAAGGCCGTGTCGAACCAGCCGGTGCCTGCCAGGCGCTCGCCCAGCACCGCTTCCCGCACCCGGTTGCGGAGCGGCCCGCGGAACCAGGCCGCCAGGGGCACGGCGAAGCCCATCTTGGGGCGGTAGAGGATGTCGTGGGGCAGATGGGGTTCCATGGCTTTCTTGAACACGTATTTGCCTTCGCGGCCGTTGAGCTTGAATTCCCGGGGCAGCGTGGCCACCCATTCCATGAGCCGGTGATCCATCAGCGGCTCGCGCACCTCGAGGGCATGGGCCATGCTCGCGCGGTCCACCTTGGTGTTGATGTCCCCCACCAGGTAGGTCTTCATGTCCAGATACTGCACCCGCGACACCGGGTCGTCGTGGGGCGCGTTGGCGTCGTGGCGGCGCAGCACCTCCACCGCGCGGTAACCCTGCAGCTCGCGCCGGAAGGCCGGGCTGAACAGCCGCTCGCGCAGGGCGTCCCCGAGGATGGAGACACCGTGGAAATAGCCCGCCACCGCGTCGCGCGCGAGCGCCTCGAAGGTGGACTTGGCCCGCAGGACCCTGGGCGCCCAGTCCAGTTTGGGATAGAGGCGGCCCAGCCAGCCGAACAGCGGCTGGCGCAGGCCATCGGGCAGCAGGGCGCGCGCGCGCTCCTCGTAAAGATGCCAGCGATAGCGCCGGTAGCCGGCGAAATTCTCGTCGCCGCCGTCGCCCGACAGGGCCACGGTGACCCGCTTTTTCGCCAGCTCGCACACGCGGTAGGTGGGCAGGGCGGAGGAATCGGCGAACGGTTCGTCGTAGAGGGCGGCCAGGGTATCGATGAGCCCGTAGTCGTCCGTGCTCACCGTCTCCACGTGGTGGCGGGTGTGGTAGCGCTCCGCCACCCGTTGCGCGTAACGGGATTCGTCGAAGGCGGGGTCGGCGAAGGCGATGGAACAGGTGTTGACCGGCTCGCCGGACAGGCCCGCCATCATGGCCACCACCGCGCTGGAATCCACGCCGCCGGACAGGAATGCCCCCAGGGGCACCTCCGACACCAGGCGGATCCTCACCGCTTCCCGCAGGCGCTCCACGAGTTCCGCCTGCGCCGTTTCCAGCGTGATGGCCTGCGCCGGCTCGAACACCATGTCCCAGTAGGCGCGCGGGGGCTGGAGGGGCTCGCCGCGGCGCAGGGTGAGGGTGTGCCCCGGTGGCAGCTTCAGGGCCTGGCGGTAGATGGTGCGTGGCTCGGGGATGTAGCCGTAGGCGAAATACTCCTCCACCGCGAAGGGTTCCAGGTCACGGCGAAGCCGGGGATGGGCGGTGAGCACCTTGAGCTCGGAGCCGAAGATGAACTGGCCATCGTCGAGCAGGGCGTAGAAGAGCGGCTTGACGCCGAAGCGGTCGCGTGCGAGGAAAAGGGTCTGCCGGCTCCGGTCCCACAGGGCAAAAGCGAACATGCCCCGGAACCGTTCCACACAGGCCTCGCCCCATTCCTCCCAGGCGTGCACGATCACTTCGGTGTCGCAGCGCGTGCGGAACACGTGGCCGCGGCGTTCCAGTTCCGGCATGAGCTCCACGAAGTTGTAGATCTCGCCGTTGAACACCACCGCCACGCTGCCGTCCTCGTTGAACAGGGGCTGGTGGCCGGAGGCCAGGTCGATGATGGCCAGCCGCTTGTGGGCCAACCCCAGGCCGGCTTCGGTGTGCAGCCCGGTCTCGTCCGGCCCGCGGTGATGCTGCGTGTCGTTCATCCGGGCAAGCAGCGCCGGGTCGATGGGCCGCTGCCCACGGGTGTCGAAGATGCCTGCAATGCCGCACATGGGTTCTAGCTCGCGGTCTGGTTCCCGACCGCCCGCAGCCGGCCTGCCAGCAGGTCGTCGTAGACGCCGAGATAGGCACGCACCATGGCCCCCATGCTGAAGCGGGCCTCCACGCGGGCGCGGGCGGCGCGGCCCTCGCGCGCCAGGCGCGCCGGATCGTCCAGATACTCCAGCAATGCCCGTGCCAGGGCTTCGGGGTCGCCCGGGGGCACCAGGCGGCCGGTCACCCCCTCCTCGACGAGTTCGGGATTGCCGCCCACGCGCGTGGCGATCACCGGCAGGCCGCTGGCCATGGCCTCCAGGATGGTGTTGGACACCCCCTCGCCCAGGGAGGGCAGGACGAACACGTCCATGGCCCGCAAAAGCTCCGGCACGTCCGTGCGTTCGCCCGGCAGCCACACCTGGTCGGCCAGCCCGGCGGCCCGGGCCAGCTCGAGACACGCCTGCCGCGCCGGGCCCTCGCCGACGATGGCCAGCCGCAAGCGGGCACGCAGGGCCGGGCGGGTGGCCACCACCCGCGCGAAGGCCCGCACCAGCGTGGGGAAGTCCTTGACCGCGGCCATCCGGCCCACGCTGCCGATCAGCACGGTTTCACCCTCCGCGAAGCTTGCGGGCATGCCCGGGCAGGGACTCGCGCGGCGCGGCCCGGTGGCGGGGCGGAAGCGTTCCGTGTCCACCCCGTTGTAGATCTGGCGGATGCGCGCCCGGGGTACGGCCACGGTCTCGACCAGCCAGCGCTCCAGGTCCTGGGAGACGGCGATGTAGCGGTGGATGAAAGGCCGCGCCAGTTTGCGCAGCAGGTTGTACTTGCGGTTCTTGCCCTCCAGATCGAACACGTCCCGCCCATGCTCGCCATGCACCCGCGCCGGCACGCCACACCAGGCCGCCACGAACTGGCCTTCCAAGGCCGAGAGGTTGCGGGTGTGCACGAGGTCGGGCGCCAGCCCACGCAGCGTGGCGGCCAGACGGCGGTACAGGCCCAGGTCCTTGCCGGGCCGCTTGTGCAGGGCGAAGAACGTCACCGCGGGGTTGGTGATGCGCAGGCGATAGTCGCCGTAGCCGTCGAGGCAGATCACCGCGTGCCGGTAGCGCGCCGGGCTGATGCGGTTCAACAGGTTCACCATGCCGTTTTCCAGACCGCCCACGTCGAACCGGTGCACGATGTGGGCGATGAGGGGGGGTTGCCGCTCGCTCACGTGTCAGCCGCCTGCTCCAGGGTCTCGGTGAGGGATGGCAGCATGTCTTGCAGGAACGCCCTGAGCGTGGCCGCGGCCTGGTCGGGATCGTCCCCATAGGGCGTATGGACGATGATGGCCGCCGCGTCGTCCCAGCGCCCCAGCAGGCGGGCGCGCGCCTCGTAGAACTTGGCCCAGTAGGGATTCACCGTCACCGGCCCGTTGAGCCAGTTCCAGTGCCACACCAACAGCCGCTGGCCCGGCGATTTGAGCCGGGTCTCGATCACCTCCATCGCGCCACCCGCCAGGGGCACACGCCGGAAGGTCTCGCCGACGTTGCTCCACACCGGATGTTTCTGCCGCACCATCACGTTCTGGCTGTTGATGAGCTCGGCATCCTGCCGCTGGTAGCGGTAATAGGCCAGATACACGCCCACGCTGCGCTCGCCCTTGCGATAGGTCTGCACAAGCCGCGTATCCCATCCCTTGAATTCCGGCTGCCATTCGCTGACCGGCGCGCCGGGCACCCAGCCAGCTCGACCCGGGGGCGGATTCAGGCGCACCTCGACATCCCGCGGCGCGAGGCTCTCCAGATAGGCGGCATAGGCTGGCCACACCGCCGCCACCAGGACCGCGCCCAGCAGCGCAGGCAGCACCCGGCGCCGCGGTGGCGACGGCGGAGGCTCCGTTCGCGGGGCGGGCGCCGCCTCGTCCTCGCGCCAGAAGGAGCCGATCCAGAACAGGAGCAGCATGACGATGCCGAAGAACACCCAGCCGTAGATGTAGTGGTCCACGCCGAGGGCGAGCCGCATGTCCGACAGGTGGGCGATCATCACGATCATGTAGGCGCGCAGGCCATTGGCGAAGATGGGCACCACCACGGATGCGGCGGCGAACAGCAGGCGTTTTTTCAGGCTGCGGTAGGTGAGGTAGCCATAGAGCGTGCCCAGGGTGAAGGAGGCGATGAGGTAGCGCAGGCCGGAGCAGCCCTCCACCACCGACCAGTTGCCGCTGGGGATGCTGAAGAAGGTGCCCTCGCGATAGACGGGCACGCCCGTCAGCCGCAGGGCCGCCACGGTGAAGTTGGCGGTGAAGTCCATCAGCGGCGGGATGAGGAACTCGCCCATGGGCACCGCGAGCAGCAGGAAGGCCAGGGGAAAGGCCATGGCCCAGGTCACGCGCCAGCCCAGCACCGTGAACACCAGGGCCGGGATCATGGCCACCACCGCCAGCTGCTGCACCACCAATACCCGGGCCACCTCGGCCGCCAGCCACACGAAGCCCAGCAGGCCGAGCAGGATCAGGCCCCGCGCGTCCGGCGTGGGCCGCAGGGCCGCCAGGGCGTGCCGCCGGCGGAACACCAGCCAGGCGGAAATGGGCACGATCAGGAAACCATGGGCGAAGGTTTCCGAGCGGCTCCAGATGGCCACGGTGGACGCCACCGTGGGCAGGTAGGCCAGCAATAGCGCCGCCACGCCCGCCAGGGTGAGCAGGGCCGGGCCCCGCCAGGGATGGATGGCGGCTGCCCTCATGCGGGGCGCTCCTCCAGGACGGGGGCGAGGGCGGGTGGGGTGGTGCCCGTCCCTTCCAGGAAGGCGTCCAGCCCCGCCAGCCGGGCATCCCAGCCGTAGTCGGCCACCACCCGCCGACGCGCGCGCTCGCCAAGGCGGGCGGCGCGGCCGGGATCCTCGAGCAGCTCCCGGCAGCGGGCCAGGAACTCCGCGGCCGTGTGGGCCACCAGGAGCTCGTCTCCGGGCCGGGCCTCGATGCCCTCCAGGGCCTGGGGTGAGACCACCGTGGGCCGGGCCATGGCCATGGCCTCCAGGACCTTGTTCTGGATGCCCCGGGCGATGCGCAGCGGCGCCACGGCGATCCGCCCATGGGCGAGATAGGGGCGCACGTCCGGCACGGCCCCCGTGACCACCACGCCGGGCAGGCGTCCCAGGGCCAGGACCGCGGCGCTGGGCCGGGCGCCGACGATGTGGAAGACCGCCCGGGGAAACGCCGCGAGCAGGCCCGGCCACACCTCGTGGCAGAACCAGCGCACGGCGTCCACGTTGGCCCAGTAGTCCATGGCCCCGGTGAACACCAGCGGCAGGACATCCGCGGGGTAGGGATTGGGAAAGCCCCCATCGGGACGAAAGTAGTCGGTGTCCACGCCGTTGGCCAAGGCGAGCACGCGGGCGGCCGCCTGGGGCACCTGGCGCCGGAACAGGGCGGCTTCCGCCTCGGACACGAAGGCCGAGGCATCGAAATCCAGGGCCACGCGCCGCTCGAAGGCGGCCAGCCGCTCAGCCTCGCGCCGGTAGAGGCGGGACAGCGGCCAGGGTCGGCTCGCCGCATATTGGCGCCATTTGTCGGAATCGATGTCCACGAAATCGATGACCCGACGCCGACCGTCCTGCCGCCCGAGCACGTAGGGGGCCATGCTGGAGGAATAGACCAGCACCCGCCTGACTCCGGCGTCCTCCAGCACGGCATCGACCCAGCGCTGCAGGGCGCGGTCCCGGTAATAGGGCAGGGTGAGGGGCTCGCCGGTGAGAAGCCCCAGCGCACTCCTCATGGTGGCGCGGGCGCGGGGCAGGGCACGCAGGCAAAGCCGCCCTGCCACCCACTGCCGAAGGGCCTTCTCGTGCACCCAGTCCGCCGGGTCGTCCACGAAGGCGCCCAGGTGCACGCGGTAGCGTCGGGCCAGATGGCGCAGCAGGTGGAAGGAGCGGATCTTGTCCCCCTTGTTGGGCGGATAGGGGATGCGGTGCACCAGGTAGAGCAGCTCGTCCATGGCCTAACCCAGGTTGCGCACGATGAGCGGTCCGAGAGCATTGGCCACCGGCAGGGGCAGGCGCTTCCAGGCCTCGATGAACAGGCGGTATCGGGGATTCGCGGGGTTGTGCTGGGGAATGGCCGCGGCCTTGACCAGATCGAACTCGTAATACAGGGGCTGGGGCTCGAAGCCCCAGTTCTTCTTGAAATCGAACTGCCCGGTGCCGCGCTTGCTGCGCCCGTAGTCGAACACCCGGCAGCCCCGCTCGCAGGCATGGCGCATGAGCTCCCAGTACTTGAAATCGTTGGCGGCGAGCTCCCGCGCCACCGGGAGGTCGCCGGCGTAGTAGGGCAGGACCTCGTCGCGGAACCAGAAGGTCAGCACGCTGGACACCGGCCGCCCCTCGTGGCTGACGGTGAGCACGTCACAGTCGGGGCCGAAGGTTTCCTTGAGCAGGGCGAAGTAGCGGCGGGGCAGGGCCGGAGTCCCGTGGCGCCGCACGTTGTCCGCGAACAGGGCGAAGAAGCGGTCCACGTCGGCATCGAAGCGCGCGGTGAGGCCATGCTTCATGCCCTTCCTCACCATGGCCCGCTGCTTGCGGGGAATGGCCTTGAGGTTGGCCTCCACCTCGGGCTCGATGGGTTTGCGGAAGGTGCAGTAGAGGTCCTGCACCGGCCAGTCCCGGTGGTGGGGGCGCAGGTTGCGGTATTCCAGATAGTCCACGCCGAGCCGCCGGGCCAGCGCACGGGCGGAGGCATCGAGGGCGGCCCGCGCGGCCTCGTCCGTGGCGGCGATGCCGCCATAGACGCAGAAGGCATTGGATACCAGCGCGTGCCCGAACAGGCGGCTGCGGATCTCGGTGAGGGGCAGCACGCCGGCGATGACGCCGCCCCGATCCGCGAGCAGGTAATGGGTGCGGTGGCCGAAGGCCCGTTCGATCACGCTCTTCCAGCCTGCCCGATGAAAGAAGGTCGCCTCGGGACAGGCCAGAACGAAGGCATCCCAGCCCGCCGCGTCCTCCGGACCCATGGCCCGGACGGCCACGCTCAGGAGCCCGGGGTCAGAAAGATGCGGTCCATCCGGTCCCACTGGAAATCCTTCAACAGGCGCGCGATTCGCCCTTCCATGCGCGACAGGTTCACGTAGTGGCGAAAGCGTGTCTTGAACCCGACACCCCGTTGCCGCGGCTGCTCCGGGTCGATTTCCCACGGATGAAAGTAGAAGATGCCCGGCTGGCCGTCGCGATGGTTCACCCGGCGCAGCATCCAGCGCGACACGGGATAGGGCCACAGGCGGAACCAGCCGCCGCCCGAGGCGGGCAGGTTGCGTCCCAGCAGCTGCACGGTGGTGGCGGGCAATTCCATCACGCCGCCCTCGCCCCGCGGACGGTGGGCGAAGCGGGGCGCGTCGGGCATGCCGTAATGGTCGTGGCGCACGGGGTAGATGCTGGAACTGTAGCGGTAGCCCGCGCGGGCCAGTTCGTCCAGGGCCCACAGGTTGTGGTGGTTGATGGAGAAGCTGGGCGCCCGGTAGCCCAGCACCGGCACGCCGGCGAGGTCCTCGAGAATGCCCTTGGCGCGCACGATGTCTTCCCGGAATTCGGCGGGCGTCTGCTCGCTCGCGCGCCGGTGGGCATAGCCGTGGCTGGCGAGCTCATGACCGGCCGCCACGATCCGGCGCACCACGCCCGGGTGACGCTCGGCGATCCAGCCCAGGGTGAAGAAGGTGGCCCGGGCCCCGTGCTCCGCCAGCAGGGCGAGGATGCGGTCGACGTTGCGCTCCACCCGGCACGGCAGCCCTTCCCAGCGCTCACGGGGAATGTGGGGCGCGAAGGCGGAGACCTGGAAGTAGTCTTCCACGTCGATGGTCATGGCGTTTTTCATGCCGCGGCCGTCCTCGCCGGTCTGCAGCCCAGCCAGGCGGAAAGGTGGGCGGCGATGCGTTGGGCGGCGTGGCCGTCCCAGTATTCGGGTATGCGCCCCGCCTTGCCGCCGCTGGTGAGGATCTCGTCCAGCGCCGCCAGGATGGCCTGCCGCGACCGCCCCACCACGGTGTTGGTGCCCTCCTCCACGGTGATCGGGCGCTCGGTGTTCTCCCGCAGGGTGAGGCAGGGCACGCCCAGCGCGGTGGTCTCCTCCTGGATGCCCCCCGAGTCGGTGAGCACCACGCGGGCCTCGCGCATCAGCCCGAGCATCTCCAGATAGCCCAGGGGCGGCAGGCAGTGGATGCCCGGCCGCTCGAGCAGGCCCCGCAGCCCGAATCCGTCGATGCGGGCGGCCGTGCGGGGATGCAGGGGAAACACCAGCGGCAGGCGGTCCGCAACCGCGCCCAGGGTGGTGAGCAGTTCCGCCAGCACCGGGGCGTGGTCCACGTTGGAAGGCCGGTGCAGGGTGATCACGCCATAGCCGGCGGACAGCGCATCGGCGGCGGCCGCCAGGGTCACCGCCGCCGGCACGGCACGCGGCAGGTTGCGCCGCAGGGTGTCGATCATGACGTTGCCCACGAAGTGCACCCGGGCGGGGTCGATGCCCTCACGGCTGAGGTTGGTGAGCGCCCCCCGCTCCGTGGTGTAGAGCAGGTCGGAGAGCTGATCGGTGAGCACGCGGTTGATTTCCTCGGGCATGCTGCGGTCGAAGCTGCGCAGGCCGGCTTCCACGTGGATCACGGCGACACCCTTCTTGGCCGCCACCAGGGCACAGGCGATGGTGGAGTTCACGTCGCCCACCACCAGCACCGCCGCCGGCCGCTCCGCGTCCAGCACCGGCTCGAAGCGGCGCATGATTTCCGCGGTCTGCTGGGCGTGAGTGCCCGAGCCCACCTCCAGGTTGATGTCCGGCCGCGGAATGCCCAGCTCGGCGAAGAAGCGGTGGTTCATGGCCTGGTCGTAGTGCTGGCCGGTGTGCAAAAGGCGCGCGGGCACGCCGGCTTCGGACAAGGCCGCCATGATGGGGGCGATCTTCATGAAGTTGGGCCGCGCGCCCACCACGCACAGCACGCCAGCCGGCGTCGCCTCGCGTTCAGCCATGGGAGACCCGCTCCGGCTTTTCCGCGCCCAGGACATGGAGCAGCTTGCGCATCATGGCCAGCAGGCGGTTGAGGGAGCGCTCCATGCCCTCGATGCGCTCTTCCAAGAGCGCCACGTCAGGCTGCGGCATGGCCACCCGGTTCGGTTGCGCCTTGCCCGGCTCCGGGCT
>JBBINK010000093.1:0-923 GCA_037443925.1 Betaproteobacteria bacterium
GTGAACCGCTGCCTGCGGCGCTTGGCCATCTCGCCAGCCTGGTCGCGTCCACCGCCCTGATCCTGGTGGCCGCCTTCGTGCTGCTGGTGATCGCCGACGTGCCTTTCCAGATGTGGCATTACGCCCGCAACCTGCGCATGACCAAGGACGAAGTCCGTCAGGAGCTCAAGGAATCCGAGGGTGACCCCCAGGTCAAAAGCCGCATCCGGGCCATGCAGCGCGAGGCGGCCCGTCGCCGCATGATGGCCGAGGTGCCCAAGGCCCAGGTGGTCGTCACCAACCCGACACGCTTCGCGGTGGCGCTGCGCTACGAGGAGAAGCGCATGGCTGCGCCCGTGGTGGTGGCCAAGGGGTCGGCCCTGCTGGCCGCCCGCATCGTGGAGCTGGCACAGGAACACCGTGTGCCGGTGCTGCAGGCTCCGCCGCTGGCACGGGCCCTGTACCGCCATGCCGAGGTCGGCGACGAGGTGCCCCAGCGCCTCTATACCGCCGTGGCCCAGGTGCTCGCCTACGTGTATCAGCTGCGGCAGGCGGCAGTGCCGCCGGAACCGCCCCGGGAGCTGCCGGTGCCGGCCGACATGGACCCCGGAGCGGCTGAGGAGGGCGGCAGGTGAACGCCCGCGCCGACACCCTCGATCTGCTGGGCGGCATGTCCCTCACGCGGCTGGCCGGCCCGATCCTCGTGGTCATGATCCTGGCCATGATGATCCTGCCCCTGCCGCCGTTTCTGCTCGACGTGCTGTTCACGTTCAACATCGCCCTGTCGATGATCGTGCTGCTCATCAGCCTGTACGTGATGAAGCCGCTCGATTTCTCCGTGTTTCCCACGGTGCTTTTGCTCACCACGCTGCTGCGCCTGTCGCTCAACGTCGCGTCCACGCGCGTGATCCTGCTGGAAGGCCACACGGGGGGCGACGCGGCCG
>JBBINK010000093.1:957-9526 GCA_037443925.1 Betaproteobacteria bacterium
GTTGGGGGCAACTACGCGGGCGGCCTGATCGTGTTCGTCATTCTGGTGGTGATCAACTTCGTGGTGATCACCAAGGGCGCGGGACGCATCGCGGAAGTCGCGGCGCGCTTCACCCTGGACGCGATGCCGGGCAAGCAGATGGCCATCGACGCGGACCTCAACACCGGCCTGATCGGCGAGGACGAGGCCCGTCGCCGACGCGCCGAGGTCGCGCGCGAGGCGGAGTTCTACGGCGCCATGGATGGCGCCAGCAAATTCGTGCGCGGAGACGCCATCGCCGGGGTCATCATCATGGTGATCAACATCGTGGGCGGCCTGACGGTGGGCGTGTTCCAGCACGACCTGGCGCTGGCCCAGGCCGCCAACAACTACACCCTGCTCACCATCGGCGACGGCCTGGTGGCCCAGATTCCCGCCCTGGTGATCTCCACGGCCGCGGGCATCGTGGTCTCCCGTGTCTCCGCGGAACAGGACATGAGCCAGCAGCTCGTCCAGCAGATGTTCGAGCGGCCCCAGATCCTTGCCCTCACCGCCGCCATCCTGGCATTCCTGGGCATCATTCCGGGCATGCCCCACGTGGCCTTCCTGCTCTTGGCCGCGGCCCTCGGCGGCGTGGCCTACTACCTCACACAGCGGGCACGCGCAGCCACGGCCGAGGTGCCCGAAGCGGTGCCGCCGCCCGCGGCCGAGGCCGCCGACGTCACCTGGGACGACGTCCAGCCGGTGGACGCCATCGGACTCGAGGTGGGCTTCCGCCTGATTCCCCTGGTGGATCGCAGCCAGGATGGCGAGCTGTTGCGCCGCATCCGCGGCATCCGCAAGAAATTCGCCCAGGAGTGGGGCTTTCTGGTGCCGCCGGTGCACATCCGCGACAACCTGGAGCTCAGGCCCCATGCCTACCGCATCACCCTCAAAGGCGTGGAGGTCGGTCATGGCGAGGCCTTCGTGGGCCAGTACCTGGCGATCAATCCCGGACGGGTGCTGGGCACGCTGCCGGGCACGCCCACCCACGATCCCAGCTTCGGCCTGCCCGCGATCTGGGTGGATGCGAGCCTCCGGGAGCAGGCCCAGACCTACGGCTACACCGTGGTGGATGCCAGCACGGTGATCGCCACCCATCTGTCCCAGATCCTGCAGAACCATGCCGCCGAACTGCTCGGGCGGGAAGAGGTTCAGCAGCTTCTGGACCACATCGCGAAGGAATCCCCCAAGCTGGTGGAGGACACCGTTCCCAAGCTGCTGTCCCTGAGCCTGCTGCAGAAGGTCCTGCAGAACCTGCTGGAAGAAGGCGTGCACATCCGCGACATGAAGACCATCCTGGATACGCTTGCCGATCATGCCAGCCGCACGCAGAACGCGGACGAGCTCACCGCAGCCGTGCGCGTGGCCCTGGGGCGCGCCATCGTGCACAGCCTGTTCCCGGGCACCGACCAGCTGCAGGTGATTTCCCTGGAGCCCAAGCTCGAGCATCTGCTGCTTCAGGCCACCCAGGTGGGCGAAGGCCAGGGCCCGGGGCTGGAGCCGGGGCTGGCCGAGCGGCTGCTCAGCCAGACGCAGCAGGTGGTCCGCCAGCAGGAAAGCCAGGGGCTGCCGCCGGTGCTCCTGGTCCCGGCGCCGCTGCGTTCCCTGCTATCCCGCTTCCTGCGCCGGGTGGCGCCCCAGCTCAAGGTGCTGTCCCACGCCGAAATCCCCGACACCAAGACCGTCAAGGTCACTGCCGTTTTGGGAGCTAGCGCATGATCGTGAAGAAATTCTCCGCCCCCTCCACGCGCGAGGCGCTGCGCCAGGTCCGCGACGCCCTGGGGCCCGATGCCCTCATCCTGTCCAACCGGCCCGTTCCCGGCGGCGTGGAGATCATGGCCGTGGCCGAGGAGGACATGGCCTCCCTCACGGCCTCCATTCCCACCCCGCGTGCGGCCCCGATACGCCACGAGATTCCGGGCCTCGCCCCGGTGTCCACGGCACGCGCCGAGCCTGCCGCGGCCCCGCAGCCCGCCCCGCAGCCCACCTCGTCACGCGCCACGCCCACGGACCAGCCTGCGCGGCAGCCCGCCGCCGAGGCGGCGCCCCAGGCGCTGGTCCAGGGCCTGGCCCAGGAGCTTCGCGCCATCCGCGCGATGCTCGAAGGGCAACTGGCGGGCTTTGCCTGGAACGAGCTGAAAGGCCGCGAGCCCTTCAAGCTGGAAGTCATGCGCGCCCTGCTGGCGGCCGGGTTCGGCCCCCTGCTGGCACGGCAGCTGGTGGATGCCATGCCCAGGGAGCTGGACTACGACCGGGGCCTGCGCTGGGCGCGGGCCGCCCTCACGCGCAACCTCCAGTGCATTCCCGCCGGCGAGGATCTGATCGACAAGGGCGGCGTATTCGCGCTGGTGGGGCCCACGGGCGTGGGCAAGACCACGACCGTGGCCAAGCTCGCCGCCCGCTGCACGCTCAAGCACGGGCCGTCGCGGCTGGCGCTGATCACCACCGACACCTACCGCATCGGCGCCCACGAACAGCTGCGCATCTACGGCAAGATCCTCAACGTCCCCGTGTTCTCGGTGAAGGATGAAACGGACCTGCAACTCACCCTCGCCGATCTGTCCGACAAGCACCTGGTGCTGATCGACACCGTGGGCATGAGCCAGCGCGATCGACGCATCGCCCAGCAGATCGCCTTGCTGTGCGGACGGGGACGGGAAGTCAAACGCCTGCTCCTGCTGTCGGCCACCGCTCACGGGAGCACGCTCGACGACGTGGTCACGGTCTACCGCGGCCACGGCATGGCCGGTTGCATCCTCACCAAGGTGGACGAGGCCATGAGCCTGGGGCCGGCGCTGGACGTGGTCATCCGCCACAAGCTGCCGCTGCACTTCATCACCAACGGCCAGCGCGTGCCCGAGGATCTGCATCTGGCCCATGCCGCCTATCTGATCGACCGCGCTTTCCGTCCGCCGCGGGAAGATGCCGCGTTCACGCCCCGCCCCGAAGAATTCCCCCTCGCCCTGGCCGCTGCCAGTTTTGCGCAGGAAGAACCGAGTCCCGCGGAAAGCGCGCTGATCGCGGGCCGCTGACATGGCCGCCTTCGTCCACGACCAGGCGGAGGGCCTGCGCCGCCTGTTCCGACCGGATGTCGTGCGCGTGCTCGCGGTGGCCAGCGCCGTGGCCGGCGTGGGCAAGGCGACGCTACTCGTCAATCTGGCCGCGACGCTCGCCCGGCGCGGGCGTCGCGTCCTGATCCTGAGCGAGCGGGACCGGCCGCCGCCCACGGATCTCGTGCCCGCGCCCGCCCACGATCTGGGCGCGGTACTCGCGGGGCGCCGAAAGCTGGATCAGATCGTGGCCAGCGGTCCGGCGGGAGTCGGCTGGCTGCGGTTGGGCGACGCCGTGTCCCGGCTGGCGCAGCTCGGCGCCGCGGACCAGGAAGCGTTGGCAGCCGATTTCGGCCGGCTCGCCCGGCTCTGGGACGTGGTGCTGCTGGACCCCATGCCGGGACTGCGCTCACCGAGCATGGGGCTCAGCCTCGCGGCCCAGGAACGTCTGCTCGTGGCCAGCCCCGCCCCCCAGTCCATCACGGAGACCTATGCCCTGATCAAGCGCCTGGTCCAGGGCTTCGGGGAACGGCGCTTCCATCTCGTGCTCAACAAGGTCAGGACTGGTGCACAGGCCGAGGGCATTTATAATAACCTGCAGGCAACGGTCGGCCGCTACCTGGTGGCGCGCATCGAATGGCTCGCCAGCGTGCCCTCGGATCCGCGGGTGCGTCAGGCGGAACGCCTGGGCAGAACGCTTGACCAGACGTTCCCGGACAGCCCCGCCGCCTTCGCGATGCGCGGGCTGGCCGAGGCCATCGAAGGCTGGCCCTGGCCCGATGCCGAATCCGGGCGGCTGGAAACCTTTCTGAACAAGCTCGTGATGACCAGCCGCCTCACGGCCGAATCCGCCCACTCCTGAACGGGCCCCGCACGCAAGGGAAACGCTTGAAAAAAGAGGAATACGTCGAGAAATTCGCGCCGTTGGTCAAGCGCATCGCCTACCATCTGATGACGCGGCTGCCGGCGAGCGTGCAGGTCGACGATCTGATCCAGGCCGGGCTCATCGGACTGCTGGACGCGGCCGATCATTACGACGGCTCCCAGGGCGCCCAGTTCGAAACCTATGCGGTTCAGCGCATCCGCGGCGCCATGCTCGACGAGCTCAGGCAGGCCGACTGGCTGCCGCGCACGGTGCGCAAGAATCTGCGCCAGATCGAAGCCGCGATCAGCAAGCTGGAGCAGCAGCTGGGACGCGCGCCCACCGAATCGGAGCTGGCGCGGGAGCTCAACGTCTCCCTGGCCGACTACCAGCAGATGCTTCTGGACGCGCGGGGCCATCAGCTCATCTACTACGAAGACCTGATGGACACGGAGGGGTCCGATTTCTTCGAGCGCCACCATGCCACCGACGACGACAATCCCCTCCACATCCTCGAGGACCGGGGCTTTCGCCAGATGCTGGTGGAGGCCATCAAGGGCCTGCCCGAGCGGGAGCGTCAGCTGATGGCCATGTATTACGAGCAGGAACTCAACCTGCGGGAGATCGGCGAGGTCCTGGGCGTCAGCGAGTCCCGCGTCTGCCAGCTCCACAGCCAGGCGGTGGCGCGTCTGCGGGCGAAGCTGCGCGAGTGGCTGCAGGACACCCACTGAAGGCAGCATGGCCCACCCCCATCCCCTCCCCGCCCGTTTCCGTCCGTCCTGAGTCGAAGCCATGGATCTCATCAGCGTCATCGGCATCGTGCTGGCCCTGCTGGCCATCGTCGGCGGCCAGATCCTCGAGGGCGGGCACGTCGGCTCCCTGCTGCAGCTGACCGCCTTCGTCATCGTCATCGGCGGGACCGCCGGAGCGGTGATGCTGCAAAGCACCCTGCCCACCTTCCTGCGCGGAATGCGCATGGTGAAATGGGTGTTCGTGCCGCCGCCGCTGGATGGTGAGGCGCTGATCCAGGCCGTGACCCAGTGGAGCACCATCGCACGCAAGGGTGGCCTGCTCGCGCTGGAGCCGGTGATCGACGACGTGCAGGATGCCTTCATGAAGAAGGGCCTGCAGATGCTGGTGGATGGCGCCGAGCCGGAAACCCTGCGCGACACCCTCCAGGTGGAGATCGATGCCTACGAGGAGCACCAGCGTCAGGCGGCCCGCGTGTGGGAATCGGCCGGAGGCTATGCCCCGACCATCGGCATCCTGGGCGCCGTGCTGGGCCTCATCCACGTGATGGAAAACCTCTCCGACCCTTCCAAGCTGGGCGCCGGCATCGCGGTGGCCTTCGTGGCCACGGTGTATGGAGTGGGTTCGGCCAACCTGCTGTTTCTGCCCATCGCCAACAAGCTCAAGGGCATCATCGCCCGCGAGGTGACCCTGCGCCACATGCTCGTGGAGGGGCTCATCGCCGTGGCCAACGGTGAAAACCCCCGCCTGATCGAGCGCAAGCTGCGGGGCTTTCTGGCCTGACCGCCCCCCGCACGGCCCTCAAGACAGGCGCCGCGCCGCCGTTATTCATCCAGGACGGTCGGACGTGACTGAACGGTAAGGGGACAACGGTTCCGGGAGGCAGGGGCCGCGCATTCGATACGAGACCCCCAGGCGGTGCACAGGGCCGCACGCCCTCCCCTGGCGGCCGCAGCCTGCGCGCTTCCGGAACCTGGGACGGGCACACCGGTGAGCTTTGCTGCCGCCCATGGCAGCCGCCACGCCACGGATGCCCGGCCGGTGAACCCTGAGCCGGCTTCATCCCGCCTCGACCGGGGCCCACGGGCCCACACGTTTCCAACCATCCCTTATCCCATGTCCACTGCGGAACAGAGCATGCGGCGCAAGAAGCACGAAGACCACGACAATCACGAGCGCTGGCTGGTTTCCTACGCCGATTTCATCACCCTGCTGTTCGCCTTCTTCGTGGTGATGTATGCCATCTCGTCCATCAACGAGGGCAAATACCGGGTGCTGTCCGACTCCCTGCTCAACGCCTTCCGCAACGCGCCTTCCTCCATCAACCCCGTGGAATTCGAAACGCGCCTGTCCCCGGCCACGGGCACCAAGCCCATCAAGGCCGCGCCGGTGAAGAACCCGGACACGCCGCCGGATCCCCGCCTGCGCAAGCAGACGGAAAACATGCAGCGGATCGCCCAGGACCTGCTCAAGGTCATGGCGCCGCTCATCAAGGAAGGCCAGGTGCGGGTGACCCAGAGCCAGCGCGGCGTCACCATCGAGATCAACGCAGCCGTGCTGTTCCCGCCGGGCCAGGCCACGCTCCAGGGCGAGCCGGTCAAGGTGCTGTCCGCCGTGGCGCAGGTGCTGGCAAAAGTGCCCAACAAGATCCAGGTGGAAGGGCATACCGACGACAGCCCGATCAACACGGCGCTCTATCCTTCCAACTGGGAACTGTCCACCGCCCGGGCGGCGAGCGTGGTGCGCCTGTTCGCGGCCAATGGCGTCAGTCCCGACCGGCTGGTGGCGGTGGGCTACGCCGACAACCGCCCGCTGGCGCCCAACACCGACGAGCACAACCGCGCACGCAACCGCCGGGTGACCCTGCTGGTGATCGCGGAAACGCCGGACAAAATCAAGGACATCCCCATCGCCGGCGTCCTCGCGGACACGACGACAAAAAGCCGCGAATAGCAGGGGGGGTCAGGCCTTGCCGAGGGATCGGCCGGAGGGGCCGCCGCAGGGCTGGCCCTCCGGGCCATAGAGTTCGGCAGTCTGCTGTGCGGCGCCGAGCAGCACCGCCAGCGCCTGCTGGTGGTGCGCAAGCTGCAGGTGGATGGTGGCCCCATTCTCCTCGTTCAGCGCCCGCGCCGCCCGCGCCGCCTCGATCAGCTCCTGCCAGAGCACACGCGCACCTTGGGCGCCGGCCGGATCCTGACGGTCACACCAGGCATCGAGCCCCAGCTGGTCGGTCATGCCGGTCGCCGCGCGGAGATACTGGTTGCGGGCCTCGCCCAGCTGCGCCAGATGGCGGATCTGGGCCGACTTGCGTTGCGCGAGGGCGAGCAGCGCATCGGCATCGCCCCGCTGCAGGGCCTGGGCCTCCTCGTGCAGGAGCTGACAGAAAGTCCGATAGGCGTCGCGCTCGGCACGGAGCGCGGCGGAAAAGGTGGATGGATCGGGGGGAAAAGGCGTCGTGCCCATGGTGCTAGCCCTTTCGGCTGAGCACCATTTCCTTGACGGTGGCGATGAGACGATCGGCGATCGCGTCGGGATTCACCTTGAACCGGCCCTCGCTGATGGCCTGCTTGATCGCCTCGACACGCTGGCTGTCCACCACCTCCACCTGCTGCAGGCTGTTTTCCAGCGCCTGCAGCTGGGCAGACAGGGAGCTGATGTCCACCTTGTCCTGACTGGCGGAAGACGCGGGCCGCTTTGCCGCGCCGGCTCCAGCCTTCTTGCCCGTGGCCTGGGTGGCCTTGGTCTGCGAAACCGGCTTGGAGGAATTGTCGATTTTCAAGGCGTTTCCCTTCCTGTCACCGAGCGGGAAACAGGGCCCGCTCTGTAAGGGGGTTTTCGGCCGAATCCCGAAGAACTTGAGCGACTTGCATTACAGGGCCGCAATCCGGGCGGCACGCGCCGGCACCCAGGGAGCGAGGCGTGCGGCGCGCCGTCGGGGGCTCGCCCCGGAAGCCGATCAGCTGTGAGTTTACCAGCAAACCCCGGCGGGGGCATCGCCGGCTAGAACGCCACTTCCACCGTGCCGTCCGGGCGGGCCACCCCGGTGACGGTCTGGCCCGAGGGCGTGCGCACCTGCACGGTCTGGCCGGCCGCGGCGTTGCCCAGGGCGCGGCCCTCGGCGCTGACGCTGAAACCGCCGCCCCGGGCGATGAGCTTGACGGGCTGCCCCTGCCGAACCACCAGCGGCGGCCGCAGCATGTCCTGACGCAGGGGATAGCCCGGCAGCAGCCCCACGGTGAGCGTCTGACCCACCACGCGGCCCACGTCGGTGAGCACGCCCGGCGGCAGCTGGGTGAGATCCTGGCTTTGCAGCGTCACGTCGTCCGCGGACAGGACTCGGCCCGCCACCAAGGGTCGCGCCGCCACCACCACGGGGGCCTCGATCCGCACGGTCACCGGCACGTAGAGCGTCCAGTTGGCCCCCGCGGCGCAACGTGCCCCCACCGTGACGTTGCCCCACAATCGGGCCCCGGGCGGCAGAAAGGCTTCGACCCGCTGACAGCCGGGCGAGGGCAGGACGCCCTCCACCGCGCCCACCTCGATGCTCACCTTTCCCGGCTGGCCGGCCAGCTGGTGCTGGACGAACTGCTGCACGGCCTTGCGCACCGGATCGGCGGCCGGCTGGGCGCCGACCACGCTGGGGACGAGCAGCGCCATCAGCAGGAACGGCTGGCGCAGACGAGCCGCAGCCGCTAAAGTTGCGCCGATGGCGCGCCGCAAATGGGAAAGGAGTGGCGCGAACACACCGCGATTGTAGCAGGCTGCATACCATCGCTGACAAACCCGCGCTGCGAGACCGAGCCGGCCGCATCCTTGGCAGCACCGATACCCATGGCACCGCCCCCCACCCCCACCGAACTGGCACGCGAGACGCTGAAGCAACTCG
>JBBINK010000094.1:0-9373 GCA_037443925.1 Betaproteobacteria bacterium
TGAGCAATGACGACGGATACTTTGCCCCTGGTCTCGCGGCGCTGGCCCAGGCGCTGTCCGCCGTGGCGGAGGTCACGGTGGTCGCGCCGGAGCGCGACCGCAGCGGCGCCAGCAATTCCCTCACGCTCGATCGTCCCCTGAGCCTGCGCCAGTCGCACAACGGCTTCTACTACGTCAACGGCACGCCCACCGACTGCGTGCACCTGGCCGTCACCGGCATGCTGGCGCAGCAACCCGACATGGTGATTTCCGGCATCAATCACGGTGCCAACATGGGGGACGACACGATCTATTCCGGCACGGTGGCGGCGGCCACGGAAGGATTCCTGCTGGGCATCCCGTCCATCGCCGTTTCCCTTGCCAGCGCCGGGCAGGGCAACTATCCCACGGCGGCACGCATCACCCTGGAACTGGTGCAGCGGTTTCGCGCGGGCGCGCTGCCCGAGCCCGTCCTGCTCAACGTGAACGTGCCCGACCTGCCCTACGAGAGGCTCGGTGGCATTCAGGTCACCCGTCTGGGCAAGCGGCACAAGGCCGAACCCGTGGTCAAGAGCCAGAGCCCCCGCGGTGAGACCGTGTATTGGGTCGGGGCCGCGGGCAGCGCCCAGGATGCGGGCCCGGGGACGGATTTCCATGCCGTCGCCAACGGCTGCGTCTCGGTGACGCCGCTGCAGATGGATCTCACCCATTTCGCCCAGCTCGATGCCCTGCGTGCCTGGCTCGGCGCCTGAACGGTCGCGTCATGAAGCAGAAGCTCTCCGGCATCGGCATGACCTCCCAGCGGACCCGGGCGCGCATGGTGGAACGCCTGCGCGCCCAGGGCATCGCCGATGAGGTCGTGCTCGCCGTGATGGGCGCGATTCCGCGGCACATCTTCGTGGAAGAGGCGCTCGCCAGCCGGGCCTATGACGACGTGGCCCTGCCCATCGGCTTCGGCCAGACCATCTCCCATCCCTATACCGTGGCGCGCATGACGGAGCTGGCGCGCAATGGCCGGGAACTTCAGCGGGTGCTGGAAATCGGAACCGGCTGCGGATACCAGGCGGCGGTTCTGAGCCGCCTGGCCCGGGAAGTCATCAGCATCGAGCGCATCGCGCCCATCATCGCCCGCGCGCGCAGGAATCTGCGCGAGCTGCGGCTGTACAACGTGAAAGTGAAATACGGCGATGGCAGCCTGGGCTTCGCCGAGGGCGCGCCCTTCGACGCGATCGTGATGACCGCCGCGGCCGCCCACATCCCCCAGCCTCTGCTCATGCAGCTGGCGGGCGGCGGGCGCCTGGTCATGCCCCTGGGCGCGGATACCCAGCGGCTGACGGTGGTGGAGCGCACGCCCCACGGCTTTCAGCAGATCGATCTGGAGGACGTGAAATTCGTCCCCCTCGTGCCCGGCGTGGCATGAGATCGCATTCCATGGAAGGAGCAGCCCGGACATGAACGGGAAAGCCTGGCTGAGTCTGACGATCATCCTCCTGCTTGCGGGCTGTGCCGCCGCGCCGAGCCGGGCGCCGGTCAGCGAGCGTGCCGCCGAGCCGCCCAAGACAGCAGCCAAGCCGGCCGGGCGCCTGCCTGCCCGGGTCGCCCCCGAGCCGGACTGGCGGCCCGCCACCTACACGGTCAAGAAGGGCGACACCCTCTACAGCCTGGCGCTGGAGTTCGGCCACGATTACCGCGAACTGGCGGAATGGAACGGCATCACCGAGCCCTACCTCATCCGGGTGGGTCAGGTCCTGCGCCTGACTCCGCCCAACGGCGAGGGCGCGGCGCCCCTCAAGGCGCCGCCAGTGGTGGAGGCCAAGCCGCTGCCGACCGGAACGGCAGCCCTCAAGACCGAGCCCAAGGCCATCAAGGAGGCCTATTCCGACCCGGCGCTGGCACGGCTGCAGAAAGGGGCGGCGGAGGGCGAGGGCGTGGCCAGGACCCAGGTGGCCAAGGCCGATACCCCGAGACGGGAGCCGGCGCCGGCTGCGGCGCCTGCGCCGCGGCCAGCCGAAAAGCCACCGGAAAAGGCGGGCGACGAGGCGGCGCCGGAGGAGGCCGATCCGGACCGGGTCGAGTGGATGTGGCCCGCCAATGGCAAGATCATCGCCGGCTTCGGGGAAGGCAACGGCAACAAGGGCCTCGACATCGCGGGCAGCCTGGGCCAGCCGGTCGCCGCGGCCGCCTCCGGCAAGGTGGTGCACACCGGGACCACCTTGCGCGGCTATGGCAAACTCATCATCATTAAGCACAACAAGAGCTACTTCAGCGTCTACGCCCACAACAGCCAGATCCTCGTCAAGGAGGGCCAGACCGTGGTGCGGGGGCAGAAGATTGCCGAGATGGGCGATTCCGACGCGGATCGCGTCAAGCTGCATTTCGAGATCCGTCGGCTCGGCAAGCCCGTGGATCCCCTCAAGTATCTGCCGAACGACAGGACCTCATGAGCTCGCGTTCCGAAGACCCGCAGGAAACCGATCCCCTCGAGGAGGCGGACGAGGCCATCGAGGAGGCTGCCGAGCCCCGGCCCGAGCCTGCTTCGGATGCCGAAACCTTCCTGTCCGACCTCAACGCAGACGTCACCCAGATCTATCTCAACGAAATCGGCCAGAACGCGCTGCTGTCCGCGCAGGAAGAACTCGAGCTGACACGCCGCGTGGCCCAGGGCGACTTCGCGGCCCGCCAGCGCATGATCGAGTGCAATCTCCGGCTGGTGGTGAACATCGCCAAGCATTACGTGAACCGGGGCCTGCCCCTGCTCGACCTGATCGAGGAGGGAAACCTGGGGTTGATCCACGCCCTGGAGAAATTCGATCCGGAGCGGGGATTCCGCTTCTCCACCTATGCGACCTGGTGGATCCGGCAGAACATCGAGCGGGCCATCATGAACCAGTCGCGCACCATCCGCCTGCCGGTGCACATCATCAAGGAGCTCAACACCTACCTGCGCGCGCAGCGGCACCTGGAGGCCCACGGCAAGCCCGACCCCACGCCCGAGGACGTGGCCCATCTGCTGGGGCGCGATGCGGAGGAGGTGCGCTACATCCTGAGCCTCAACGAGCGCATGGCCTCCCTGGATGCCCCGCTGGACATCGATCCCAACCTGTCCATCGGCGAGGCCATCCCCGACGAACAGAGCGTGCTGCCGGAGGCGTGGCTGCAGCATGCCGAGGTGGAACGTCTCGTCCACGAATGGCTGGAGCAGCTCACCGACAAACAGCGCGCCGTGATCGAGCGGCGCTTCGGCCTGAACGGCCACGAGGTCAGCACCCTCGAGGAGGTGGCGGAGGCCCATGGCATCACCCGCGAGCGGGTGCGCCAGATCCAGATGGAAGCGCTGCAGTCGCTGCGCAAGATCCTGCGCAGGCTGGGTGTGTCCAAGGACACGCTGCTCTGATCCATGCTCGACTGGCATGCCATCGACACCGTCCTGCTGGACATGGACGGGACCCTGCTGGATCTCCACTACGACAACCATTTCTGGCTTCACCACGTGCCGCTCCGCTATGCGCAGCAGCACGGCCTGGACGAGCAGGTGGCACGCGAGCGGCTCCTGTCCCGCTACCACAGCGTCGCCGGGACCATGCAGTGGTACTGCGTGGACTATTGGACCGCCGAGCTGGGGCTGGACATCGAGGCCCTCAAGCGCGAAGTGGCGCATCTGATCGCCGTCCATCCCAACGTGGAATCGTTCCTGGAACGGCTGCGCGCCCTGGGCAAGCGCGTGCTGCTGGTCACCAACGCCCACCGCAAGAGCCTGGACCTGAAGATGGCGCGCACCGGGCTCGATGCCTACTTCGACGCCATCGTGTGTGCCCACGATTTCGGCATGCCCAAGGAGGCGCCGGATTTCTGGGCGCGGCTTCAGGCACGCGAACCGTTCATGCCCGCACGCACGCTTCTGATCGACGACAGTCTGCCGGTGCTGCAGTCGGCCCGCGGCTACGGCATCGCCCATCTGGTGGCGGTGCGCAGGCCGGATTCCCGGGCGCCGCACAGGGAGGTGGAGGGCTTCCCGGCGATCGACGATTTCGCGCAGATCACGCCGGGTCTAGAGCAGTAGGGCAGCCGCCACCCGGCGGCCTTCGGCGAGCAGGATGTTGTAGGTGCGGGCGGCGGCGAAGCTGTCCATCACTTCCAGACCGATGCCCTGGCGGGTGAGCACCTGGCTCAGGACGGGCGCGGGGAAACGCAGGGTCGGCCCGGTTCCCAGCAGCACGATCTCCGCCCCCAGGGAGGCCAGCAGGGCGAAGTCCGCCTCGGTGAGCTCGGCCACGCTCCGGGGTGCCCAGTCCGTGATCAACCGGTCGGGCAGCACGATCACGCTGCGCTCCCAGCGCTGCTGATTCACCAGAACGGAACCCTCACCGTAGCCGGTGAAGGCATTCTGGCCGGAAAAGTGTGCGAGATGCAGTTTCATGGGCGCGCTCGGGGGCCTCGTTGCGACGACGGGGGCTGTCCGGTAACATTATAACTTTTTTCGCTTTTTGGCCATTTGGGTACCATGGACGCGTTCCCCCGCATCAAACGCCTGCCGCCCTACGTGTTCAACATCACGGGCGAACTCAAGGCCGCTGCGCGCCGGCGTGGCGAGGACATCATCGACTTCGGGATGGGCAATCCCGACCAGCCCACGCCCCGGCACATCGTCGACAAGCTGATCGAAAGCGCGCAGCGCGGCGACACGCACCGCTACTCGGTATCCAAGGGCATCCCGAGGCTGCGTCGCGCCATCAGCCACTGGTACCAGAGCCGGTATGGGGTGGAGATCAACCCGGATACCGAGGCCATCGTGACCATCGGCTCCAAGGAAGGGATCGCCCACCTGTGCCTGGCCACCCTGGACAAGGGCGACATCGTGTTGGTGCCCAATCCCAGCTATCCCATCCACATCTACGGGCCGGTCATTGCCGGCGCGGACATCCAGTACATTCCCATGCGGCCCGGGCTGGATTTCTTCGAGGAGCTGGAAAAGGCGATCAAGACATCCTACCCCAAGCCCAAGATGCTGATCCTCAACTTTCCCAGCAATCCCACCACCCAGTGCGTGGAGCTGCCCTTCTTCGAGAAGGTCATCGCGATGTGCCGGGAGCAGGGGATCTACGTGGTGCACGACATCGCCTACGCGGACATCGTGTTCGACGGCTATCAGGCGCCTTCCATCATGCAGGTGCCGGGCGCCAAGGACATCGCGGTGGAGTTCTTCACCCTGTCCAAGAGTTACAACATGCCCGGCTGGCGCGTCGGCTTCATGGTGGGCAACAAGGACCTGGTGGCCGCGCTGGCCCGCATCAAGAGCTATCACGACTATGGCACGTTCACGCCCATCCAGGTGGCCAGCATTCTGGCGCTGGAAGGTCCCCAGGACTGCGTGCGCGAGATCTGCCACATGTATCAGCGGCGCCGGGACGCGCTGTGCAAGGGGCTGCATTCCATCGGCTGGCAGGTCGAGGTGCCCCGTGCCACCATGTTCGTGTGGGCGCCCATTCCCGAGCCCTACCGGGCCATGGGCTCACTGGAGTTTTCCAAGAAGGTGCTGGCCGATGCCAAGGTCGCCGTCTCGCCCGGGATCGGCTTCGGCGAATACGGCGACGACCATGTGCGCTTCAGCCTGATCGAGAACGAGGCAAGAACCCGCCAGGCCATCCGTGGCCTGAAGGAAATGTTCAGGAAAGACGGCCTGCTGTAGCCGCGGCAGTGCATCCGCCGGACCGTCTGCCACCCCGCATCCGCGGTTTGAAGAAACGAGGAACTGCAATGAAACCCATCAACGTCGGTCTGCTTGGGCTGGGCACCGTGGGCGGTGGAACGCTCACCGTGCTGCGGCGCAACGCGCAGGAAAACACCCGCCGCGCCGGGCGCGAAATCCGCGTCGTCGCGGCGGCCGTCCGCAACGTGGAGCGGGCCAGGGAACGCTTCGGTTCCCAAGACCTGTTCATCACCCATGATGCGGCGGCGGTGGTGGGCAATCCCGAGATCGACATCGTGGTCGAGCTGATCGGCGGCACCGAGCCGGCGCGCAGCCTGGTGATGCAGGCCATCGAAAACGGCAAGCACGTGGTGACGGCCAACAAGGCGCTGATCGCCAAGCACGGCAATGAAATCTTCGCGGCGGCCCAGGCCAGGGGTGTGATGGTGGCCTTCGAGGCGGCCGTGGGCGGGGGCATTCCCATCATCAAGGCGATCCGCGAGGGGCTGACGGCCAACCGCATCGAATGGGTGGCGGGCATCATCAACGGCACCACCAACTTCATTCTCTCGGAAATGCGCGACAAGGGCCTGCCCTTCGATGCCGTGCTGGCCGAGGCCCAGCGCCTGGGTTATGCCGAGGCCGACCCCAGCTTCGACATCGAGGGCATCGACGCCGCCCACAAGCTCACCATCCTGTCCGCGATCGCCTTCGGCATTCCGATGCAGTTCGACAAGGCCTACACGGAAGGCATCTCCAAGCTCACCAAGGAAGACATCCGCTATGCCGAGGAGCTGGGATACCGCATCAAGCTGTTGGGGATCACCAAACGCACCGACAAGGGGATCGAGCTGCGGGTGCATCCCACCCTCATTCCGGCGCGGCGGCTGCTCGCCAACGTGGAAGGGGTGATGAACGCGGTGCTGGTCAAGGGCGATGCGGTGGGGGCGACGCTCTACTACGGCCGCGGCGCCGGGGCCGAGCCCACGGCTTCGGCGGTGGTGGCCGACCTGGTGGACGTCACGCGCATGGCGACGGCCGATCCCGAGAACCGCGTGCCCCATCTCGCCTTCCAGCCGGACGCCTTGTCCGACGAGCCCATCCTGCCCATGGGCGAAGTGCGTAGCGCGTACTATCTGCGCATGCGGGCGTTCGACCGGCCCGGCGTGCTGGCGGACATCACGCGCATCCTCGCCGATCTGGACATCTCGATCGATGCCATGGTGCAGAAGGAGCCGGCGGAGGGCCAAGAGCAGGTGGATGTCATCATGCTCACCCACGAGACCCTGGAGAAGAACGTGCTCGCCGCCATCGGGCGCATCGAAGCGCTGTCATCCATTTCCGGTGCCGTGACCAAGCTGCGGCTGGAAACCCTCGGTTAGACCGTGCGGCCGGCCCCCAAAGGGCACGGCGCGGAGGATTGCCCATGAACTACATTTCCACCCGCGGGCTCGCCGAGCCCCAGCGCTTCCTGGAGATCCTGCTCGGGGGCCTCGCCCCCGACGGCGGCCTGTACGTGCCCGAAGCCTATCCCCGCGTCGGGGCGGAGGAGCTGGCGGGCTGGCGCGGCCTGTCCTACGCCGGGCTGGCCTTTGCCCTGCTGCGCAGGTTCATCCCCGACATTCCGGAGCGCGAGCTCGAGGCCATTCTGGCCCGGACCTATACCGCCGCCGTGTACTGCCACACCCGTCCCGGCGAGAACGCCGCGGACATCACGCCCGTGCGCACCCTGGAGCCGGGCTTGCACATCCTGGCGCTGTCCAACGGCCCCACGTTGGCCTTCAAGGACATGGCCATGCAGCTGTTGGGCAACCTGTTCGAGTACGCCCTGGGGCGCACGGGCGAGAGCCTCAACATCCTCGGCGCCACCTCGGGCGATACCGGGTCGGCGGCCGAGTACGCCATGCGCGGCAAGCGGGGCATTCGCGTGTTCATGCTTTCGCCCCATGGCGCCATGAGCCCGTTCCAGCGCGCCCAGATGTATTCGCTGCAGGATCCGAACATCCACAATCTGGCCGTGCGCGGCTCCTTCGACGATTGCCAGGACATCGTCAAGGCGGTGTCCAACGATCTGGACTTCAAGGCGAAGTACCACATCGGCGCGGTCAACTCCATCAACTGGGGCCGCATCGCCGCCCAGATCGTCTATTACTTCAAGGCCTATCTGGCCGTGGCGCGCGAGATCGGACAGGAGGTCTCCTTCGCGGTGCCCTCGGGCAACTTCGGCAACGTGTGTGCCGGCCACATCGCCCGCCAGATGGGGCTGCCGATCCGGCGCCTGATCGTGGCCACCAACGAGAACGACGTGCTGGACGAGTTTTTCAAGACCGGCCATTACGCCCCGCGCGCGAAGACCATCCAGACCTCGAGCCCGTCCATGGACATCTCCAAGGCATCCAACTTCGAGCGCATGATCTTCGATGCGGTGGGACGCGACCCGGCACGGGTGCGCGAGCTGTGGGCGCACGTGGACAGGGGGGAGGGCATCACCCTCAGCGAGGCGGAGTTCCAGCGCGTCAAAGACTTCGGCTTCGTCTCGGGGCGCAGCACCCATGCCGACCGCATCGCCACCATCCGCGCCATCCATGGACGGTATGGCCAGGTCATCGACCCCCACACCGCGGATGGCGTGAAGGTGGGGCTGGAATACCGGGAGGCGGACATCCCCCTGATCTGCCTGGAGACGGCCCTGCCCGCGAAATTCGAGGAAACCATCCGCGAAGCCCTGGGCCGCGCCCCGGAGCGGCCGGCGGATCTCGTGGGGCTGGAAGACCGGCCCCAGCGTGTGGAAGTCGTGGATGCCGACGTGGACGTGGTGAAGCGCTACATCGCGCAGCACGTCTGAGCCGTCCGGCTCGGCACCCATGAAAGGATTCGTCGCGGGCGGCCCGCGACGGGGCGCACGGAGGGCAGGAGCCGAGGCACGCCAGGCCGTTGGGAGCGGTTCCGGGCACGGCGCAAGGCAGCCAGCGGCTTGCGCCGCAGAAATTCTCCGCCCGTCCTCAGACGTGGACGCGCAGGGACAGATCCACCGCCCGGACGTTCTTGGTCAGGCTTCCCACCGAAATCCGGTCCACGCCGGTTTCCGCGATCTGCCGCACCTGCTCCAGGGTGATGCCCCCCGAGGCTTCCAGACGCGCCCGCCCCTTGGTCAGTTCGACCGCCCGGCGCATCTGCTCCAGAGAGAAATTGTCCAGCAGGATCAGCGTGGCGCCTGCCGCCAGGGCCTGCTCGAGTTCCTCCAGGCTTTCCACCTCGATCTGGATGCCCACTCCGGCCGGTGCGAGCCGGGCCGCGGCCGCCATGACCGGCGCGATGCCTCCGGCGGCGGCGATGTGGTTTTCCTTGATCAGGATGCCGTCGTACAGGCCGACGCGCTGATTCTCGCCGCCGCCCACCCTGACTGCGTACTTCTGGGCGATGCGCAGCCCGGGCAGGGTCTTGCGCGTGTCCATGATGACGGCGCCCGTGCCCGCCACCGCTTCCACGTAACGCCGCGTCACGGTGGCGGTCCCGGACAGGGTTTGCAGGAAGTTCAGGGCGCAGCGCTCGGCGGAGAGCAGGGCACGCGCCTCGCCTTCCAGCTCGCAGAGCAGGGCGCCCGCCTGCACGCGCGTGCCTTCCCGGGCCTGCCAGCGAATGGCCGCCTCGGGGTCGAGCCGGCGGAAGCAGGCTTCGAACCAGGGAATGCCGCACAGGACGGCATCC
>JBBINK010000095.1:0-4487 GCA_037443925.1 Betaproteobacteria bacterium
ATGCCTGGACCATGCCCATCCGGGCGCGCATCGACATGCTGTCCACCGGCATCCGCACGCCCATCGGCATCAAGGTGTTCGGCAAGGATCTGGCCGAGATGGAACGGGTGGCCAGGGAGGTCGAAGCGGTGGTGAAGCAGGTGCCCGGCACCACCAGCGCCTACGCCGAGCGCATCACCGGCGGCTACTATCTCGACATCGAGCCGGACCGCGCGCAGCTCGCACGCTACGGGCTGACCGTGGGCGAGGTGCAGGAGGTGATCGCCCAGGCCCTGGGGGGCGAGATGGTGACCACCACGGTGGAGGGCCGCGAGCGCTTCGGCGTCACGGTGCGCTATCCCCGCGAGCTGCGGGGCGACCCGGAATCCATCGCGCGCAACGTGCTGGTGCCCATCATGGGCGACGGCGGGCAGGGCGGCATGGTGCCCCTGGGGCAGCTGGCACGCATCCGGATCAGCAAGGGCGCGCCCGCCATCCGCACCGAGAACGCGCTGCTGTCGGCCTACATCTACGTGGACATCCGCGACCGCGACATCGGCTCCTACGTGAAGGACGCCCAGCGCGCGGTGAGCGAGCGGGTGAAGTTCCCGCCCGGCTACTACGTCACCTGGAGCGGCCAGTTCGAGTACATGCAGCGGGCCATCGAGCGGCTCAAGATCGTGGTGCCGCTCACCCTGTTCGTGATCTTCGTGCTGCTCTACCTCAACTTCAGGCGTCTGACCGAAACCCTGATCGTGATGCTGTCGGTGCCCTTCGCCCTGGTGGGGGGCGTGTGGCTGATGTGGGCGCTGGGCTACAACCTGTCGGTGGCGGTGGCGGTGGGCTTCATCGCGCTGGCTGGCGTGGCGGCGGAGACCGGGGTGGTGATGCTGATCTATCTCGACCAGGCCTGGGCCCGCGTCCGCGCGGAGCGCACGGCCACGGGCGGCCAACCTGGCGCCGCCGACCTCTACGCGGCGGTGATGGAAGGCGCGGTGGAGCGGGTGCGGCCGAAGATGATGACGGTGGTGGCGATCATGGCGGGGCTGCTGCCCATCATGTGGAGCACCGGTGCCGGCTCGGAAGTGATGCGCCGCATCGCCGCCCCCATGGTGGGCGGCATGATCTCCTCGACGGTGCTCACCCTGGTGGTGATCCCGGCGATCTACGCGCTGGTCAAGGCGCGCGCCCTGGCGGGATCGGAGGCCTCCGCCACCCGGCGCTGAAGGTGCGCCAGCGCGTCTTCCACCTGGTCCACCAGGATGAGGCACAGATCCCCGGCCTCGAGGCGGGCCAGCGCCTGGTCGATGGCCGCGAATTCACCGCGAATCTCGGCGATGTGCCTCACGCGGGCGGCGCGTTCCAGGCCCTGTCGCAGCAGGACGAAGGTCTCGCCCGGCTGGCGACCCCGCAGGCACGCATCCTCGTAGAGGATGACCTCGTCGAAGACCTGGCCCAGGATCTCCGCCTGCTGCCGGATGTCGTCATCCCGGCGGTCGCCGGCGGCGCTCAGCACCACGCTGCGGCGCCGCGCCGGCATGGCCGAGACCGCCTGCACCAGGGCGTTCATGGCATCGGGATTGTGGCCGTAGTCGGCGATGACGGTGGCACCGCGGTAATCGAACACGTTGAACCGGCCCGGCGCATGGGCCGCGTCGCTGACGAAGCCGGCCAGCCCAGCCCGGATCACGGTCCAGTCCAGGTTGAGCGCCCAGGCCGCGCCGATGGCGGCCATCGCGTTTTCCACCTGGAATCCGATCAGACCGCCGCGGGTGAGGGGAATGTCCCGCAGGGGGATGCGCATTTCGAAGGCGCCTTCCACGGCGACGATGTCCGCTCCGTCCCGGAACACCAGCCGCTTGCCCTGGGCCCGCTGGGCCGCGGCCACCGGGTGATGCATGTCATGGGCGAAGAAGATCACCGAGCCCGGACAGTGGGTCGCCATGTCCGCCACCCGGGGATCGCAGGCGTTGAGCACCGCCGCGCCATCGGGAGCCACGTTCTGGACGATCACCCGCTTGACCACGGCGAGCTCATCCACGCTGGTGATGAAGTTGAGCCCGAGGTGGTCGCCGCTGCCGATGTTGGTCACCACGGCCACCTTGCAGCGGTCGAAGCCCAGTCCTTCCCGCAGCAGACCGCCCCGCGCCGTTTCCAGCACCGCCGCGTCCACGTCCGGGTGCATGAGCACGCTGCGTGCGCTCTTGGGGCCGCTGCAGTCGCCGGAATCGATCTGCTTGTCGTCGATGAACACGCCATCGGTCAGGGTCATGCCCACCCGCCGGCCCGTGGCGCGCAGGAGGTGGGCGATCAGCCGAACCGTGGTGGTCTTGCCATTGGTGCCGGTGACGGCGACCAGGGGTATGCGTCCATCCTCGCCGGGCGGAAACATCCAGTTGATGATGGCCTCGCCCACGGCCCGCGGCTTGCCGAAGGAGGGCGCAAGATGCATGCGCAGCCCGGGTGCGGCGTTCACCTCGACGATGCCGCCACCCTGTTCCTCGAGGGGCTTCAGCACCGTCTCGCACACCACGTCCACGCCGCAGATGTCCAGCCCGACCATCTGCGCGGCCTCCACGGCCCGTGCCGCGACCTCGGGGTGCACGTCATCGGTGACGTCGGTGGCGGTCCCGCCCGTGGACAGGTTGGCGTTGTTGCGCAGAAGGACGTGGCGGCCCTTCTCGGGCACCGAGTCCAGTGACAGGCCCTGGGCCGAGAGCTGGGCCAGCGCAATGTCGTCGAGGGGAATCTTGGTGAGCAGGGTGGCATGCCCTTCCCCACGCCGTGGGTCGGCGTTGACCTGATCCACCAGCTCGCGCACGGTGTGCACGCCATCGCCGATCACGTGGGGCGGCTCGCGCCGTGCGGCGGCGACGAGCTGGTGTCCCACCACCAGCAGCCGGTGGTCGTGCCCCGGGATGAACCGTTCCACCAGCACTTCCTCGCCATACTCGGCCGCCGCGGCGAAGGCGCGCAGGAACTGCTCGCGGCTGGTGATGTTGACGGTGACCCCCTTGCCCTGGTTGCCGTCGCGCGGCTTGACCACCACGGGCAGGCCGATGGACTCGGCCACCCGCCAGCCCGTCTCGGCATCCCGCACGGGCCGTCCCACCGGGACCGGCACGCCGGCCGCTTCCAGCAGCATCTTGGTGAGATCCTTGTCCTTGGCGATGTCCTCGGCGATGGCGCTGGACCAATCGGTTTCCGCGGCCTGGATGCGGCGCTGCTTCGAGCCCCAGCCGAACTGGACCAGGCTGCCCTCGGTCAGCCGCCGGTAGGGGATGCCCCGGGCGACGGCCGCCTGCACGATGGCACCGGTGGACGGCCCCAGCCGCACGTCTTCGTCCAGCTCGCGCAGCCGCTGCAGGGTGGCGACGAGATCGAACGGACGATCCTCACGGGCCGCCTCGATGAGGCCGTGTGCCAGATCCAGGGCCAGCCGCCCCACGGCTTCTTCCGTGTATTCGAACACCACCTGATAGACGCCGGGTTCCACGGTGGCTGCGGTATGGCAGAAGGTCACGGGACAGCCGGCCTGGGCCTGCAGCCCGAGGCTGGCGAAGGCCAGCACGTGGGCCATGGAGATGTCGCCTTCGAAGCCGATGGGGCGCATGGCGCCGATGTCGGGAAAACGGGCGCGCAAGCGGGCCTCGAAGCCGGGAATGGCGCCGATGCGCCATTCCTCCGGCGCGCAGCGCACGAGGGCCTGGATGGAGGTGTGGCGGCTCCACAGATTGGGGCCGCGCAGGGCGCGGATACGTTGGATTTCCATGGGCGAAGTCCTCAGGCGGCCAGGCCGAGCTGGCCCGCTTCACAGGTTTCGATGGCCGTGCGCATCAGGTCCTCGGGCAGGCCCAGCGCGAAGCCGGCGGCGATGGCGGCGAGCACCGCGGGAAGACCGTCCTGCCCCGCCGCTTTCAGGAATGGGATGCCCGCCACGGGCGCGAAGGGCGCTTCGTCGAGCCCCGTGGCGCGCACGATCTGGCCGTCGCGCACCAGCATCGCCTGGCCCCCCTGGGCGCGGTGACGGGCCACCGCGTCCAGCGTCGGGTCCAGGGCATAGAGGATAACGCTGCCGTCGCACAGCTCGGCCATGCGGGTGGCCCGCTCGTCGTGGGCATTGAGGATGGCCACGCCCTGGGGCAGCACCACGTCCACCTGGGTGCGCAGGACCGCGTAGAGCTGGTCGGCCTCGTGGATGTAGTAGCGGGAAAGACGCTCCCAGCCGGTGACGTCGGTGACGATGCCCACCTGGCAGCGGTCGTAGGGCATGCCTTCGTCCAGGATCATTTCCGCGGGGTTCTCGAACACGGCGGCATCTGCCATGCGGTTCATCAGCAGCTGCCGGCCGGCGATCCAGTGGCAGCCGTCCCTGGCCGTCACCTGACGCCGGTCGAAGAATACGCCATCGCGGCAGGCCAGGCCCGTCCGCTTGCCCGCGAGCTGCAGGAGCAGGGTCACCAGGCGGGCGATCAGCGTGGTGCCGTGGCGACCGGTGATGCCCACCA
>JBBINK010000095.1:4508-9350 GCA_037443925.1 Betaproteobacteria bacterium
CCGTGTCGGGGAACAGGTGATCGACGATGGCGCGCCCCACGGGGCGGGGTTGTCCGTCCGCCGGTTTCAGGTGCATGAGCAGACCCGGGCCCGCGTTCACTTCCACGATGGCGCCGCCCTGTTCCTCCAGGGGGCGGGAGATGTCCTCGGCCACGAGATCGATGCCCGCCACGTCCAGGCCCACGATGCGGGCGGCCAGGGAGGCGGCGGCGGCGACCTCCGGATGGATGCGGTCGGTCACGTCGAAGGCGACGTTGCCGTTGCGCTGGATCAACACCCGCTGGCCGGCGGCGGGCACGTCCGTCCCCGAGAAGCCCTGCCGGGCCAGTTCCAGGCGCACGGCCGGGTCCTCCTCGATCCGGATCACATTGAGGGGATAGTCCTCGGTCGTGCCGCGGCGCGGGTCGGTGTTGATCTGGCGGTCGATCAGCTGCTCGACGGTGGACACGCCATCGCCGGTGATCCAGGCGCTCTCGCCCTTGGCCACCGCCACCACCTTGCCGCCCACCACCAGCACCCGGTGCTCGTTGCCGGGCACGAAGCGCTCGACCATGACTTCGCTGCCCTCCTGTTCCGCGAGGTGGAAGGCCGCTTCGATTTCCTCCCGCGTCCGCAGGTCGAGGGAGACCCCGCGGCCATGGTTGGCGTCCACCGGCTTGACCGCCACGGGCAGCCCCACCTCCTGGGCGACTTCCCACGCCTGTTCAGGGCCATTCACCACCTCGCCCCGGGGGACCGGCACGCCGCAGGCGGCCAGCAGACGCTTGGTGAGATCCTTGTCGCCGGCGATGGATTCGCCGATGGCCGGGGTGCGGTCCGTTTCCGCCGTCCAGATGCGCCGGCTCTTCGCGCCATAGCCGAGCTGCACCAGATTGCCGTCGGTGAGGCGGATGTGGGGGATGCCCCGTTCGGTGGCGGCGTCCACGATCGCGGCCGTGGACGGTCCCAGGCACAGACGGTCGGCCAGGTCCTTGAGCCGCTCCACGGTGGCGGCCACGTCGAAGGGGGTGTCCTCGATGGCGGCCATCAGCAAGTCGCGCCCGGCATCCAGACAGGCGCGGCCCACCTCCTCGTTGCGGGTGCGCACCACCACCTTGTACACCCCGCGCACCGAGGTGCTGCGGGCCTTGCCGAAGCCCACCTTCATGCCGGCCATGTTCATGAGCTCGATCGTGACGTGTTCGAGGATGTGCGCCGGCCAGGTGCCTTCCCTCAGGCGTTGCAGAAAGCCGCCGCGCTCGCCCACCCCGCAGCGGTGCTCGATCAGGCCGGGCAGCCAGGCGGTGAGCCGCTCGTACAGGCCGGGCAGGGTGTTGGAAGGCGCATCTTCCAGGTCGCCGATGTCCACCCAGGCTTCGAGCACCGGGCGGTAGGTCCAGAGATTGGGGCCGCGCAGATGGACGACGCGGAGGAATTCGATGGATCGTTTCTTCATGATCGGAAGGGGCTGGAGGCGGTCCTGTCCGCTCCCCGGAGAAAGGTGAAGGAGGATGGAAGCACTGGGATATAATGCGGCGCTTGGCCGCTCCTGCGAAAATTTGTGAAGCATAACTGAAAAGCGCCTTTCCGAGGTCATATCGCGGGAGGCGGGATGGGCCGGTCAACCGCCGGCATTCCCGCCCGTTTTCGGCCTCTAACGCACCACGACGCGATCCGATGACACAAGCCATCCTGCCCGACGTGCCCCTTTCGTCCGGGGAAAGCCTGCTGGCCAGCCTGGAGCTGGACCTGGATACGGAGCTGCGCTTCGGCCGGGGCTGGCTGGCGGTCACCGACCGCCGCCTGCTGGCGCAGGCGCCCGGGGAGGCGGCATGGCGGGAGTGGACCTATCGGCCGGGATTGCGGCTTTTGCACTCGGACCACGCGGGGGTGGGCACCCTGGAGCTCGTGGACGAGGAAAGCCGGCTGGCGGTCTGGCATTACACCCTGGGCCGCAACCTGGCGGCGAGCCGGCTTCTGCGCCAGTTCCAGCGGGCGGCCGCGGCGGCCGCGGCGGGGCGGCCCCTGGAGCCGGAGGTGGAGGTCCTGTGCCCCACCTGTCGCGCACCGCTGCCGCCGGAGGCGGAGGAATGTCCGATCTGTTCCCGGGAAACCGAGACGCCGCCCTCCACCTGGGTGCTGTTGCGCCTGTGGCGGTTCGCCCGGCCCTACCGCGGCCAGCTTTTGGCGGCCTTCGTGTTGACGCTGGCCTCCACGGCCGCCGGGCTGGTGCCGCCCTACCTCACCATGCCCCTGATGGACGACGTGCTGATTCCCTACCAGAACGGGCGGCCCATCGATACGGGGCTGGTGCTGCTCCTGCTGGGCGGACTGCTGGCCGCGGCACTCTTGGCCTGGGGACTGGGCTGGGCGCGTACCTATATTCTGGCCCTGGTGTCGGAGCGCATCGGCATGGACCTGCGCACCACCACCTACGAACACCTGCTGCGGCTGTCCCTGGAATATTTCGGCAGCAAGCGCACCGGTGACCTGATGGCGCGCATCGGCTCGGAGACGGACCGCATCTGCGTGTTCCTCTCCCTGCATCTGCTGGACTTCGCCACCGACGTGCTGATGATCCTCATGACGGCGGCCATTCTTTTTTCCATCAATCCGTGGCTTGCCCTGGTGACGCTGCTGCCGCTGCCCTTCATCGCCTGGATGATCCATCTGGTGCGCGACCGCCTGCGCACGGGTTTCGAGAAGATCGACCGCGTCTGGTCCCAGGTCACCAGCGTGCTGGCCGACACCATCCCGGGCATACGCGTGGTCAAGGCCTTCGCCCAGGAGGAAAGGGAGGCGGAGCGCTTCCGCGAAGCCAACCGCCACAACCTCGCGGTCAACGACAGGCTCAACCGGATCTGGTCGCTGTTCTCACCGACGGTGACCCTGCTCACCGAAGTGGGCCTGCTGGTGGTGTGGGCCTTCGGCATCTGGCAGGTCTCGCGCAACCAGATCACGGTGGGCGTGCTCACCGCCTTCCTCGCCTACATCGGCCGCTTCTACACGCGGCTGGATTCCATGAGCCGCATCGTTTCCGTCACCCAGAAGGCGGCGGCCGGGGCCAAGCGCATCTTCGACATCCTGGACCACGTATCGACGGTGCCCGAACCCACGAAACCGGTGCACCTGCCCCAGGTGAAAGGGCGCATCGAACTCTCCCACGTGGGCTTCCGCTATGGCAACCGCGCCGTGCTCCACGACATCAACCTCACCATCGAGCCGGGAGAGATGATCGGGCTGGTGGGGCACTCGGGCTCGGGCAAGAGCACCCTGGTCAACCTGATCTGCCGCTTCTACGACGTGAGCGAGGGCGCCATCCGCGTCGATGGCGTGGACGTGCGCAGCCTGCCGCTGGCCGAATACCGGCGCCACATCGGACTGGTGCTGCAGGAGCCCTTCCTGTTCTTCGGCAGCATCGCGGAGAACATCGCCTACGGCAGGCCGACGGCATCACGCCAGGAGATCGTCGCCGCGGCACGCGCCGCGCATGCCCATGAGTTCATCCTGCGCCTGCCCCAGGCCTACGATTCCCTGGTAGGGGAGCGGGGACACGGCCTGTCCGGGGGCGAGCGCCAGCGCATCTCCATCGCCCGCGCGCTGCTCATCGACCCGCGCATCCTGATCCTGGACGAGGCCACGAGTTCGGTGGACACCGAAACCGAGAAGGAGATCCAGAAAGCCCTGGACAACCTGGTGGCGGGACGGACCACCATCGCCATCGCCCACCGTCTGTCCACGTTGCGCCGCGCCGACCGGCTGGTGGTGATGGACCGGGGACGCATCGTGGAAATCGGCAGCCACGACGAACTCATGGCGCGACAGGGACACTACTGGCGGCTGTATCAGGCGCAGGCGCGCAACGTGGACACCGAACCGGACGAGATGGAGCCGGAGATGGCTCCCGTGGTCAAGGCAGCCAGCGCGCCATGACGCCCGAATTCAGCCTCAGCCGCAACGCGTTCGGCCGCCTGGTGCTGACCCTGGCCGACGGCCGCAGCCATGACGGGGTGGTGCCGGTGCGCGCCTTCCCCATCAGCGCACCGCGGGAGGGCGTGGCCCTGGTGGGCAGCGACGGCCATGAACTCGTCTGGATTCCCCGACTCGACGCGCTGGACGCCGACCGGCGCGCCCTCATCGAGGAAGAACTGGCCCATCGTGACTTCATGCCGGAGATCCGGCGCATCATCGGCGTCTCCACCTTCGCCACGCCCAGCACCTGGGAAGTGGAGACCGACCGCGGACGCACCCAGCTCACCCTCAAGGGCGAGGAGGACATCCGGCCCCTCGGCGCCCACAGCCTGCTCATCGCCGACAGCCATGGCGTGCAATTCTTCATCCGCGACGTCATGGCCCTGGACCGCGCCAGCCGGCGCATCCTCGACCGGTTTCTCTGATCCGGGGCAGGCCTGCTCGGGGCGAGCCGGCCGCACGCATCAGTGATGGTGATGCATCTCGCCGCCCAGGGGCCTGACTTCGGCCTCGACGGCGATCTCCTGCCGCTTGCCACCCTGGGTCTGCACCACCAGCGTCAGCGGCACCTGCTCGCCGGCCTTCAGCGGCGCCTTGAGCCCCATGAGCATGATGTGATGCCCGCCCGGCGAAAGCGCCACCGGCTTGCCAGCGGGCAGGTCCAGGCCGGGGATGGCGCGCATCCTCATCACCTCTCCCTGCATTTTCATCTCGTGGATTTCCACGCGCTTGGCCACCGGTGAGCGTGCCGCCACGAGCCGCGCGTCCTGCCGGGCGGTGAGCGTCATGAAGGCGCCGGTGGCCGTTTGCGCGGGCACCGTGGCACGCACCCAGGGCTCGGTCACGTCCACCTGGGCGAGCGCGGACGCGGTGGCCAGCACCCCTGCGAGT
>JBBINK010000096.1:0-1282 GCA_037443925.1 Betaproteobacteria bacterium
CCAGTAGCGCGCTCACGTTCACGCTGCCCGGCAGGCAGACCCGTCCCAGGTCGTTGCGTTCCAGATCCACCAGCATGATGTGTTCGGCGCGCTCCTTGGCGGTTGCCAGAAGCTCCGCCCGCAGCGCGGCGTCGGCGGCCGCGTCGGCGCCACGGGGCCGCGTGCCTGCAATGGGGCGGGTTTCGATGAGGCCATCCCTGACCCGGGCCAGGCGCTCGGGGGAGGAACTCACGATGGCCTGGTCGCCGAAGTCGGCGATGCCCCCGAAGGGCGCCGGGTTGGCTCGGGTCAGGGCGGCATACAGCGCCGCCGCGGGCGTGCTCTGGGCGAGCCGACCGCGCCAGCAGCGGGCGAGGTTGACCTGGAAGACGTCCCCTTCGCGGATGTAGTCCAGGATGCGGGCAACACCCGCCAGAAACGGTTCGGGCGCGGCTTCCTCCACGTGTTCGGCCTGCACTGCGGGCGGCTGCCAGAGGGGCTGGGCGGCGAGGTCGGCCTCGATCCGGGCGACACAGTCCTCCCGGCCGGCCTCGGCCATCAGGAAGGCGCGCCGGCTTGCCCGCTCCACCAGGATCGCCGCCGGCACACGGCTTACCACCGCCAGGGGAAAGGCGCCGGCGGCGGGGTCACGGCGGGGCACGCGCCCTTCGATTTCCTCCAGAAGCTCGTAGCCCAGGTAGAGGAACCAGCCTCCGGTGAAGGGCAGGCGGCTGCCCGATGGCGGTCGTCGGCCCTCCTCCGCCCAGGCCCGGGCGAGGGCCTCCAGCGCACCGTGTTCCCCGAGCTGGAAGCGCTGGGTGGCGGACGGACAGGCGAACAGGATGTCCCAGCCCTGGCCGCTGCCGGCCGTCTGGAGCAGATAGGGATAGCGCCCCGGATGGGTGGCGTGGAGGGCCAGCAGGTCGGGGGCGGCCGGGAGGGCAAGTTCAATCATCCCGGCTCACCCCCGGGGCGGGGAGGCTCAAATGCGGCGGAAGACCAGGGTGCCGTTCGTGCCGCCAAACCCGAAGGAATTGGATAGCGCCACGTCGATCTTCATGCTGCGCGCGGCGTTGGGCGCATAGTCGAGATCGCATTCAGGATCTGGCTCGAACAGGTTGATGGTGGGCGGCGCCACCTGGTCACGCACCGCCAGGGCGGTGAACACGGCTTCCACGCCGCCCGCGGCGCCCAGCAGGTGCCCGGTCATGGACTTGGTGGAGCTCATCACGACCCGCTTCGCATGGTCTCCCAGGGCGGCCTTGACGGCCACGGTCTCCGCCTTGTCGCCCAGAGGGGTGGA
>JBBINK010000096.1:1308-9261 GCA_037443925.1 Betaproteobacteria bacterium
TGATGTAGTCCACCGCGTCGGGCGCGATGCCCGCATCACGCAGGGCATTGCGCATGCAGCGCGCCGCACCCGCGCCGTCCTCGCAGGGGGCGGTCATGTGGTAGGCATCCGCGCCCATGCCGAAGCCGGCGATTTCGCAGTAGATGCGTGCACCGCGCGCGACGGCCCGCTCGTATTCCTCGAGCACCAGCACCCCCGCTCCTTCGCCCAGCACGAAGCCGTCGCGCTCCCGGTCCCAGGGGCGGCTGGCGGTGGCCGGGTCGTCGTTGCGGGTGGACAGGGCCTTGGCCGACGCGAAGCCGCCCACGGCCAGGGGACTCACCGTGGCCTCGGCGCCTCCCGCCACCATCACGTCCGCATCGCCGTAGCGGATCATGCGGGCCGCCTCCCCCACGCAGTGGGTGGCCGTGGTGCAGGCCGTGACGATGGCCAGATTCGGGCCCTGGAAGCCGTACATGATGGACAGGTTGCCCGCGATCATGTTGATGATCGTGGCCGGGATGAAAAACGGCGAGATCCGGCGCGGACCGTTGGCCAGATATTCATTGTGGGTGGCCTCGATCATGGGCAGCCCGCCGATGCCCGAGCCGACGATCACGCCGAAGCGCTCCGGATCGGCCGGCCCCGGCTCGATGCCGGCATCGCGCAAGGCCTGGATGCTGGCGGCGAGGCCGTAGTGGATGAAGGTGTCCATCCGACGGGCTTCCTTCGCCGACAAGTATTGGGTGACGTCGAACCCCTTCACCTCGCCGGCGATCTGGGAGGCGAAAGCGGAGGCATCGAACTTGCTGATGCGGGTGATGCCGGACTTGCCGGCCAGGATGTTGGCCCAGGCTTCGTCCACGGTGTTGCCCACCGGGCAGACGATGCCCAGGCCGGTAACGACTACTCTGCGTCTGGACAAAATGGCTCCGGATGCGGGAACGATTGAAGCTTACTTCTTGATGTGGGCGTTGATGTAGTCGATGGCCTGTTGCACCGTGGTGATCTTTTCCGCTTCCTCGTCGGGGATCTCGCAATCGAATTCTTCCTCCAGGGCCATCACCAGCTCCACCGTGTCGAGGGAATCCGCGCCCAGATCGTCCACGAAGGAGGACTCGTTCTTCACCTCCGCCTCGTTCACGCCCAGCTGCTCGGCGACGATCTTCTTGACGCGTTGTTCGATGTTTTCCATCTGGAGACTCCTTACCTTTCTTCGGGTGAGATCGCAAAAAACCTGCGCATTGTATCAGAATCGCGCTGCCCGGCCAAACCGCGGCAGACACCGTTTTGATGAATCAAATCATGTACATGCCGCCGTTGACGTGGAGCGTGACGCCGGTGATGTAGGCGGCCTTGGGCGAGGCCAGGAAGCCCACCGCCGCCGCCACGTCCTCGGGACTGCCCAGCCGCGCCAGAGGGATGTGGGCCAGCAGCGCCTGCCGTTGCGCCTCCGGCAGGGCGCGCGTCATGTCCGTGTCGATGAAACCGGGGGCCACGCAGTTGACCGTGACGTTGCGCGAACCCACCTCCCGCGCCAGGGATTTGGTGAAGCCCATGATGCCGGCCTTGGCGGCCGCGTAGTTGGTCTGCCCGGCGTTGCCCATCGCGCCCACCACGGAGGCGATGCTGATGATGCGGCCGTGACGCGCCTTGGTCATGGGGCGCAGCACGGCCTGGGAGAGCCGGAAGACGGACTTGAGATTGGTGTCCATGATCTCGTCCCACTCCTGCTCCTTCATGCGCATGAGCAGGTTGTCCCGGGTGATGCCCGCGTTGTTGACCAGGATGTTCACCTCGCCGAACTCGGCGCGGATGGCGCCGAGCACCTGTTCGATGGCCGCCGCGTCGGTGACGTCGAGCACGAACCCCTTGCCTGCGAGACCGGCCTCGCTGAGGTAGCGGCCAATGGCCGCGGCCCCTGCTTCCGTGGTGGCCGTGCCGATCACGGTGGCCCCCATGCGGCCCAGTTCGAGGGCGCAGGCCTGGCCGATGCCCCGGCTGGCGCCGGTGATGAGCGCGATTTGTCCGTCCAGCATTGCCTCCTCCTTGTTACGAAACGACTTTAAGTAAATCGAATAACTTACTGATTGATCTGGGTCAAGAAAGCCTCGACTGCCGCCGTGTCGGTCAGCGCGGCGCAGGTGACCTCGGGGGCGATGCGCTTGGACAGCCCGGCGAGCACCTTGCCGGGGCCGCACTCGGCCATGGCGGCGATGCCTTGGGCGGCCATGTGCCGGACGGTCTCGACCCAGCGGACGGGCTGGTAGAGCTGGCGGACCAGGGCGGCCTTGATGGCCTCGGGCGTGGCGAACGCCGCCACGTCCGCGTTTTGTACGACGGGAATGGCGGGCTGACGCACCGTCACACCCTCCAGATGCCGGGCAAGGGTCTCGGCCGCCGGGGCCATGAGGGCGCAGTGGGACGGCACCGACACCGGCAGCAGCACGGCACGCTTGGCGCCCCGGGCTTTGGCCAGTTCCATCGCCCGCTCGACGGCGGCGCGATGGCCGGCGATGACCACCTGCCCAGGGCAGTTGAAATTGACGGCTTCCAGCACATCCCCTTGGGCCGCCTCGGTGCACACGGCGCGGACGAGGTCGTCTTCCAGGCCCAGAATCGCGGCCATGGCGCCGACCCCCTCGGCCACCGCCTCCTGCATGGCCTGGGCGCGCACGCGGACCAGAGGCAGGGCATCGGCGAAGGACAAGGCGCCCGCCGCCGTGAGGGCCGTGTATTCGCCCAGGCTGTGGCCGGCCATCATGGCCGGCTCCGGCCCGCCCGCCTCACGCCAGACGCGATAGACCGCCACCCCTGCCGCGAGCATGGCCGGCTGGGTGTTCACCGTCTTGTTGAGTTCTTCCGCCGGTCCTTCGGTCACCAGGGCCCAGAGGTCCTGCCCCAGCACATCGGACGCTTCGAGAAACGTCTCCCGGACCACGGGCCGGTCGGCGAAGCCGGCCATCATGCCCACGGACTGGGAGCCCTGGCCGGGAAAGAGAAACGCGAATGGGGTCATGTCGTCTTCCTGCGAATCGCTGTGATGGGTGAACGGGTCGCCTGCCCCGGAATCCTTGCGCGCCCGGGCAGCGGCAGTCCCCGGATCAGTACCGGATCAAGGCCGAGCCCCAGGTAAAGCCGCCGCCGAAGGCCTCCATGAGCAGCATCTCGCCCCGCTTGATGCGGCCGTCGCGCACCGCCGTGTCCAGGGCCAGGGGGATGGAGGCGGCGGAAGTGTTGCCGTGCCGGTCCACGGTGAGCACGACGTTGTCCATGCTCATGCCCAGCTTCTTGGCCGTGGCCTGGATGATGCGGATGTTGGCCTGGTGGGGCACCAGCCAGTGGATGTCGCTCTTGAGCAATCCGTTGGCCGCCAGCGTTTCGTCCACGATGGCATCCAGGGTGTTGACCGCCACCTTGAACACCGCGTTGCCCTGCATGCGCACGTGGCAGCCCGAGCCGCCCTGGCCCATGGATGGTCCACCATCCACGTAGAGCAGTTCCTGATGGCGGCCATCGGCGTGCAGATGGGTGGAGATGATGCCGGGCTCATCGGCGGCGGCCAGGACGATCGCTCCCGCGCCGTCGCCCCACAGGATGCAGTTGGTGCGGTCGGTGTAGTCGGTGATGCGGGACAGGGTCTCCGCCCCGATCACCAGCGCCGTGCGCGCCTGGCCCGCACGGATGAAATTGTTGGCCGTGGCCAGGGCATAGACGAAGCCACTGCACACCGCCTGCACGTCGAAGGCGGGCGAGGCATTGGCGATGCCCAGCTTGGACTGCACGATGCAGGCGGTGCTGGGGAAGATGCGGTCCGGCGTGGTGGTGGCGACGATGAGCAGATCGATGCTGGCCGGGTGCACTTCGGCTGCTTCGAGGGCGCGCCTCGCGGCCGCCGCCGCCAGGTCGCTGGTGTACTCGCCCTCGGCGGCGATGTGCCGCTGGCGGATGCCGGTGCGCTCCACGATCCATTGGTCGGAGGTTTCCACCATCCGTTCCAGGTCGGCATTCGTCAGGATCTTTTCCGGCAGGTAGCTGCCGGTGCCGACGATGCGGGCATGGATCATTGCAGCACCGTTTCTTCTCGGGATTCGGGATGGATCAGGGCCATCTGCTCGCTGATCCGGCGCAACACGCCATGACGCGCTTCGGAGATGGCGCGCTCGATGGCGAAACGGAAGGCGAAGCTGTCGGCTCCACCATGGCTCTTGATCACGATGCCACGCAGGCCCACCAGGGTCGCGCCATTGTAACGGCGGGGATCGACGCGCTTCTTGAAGCGGCTGATCACCGGCCAGGCCGCCACCGCCATCAGGCGGGTGAGCAGGCTGCGCTTGAATTCCTCGCGCAGGAAGGCGCCCAGCATGCGCGCCAGACCCTCGGTGGTCTTGAGGGCCACGTTGCCCACGAAGCCGTCGCACACCACCACGTCGGTGGTTCCCTTGTAGATGTCGTCGCCCTCGACGTTGCCGTAGAAATTGAGGTGGCTGTGGCGCAACAGCTCGGCCGCTTCCTTGACCACGTCGTTGCCCTTGATGACTTCGGTGCCGATGTTGAGCAGGCCCACGCTGGGACTGGATTTTTCTTCCACCGCCGAGGCCAGCATGGCGCCCATCACCGCGAACTGGCGCAGGTGTTCCGCGGTACAGTCCACGTTGGCGCCGAGATCGAGCATGTACACCGGCCCGCGCAGGGAGGGCAGCACGGTGCAGATCGCGGGCCGTTCGATGCCCGGCAGCATCTTCAGCACGAAGCGGGAGATGGCCATGAGGGCGCCGGTGTTCCCGGCGCTGACGGCGGCATGGGCTTCCCCGGTCTTGACCAGCTCCACCGCCACGCGCATGGAGGAATCCTTCTTGTTGCGCATGGCCTGGGCCGGCGGCTCGTCCATGGCCACCACTTCGGAGGCATGGTGGATGCGCAGACGCGCATCGGTCTTGCGCCGGCGCTGACGCAGCTCGGCCTCGAGCACGTCACGCAGGCCCACGAGGACGATGTTGACCTGGGGATCGCGGTCCAGCACCGCGAGCGCCGCGGGAACCGTGACATGGGGGCCGTGGTCGCCGCCCATGGCATCGATTGCGACTGTGATGTCCATTGGTACCGAAAGCACATCGGGCGCAGTCGCGCCCGATGCCTCAGTCGCCTTTGGTGCGGAGAACCTTCTTGCCGCGGTAGTAGCCACTCGGGCTGATGTGATGGCGCAGGTGCACCTCGCCCGACGCCGGCTCCACCGCCAAGGGGGGATTGGTCAGGAAATCGTGGGAGCGGTGCATGCCGCGCTTGGACGGCGACTTCTTGTTCTGTTGAACGGCCATGGAATGACTCCTTATCTCAGATTTCGTTGCCCGGCGCCCGGCGTCCGGAGGGCTGCCAGCGCCGCGAAGGGGCTGGTGCTCCGACCTTCGGACACCGCGTGCGCTGCCCGACACGCCCCTTCGGGGTGCATCGGCGCCAGCGGCAGGCCGAGCAGCACCTCGTCCTCCACCAGGGCCTGGACATCCATGTCCCTGCTGGCCAGCACCCGGTCGGGCGCCTCCGGGTCGTCCCCTTCCTCGGCCAGCTCGGCCTCGGTGACGACGAGCAGGAGATCCGAATCCAGGACCACGTCCCAGGACATGGGCTGCAGGCAGCGCTGGCAGAGGAGCTGCAGGACTCCGCGCACGCGGCAGTGGAGCCCAGGCTTGCCCTTTTCGTCCAGATAACCGGTCAGCTCGTACTCCAGCACCTCACCGGTGGAGGCAAGCCGGTCGTGCAGCCGGTCCAGGGCGGCGACCTCGAAGCGTCCGCGAAGCGATTTCGCGCTTCGCGCAAACTCGACGCCGTCCACCGTAACCTGTTCAGACATAAGGGGCGCATGATACAATCCGCCGCTTTGGCTGTCAAAGCGGATTCACGCGTGATCAGGAAAATACTCGTGGCCAACCGGGGCGAGATCGCGGTACGCATCGTGCGCGCGTGCTCCGAAATGGGCATCAAGTCGGTCGCCATTTACAGCGATGCCGACCGCCACGCGCTCCACGTGAAAAAGGCCGATGAAGCTTACAACATCGGCTCGGACCCGGTGCTGGGCTATCTCAATGCCCACAACATCGTGAACCTGGCCGTGGCCTCCGGCTGTGACGCGCTCCATCCGGGCTATGGCTTCCTGTCGGAAAACCCCCAGCTCGCCGAAATCTGTGCCCGCCGGGGCATCAAGTTCATCGGGCCCTCCGCCCAGGTGATCCGCCAGATGGGCGACAAGATCGCGGCGCGCCAGGCCATGATCAAGGCGGGCATTCCCGTCGTTCCCGGCTCCGACCACAACCTCGAATCGGTCGAGGAAGCCGTGGCCTTGGCGAAAAAGATCGGCTACCCGGTGATGCTCAAGGCCACCAACGGTGGTGGCGGCCGGGGCATCCGCCGCTGCAACAGCGAAGAGGAGCTGCGCAAGAATTACGACCGCGTCGTCTCGGAGGCGAGCAAAGCCTTCGGCAAGCCCGAGGTGTTCCTGGAAAAGGCCGTGGTCAATCCCCGCCACATCGAGGTCCAGGTGCTGGGCGACAACTTCGGCAATGTCATCCACCTGTTCGAGCGCGACTGCTCGATCCAGCGACGCAATCAGAAGCTCATCGAGATCGCGCCCTCGCCCCAGCTGACGGAACTGCAGCGCAACTACATCGGCAAGCTGGCGGTGCAGGCCGCGCGGGCGGTGGGCTACGTCAACGCCGGGACCATCGAGTTCCTGCTCGATTCGGACAACCAGTTCTACTTCATGGAGATGAACACGCGGCTGCAGGTGGAGCACACCGTGACCGAAACCATCACCGGCGTGGACATCGTGCAGGAGCAGATCCGGATCGCCAGCGGCCTGCCCCTGCAGTACAAGCAGTCGGACGTCAGCTACCGTGGCTACGCCATGGAATTCCGCATCAACGCCGAGGATCCGAAGACGGATTTCCTGCCCAGCTTCGGGCGGGTGACCCGCTACTACGCGCCGGGTGGTCCCGGCGTGCGCACCGACGCGGCCATCTACACCGGCTACGTGATCCCGCCCTACTACGATTCCATGTGTGCCAAGCTCACGGTGTGGAATCTCACCTGGCCTGGCGTCATCGAGCGTGGGCGACGGGCGCTGAGTGACATGGTGGTGTACGGGGTGAAGACCACCATTCCCTATTACCAGCAGATCCTGCAGAACCCGGACTTCCGCAGCGGCAGGTTCGACACCAGTTTCGTGGAGAAGCATCCGGAGCTGATCAACTATCACGTCCCCCGGCCCAAGGAACTGCTGGCCGCCGCCATCGGCGCTGCCATCGCCGCATACGAGGGCCTGTAGCATCCCCCAATAGGTAAGACCATGGCGAAAATCCAGATCACCGAACTCGTCCTGCGCGACGGCCATCAGTCCCTCATCGCGACGCGCATGCGCACGGAGGACATGCTGCCCATCTGTGGCAAGCTGGACAGCGTGGGCTTCTGGTCCCTGGAGGCCTGGGGCGGCGCCACCTTCGATGCCTGCGTGCGCTTCCTCAAGGAGGATCCCTGGGAGCGCCTCAAGGCGCTGCGCCGCGCGCTGCCCAACACGCGCATCCAGATGCTGCTCAGGGGCCAGAACCTGCTGGGGTATCGCCACTACTCGGATGACGTGGTGCGGGCTTTCGTGCAGCGGGCGGCGGACGACGGCGTGGACGTGTTCCGCATCTTCGATGCCATGAACGACCTGCGCAACCTGCGCGTGTCGGTGGAGGCCGTGAAGAAAGCCGGCAAGCACGCCGAGGGCACGATCTGCTACACCACCAGCCCCGTGCACGACATCGCCCACTTCGTGGCCCTGGGACGGGAGCTGGAGGCGATGGGATGCGACACCATCGCCATCAAGGACATGGCCGGGCTGCTCACGCCCTATGCCACGGCGGAACTGGTGAAGCAGCTCACCGCCGCGGTCTCCGTGCCCATCCATCTGCACAGCCATGCCACCTCGGGGCTGTCCAG
>JBBINK010000097.1:0-7936 GCA_037443925.1 Betaproteobacteria bacterium
CAACCACCTGCTGGCCATTTCCGGCCTGCACGTCACCCTGTTTTCGGGCCTGGTGTTCGGCATGGTGTACTGGGCTTGGCGCAGGAGCGCCCGTCTCACCCAGTGGCTGCCGGCCCGCAAGGCGGCTCTGGCGGCGGGGGTGCTGGCCGCCGGCGCCTATGCCCTGCTCACGGGCTTCGCCGTGCCCGCGCAACGCACGTTCTACATGGTGGCGGCCGGGGCCCTGGCGGTCTGGCGCAACCGGCCGAGCGCGCCGTCCCGGGTGCTGGCCACGGCCCTGGGCGCGGTCACGCTGCTGGACCCGTGGGCGGTCAAGGCCGCGGGGTTCTGGCTGTCCTTCGCCGCGGTGGCCCTGATCTTCTATGTGTCCGGCCGGCGGCTGGGTCGGGCTGGCCCGCTCACGGAGGGTGCGCGCATCCAGATGGCGGTGACCCTGGGGCTGCTGCCGCTGCTGCTGGTGCTGTTCCAGCAGGCCTCCCTGGTTTCGCCCCTGGCCAATGCCTTGGCCATCCCCCTGGTGAGCTTCGTGGTGGTGCCCCTCACCCTGGCCGGCGCCTTCCTCGGCTTCGCGCTGCCCCTGGATCTCGCCCATGCCGTGCTCGCCGCCGGCATGGTGCCCCTGACCTGGCTTTCGGAGCTGCCGGCCGCGGTGTGGCAGCAGCATGCGCCGCCTCTGTGGACCGCGCTCGTGGCCATCGTGGGGGTGGCCTGGCTGCTCGCTCCCCGGGGCTTCCCCGGACGCTGGGCGGGCGCGGCGGCTTGCCTGCCCCTGTTCCTGGCCGCGCCGCCGCCCCCACCGCCGGGCGTGCTGGAGGCCACCGTGCTGGACGTGGGGCAGGGCCTGGCGGTGGTGCTGCGCACGACCCGCCACGCCCTGCTGTTCGACGCCGGTCCCCGCTTCGGCTCGGAGGCGGACAGCGGCAGCCGCATCGTCCTGCCTTATCTGCGGGCCGTGGGCGTGCGGCGCCTGGATGGTTTCATCGTCTCCCACGCGGACAACGACCACGCCGGAGGTGCGCTGTCCGTTCTCGACGGCGTGCCGGTGGGCTGGGTGCGGGGCAGCCTGCCCGCGGACCATCCCGTGGCCGCGCGCAAGGAGGGGTTCGCGCCCTGCCGCGCCGGGCAGGCGTGGGACTGGGACGGCGTGCACTTCCGGGTGCTGCATCCTTCGGAGGCGACGCTCGCCCGCTTGCGCAAGGCCAACGACCAGGGGTGCGTCCTCCAGGTGGCCACCGGCCGGACAAGCCTGCTCATCGCCGCGGACATCGAGGCCCGCGCCGAGCGGGAGCTGGCGGACCGGATCGGCGACGGCCTGCGCAGCCCGGTGCTGATCGTGCCCCATCATGGCAGTGGCACGTCCTCGTCGCTGACCTTCATCGCCCATGTGATGCCGGACTGGGCCGTGTTCACCGTGGGCTATCGCAACCGGTTCGGACATCCCAAGCCGGAGGTGGTGGAGCGTTACCGGTTGTGGGGCAGCCGGCTTCTGCGCAGCGACGAAAGTGGGGCGGTGATGTTCCGGATCGCTCCGGACGGCCGGCTGGAGGTGGATGAGGAAAGGCGGCGAACCCCCCGCTACTGGCGCAGCGGGGGTGGCTGGCCGGCTATTTCTTCTTCAGGCACTCGCTCATGAATTTTTTGCGCTCGTCACCCTTGAGGGCTTTTTCCTTGGCCTCCTTGTTGCAGTCGGCCATGCGTTGCTGCTGTTCCGTGCGCGCCTTGGCGGGTTCGCCCCCGCCCTTGAGGCACTGGCTCATGAACTGCTTGCGGGCCTCGCCCGTGAGGGACTGCTTGCCGGCCTCCGCGTTGCAGCTGCGCATGCGTTCCTGTTGCGGGGTGGGGGCCTTCTCCTCCTTGGCATGGGCGGCGGACAGCGTGGTCAGACCGAGCAGCAAAGCGAGCAGAACCGATCTCATCGTGTTTGTCTCCGTGAAAGGTTGACGAAAAAACCCGGGTCATGACTTCGTCATGACCCGGGCAGTATAGCCGATGCAGGTTTACTTGGCCGCGGGCGCGGAGGCGGCGGGTTTGTGTGCCCGCTTGTGGGCGCGCTTGTGGACCTGTTTCTTGCTGGGCGTCGCGCTGGCGGCCTTGGCGGGGGCGGCGGCCGGTTCGCCGGCGGCGGCAGCAGGAGCGTCGGCGGCGAAGGCGCTGCTGGCCAGACCGAAGGTGGCGGCGATGAGGGTGAGGGTGAACTTGTGCATCTGGGTTTCCTTTCCGGTTAAATGAAGTTAAGGGTGATGGCACGGCAACCGTGCTAGCATCAGAAACGTCCCAGCGGCGTGGCGGTTGACATGCCGGGGCGACAACGTGGCACAGAGGAGAGAAGACCCATGCGTGGCATGTTACTCGTGGTGGCTGCCAGCGTGGTGCTGGCCGGCTGCGAGGCGGCAGCCTTGACGGCATTGGGGGTGGGTGCGTCCGCAGGCGTGTCCCATACCCTGAGCGGCATCACCTACCGCACCTTCGCGGAACCCCTGCCCAAGGTGAAGAGCGCCAGCCTCAAGGCCCTGAACCGGATGCAGATCCGGGTGGCCGGCATGTCCAAGATCGACAATGGCGAGGCCATCAAGGCCAAGGCGGCGGACCGGGACATCGACATCGAGCTCGAGGCGCTGAGCCCCAGCCCCACCCGCATGCGGGTGACCGCTTCCCAGGGCCTGCTCAAGGACAGCGCCACGGCCACCGAGATCATCATGCAGACCGAGCGCTATCTGTGAGGGCGCGCCTTTCAGGAGGAGCAAACCATGTCCGGACGTCATGATTTCCCCGCATTGGCCCTGGCGATCGCCCTGGGGCTCGGAGCGTCTGCGGCGGCCCTGGCCGCCCAGGCTGGCGATGCGTCCACCCGGGCGGAGGTGGACCGGCAGGCGGCGCAGCTGGACCGGCTCGCCGGCGGCCAGGAGTCGTCCACCGTCACCCGGCGGTTCGCGGCCGACTTCGCCGACTTTGCCGGTTCCCAGGACAATGCCGAGGCGCTCATCGGCGGCCTGCGCACCGGCAGTCCCATCACGCTGTCCGGCGGCCCGGGCAGCACCACCGCCGTCACCACGATCACGCCGCCCACCCGGCCCATGGGTTATGGCAACGCCTATCTGAGCCTTTCCCTGGCCCGGGCCCAGCTCGCCGCCTACGGCATCACCCAGCCCACGCCGGAACAGCTGCAGGCTGCGCTCACCGGAGGCAGCCTCACCGTGAGCACGGTGGGGGCGGACGGCAGCGTCACGACCCGCACCGTCACGATGGAAGGCATCCTGACCCAACGCGCGGCGGGCATGGGGTGGGGTGAGATCGCCAAGGCCAACGGCTTCAAGCTCGGGCCGGTGGTGAGCGCCATGAAGACCGCCAGCCACCGGCTCGCGCCGCCGGCGGTCAAGGCGGAGGTCCCGGCCACCCAGGCAGCGACCACGGGGCAACGTGTCTCTGGCGGCCACGCCTATGGGCGGGGCATCACCACCGCCCTCAGCGGCGGCGGCGTGGTCTATGGCGGCAGCCGTGGCAAGCATGCCGAGACGGTGGCGGCCCTGGACGGGGCGCGCCAGGGAGGCGTGTCCCAGGGTCACGGCGGAAGCGGCGTCAAGGTCTCCCCAGCCGGTCTCACCACCGCTGGCGGCATGGCGCCCGGCAACAGCGGCAGCGCGCCGGGCCACAACAAGGCGCGCTGAGGCCGGCCTGCCGCCGGTCGTTCAGTCGACGCGCCCGTCGCGGGCCGCTTTCAGCACCAGGGCGTCGAATTCTTCCGCGCTCATGATGCCGTGGGCGGCCACGATCTCCCGCACGGGCCTGCCGGTCTTTTCCGATTCCTTCGCGATCTCGGCGGCCTTCATGTAGCCGATGCGGGGGTTGAGCAGGGTGGCCAGCCCCACGCTGGCGTGGATGAACTCGTAGCAGCGTTGCCGGTTCACCACCAGGCCCTTCAGATTCTTCTCGGTGGCGGCATCGATGGCCCGGGTGAGCCAGTCCATCGCGTCGAACAGCGCCGAGCCCAGGGCCGGCATCATCACGTTGAGCTCCAGCTGCCCGGCCTGGGTCATGTAGGCCACGGCCGCGTCCTGCCCCAGCACCTGATAGCAGACCTGGTTGAGCATCTCGAACATGACGGGGTTGACCTTGCCCGGCATGATGCTGGAACCGGGTTGTACCGGCGGCAGGGTGATTTCCCCCAGACCGGTGCGGGGACCGGAGGCCAAAAGCCGCAGGTCGTTGGCGATGCGGGTGAGCTCCAGGGCGAGCCCGCGGATGGCCGCGGACAAGCGCTGCAGGTCGTACATGGACTGCATCTGGGCGGTGAGGTTGGAGCTGACGATGGGCTCCCCCGTGAGCCGGGCCAGTTCCTCGGCCACCCGCTGGGCATAGCCCGGGGCGGTGTTGAGCCCGGTTCCGGCGGCGGATCCACCCAGACCGATCTCGCACAGCGCGCCCCGCACGCCTTCCAGCTCCGCTGCCGCGCGGCGCAGGGTCCAGGCATAGGCGGCGAACTCCCGGCCGAGCGTGGTGGGCACCGCATCCTGCAGATGGGTGCGGGCGCTTTTCACCGTGTCGCGCTCCTGCGCGCCGATGCGTTCGAACTCCGCGGCCATGCGGTCCACGGCCGCGGTCAGCCGCGGCAGCTTGGCCAGGCAGGCCAGGCGGATCGCGGTGGGGATGGTGTCGTTGGTGCTCTGGCCCATGTTCACGTGGTCATTGGGATGGATGGGCGTGTATTCACCCTTCCGGCCCCCCAGGGCGACGTTGGCCAGGTTGGCGATAACCTCGTTGGTGTTCATGTTGTGGCTGGTGCCCGCGCCCGCCTGGAAGCGGTCCACCACGAACTGGTCCAGGAACTCGCCGGCCAGGATGCGTTCGCAGGCGGCGACGATGGCGTCGCGCCGCTGCGCATCCAGCCAGCCGGGCACGCAGTTCGCCCGGGCCGCGGCGAGTTTGATGCGCACATGGGCCTTGATAAAATCCACGTCCGGGCCGCGTCCGGAGATGGGAAAATTCTCCACCGCGCGCGCAGTCTGGATCCCGTACCAGGCGTCGGCGGGAACTCTGAACTCGCCCAGCGAGTCTTTCTCGATGCGATAGTCCATGGTGTCTCGAATCCGGGGCAAAAAACTGGCATTTTAAGGGAGTACGGTCGTGTTGCGGCGCCTTCTGGCAATCCTTCTCCTCTGTGGCGTGCCCCTGCTCGCTTCGGCCTTCACCCTGACCGACACCGGCGGCAGGATCCACCGTCTGGCCGACTACCGGGGCAAGTGGGTGCTGGTCAATTTCTGGGCCACCTGGTGCCCGCCCTGCCTGGAGGAGATGCCCGAGTTGCAGAAGCTTCACGAGACCCGCAAGGATGTGGTGGTGATCGGCATCGCCATGGAGTATCGCGATCCCGACTACGTCCGGCGCTTCGCCGACGATCTGTTCATCACGTTTCCCATCGTCCTGGGCAATGCCCGCATCGCCGCCCAGATCGGTCAGGTGCCGGGCCTGCCCACCACCTATCTCTACGATCCCCAGGGCCGGCTTGCCGCCTATACCGTGGGTGCATTGACCCGCGCCGCGGTGGAAAGCTACATTGCGCGGAAATCGGCGGCGCCCGCCAAGTAGGCGCCCCGACCACGGCAAGGAGGAGACCCCATGGCGCGCGCGTTGCTTCTCGCGGCCCTGATGCTGCTGGCTCTGCCGGGCCTGGCGGAGAAAAGGGACGTCAACCAGTACTTCTTCGACCAGAAGCTCGGAGACTTCAAGGCCGAGCTGGCCAATGCCAAGGCGGAGGGCAAGAAGGGCATCCTGCTCATGTTCGAGCAGGCCGACTGCCCCTGGTGCCACCGGATGAAGGAGACGGTCCTCAATCAGTCCGAAGTGCAGGACTGGTACCGGCAGCACTTCCTCATCTATTCCATCGACATCAAGAACGACCTGGCCATGGTGGACTTCCAGGGCCGGGAAACGACGGAAAAGGCCTTCTCCGCCGAACACCGCGTGCGTGCCACGCCGGTCTTCCTGTTTTTCGATCTCGAAGGCCGTCCCATCTACCGCTTCACCGGCGTGACCCGGGATGCCAGGGAGTTCCTGCTCCTCGGCCGCTACGTGGTGGAGGGCGCCTACCGGACACAGCCGTTCAACGTGTACAAGACCCAGGCCGCGCAATGATCGCCTTGCGTCTGGCGGGAATCGGGCTCGCCCTGCTGGGATTGGGATGGTCGGCCTTGGCCACGGCCGCCGACAAGGTGCTCACCCTGCAGGAAGCCCTGCAGGCGGCGGAGGCACCCCATCCGGATCTGGAGGCCGCCCGGGCCGAACGCGCCCTGGCGCTGGCGGATCTGGATCAGGCCGCCGCCCGCAGCGATCCCACCGTGAGCCTGGAAGGGCGCCTGCAGCGCGTGCGCCCGGCGCTGCGACCGCCCGGCACGGATTTCCTCTCCGACAACGGCGTGCGCCTGGTGGCCCGCAAAAGCCTCTGGGATTTCGGCCGCACCGGTCGTGCCGAGGAGGCGGCCCGCCTGACCGTGGATGCACGCGAGCTCGGGCTGCTGGACGTGCGCAGCCAGCGCCGGCTGGAGATCATGGCGCGCTATTTCGACGTCCTGCTGGCGGACCTGCGCTACACGGTGGACAACGAATACCTCGCCGTGGCCTACGTGAGCTTCGACCAGGCCCGTGACCGCGCCGCCCAGAAACTGGTGTCTCCGGTGGATGTGGCGGAACTGGAGGCCCGCTCCCAGGACTGGCTGGTCCGCCGCCAGGAGTCGGAGCGGCGCCAGCGTCTGGCCCGGGCGCTGCTGGCCGATGCCATGAACCGTCCCGGCGAGCTGCCTGCCGAGCTGGAGGATCCCCCCCTGCCCGACAACGACCGGCCGTTGCCGGACTATGAGGTGCTGCGGGAAGTCATGCTGGAGCACAATCCGCGGCTGAAGGCCCAGGCCCAGCTTCTGGCCGCCTCGCGGCAGCGGCTGGAAGCAATCCGTGCCGAGCGCAATCCGCGGCTGGATGCGGAGATCGAGATCGCCGACTACGCCACGCGGCCCTTGAGCGGCCGCGACGAGGTCAGGGCGGGCGTGGTGCTCACCTGGCCCCTCTATGCGGGACGCAGCGTGTCCGCGGCCCTGGCACGGGAGCAGGCCCTGTTCCAGAAACTGCAGGCGGAGAACGAACGGCTCAGACGCGAGCTCAGCCAGGCGCTGCTTTCCGCCTGGCTCGAGGCCGACGGGCTGCGCCGGTACGCCCGGCGCGCCGCCAAGGTGGAGTCGGATTACCGGGACCTGGCCTTGGAGAGGGCCCGCGGTCAGTACGAGATGGAGTTCAGGACCAATCTCGGCGATGCCATGGCCAAGACCATGGAAGCGAAGCTGGCCAGCCGCAGCGTGGAATACCGGCTGGCCCTGGCGCTGGCGAGGATCGAAGCCCTGCTGGGCAGCCCCCTGGCGCAACTGGCAGACAGGAAAGGAACACAGCCATGATCAAACGGCTTGCCTGGATGGGCCTGTGGCTTGCGGCACCGGCCTTGGCCGCGGACGTTTCGGCCACGCTGCAATGGTCCCAGCGGGTGGAACTGGGCGCGGCGGTGTCGGGCACGGTCCGGACGGTGCACGTGCAGCCCGGGGAGCGGGTGAGGAAGGGACAGAGCCTGGTCAGCCTCGATGCCGACGCCTACCGCGCGGCCGTGGCCGAGGCCGCGTCGGCGCTCGCCCAGGCCCAGGAGGAGGAGAAGGACGCCAAGCGCAATCTGGACCGGGTGCAGGAGCTCTACGACCGCACGGTGATCGCCGCGACGGAGCTCGAGGCCGCCCAGCTGCGCCACGCCCGCGCCCGGGCCCAGCTGGAGGCGGCGCGGGCCCGGCTGACCATGGCCCGCAAGCGGCTGGACGATGCGGTCGTGCGCGCGCCCTTCGACGCCATCGTCCTGGCCCGGACGGCGGAGCCGGGACAGGCCGTGTCCAGCCAGCTCAAACCCGAGCCC
>JBBINK010000097.1:7951-9189 GCA_037443925.1 Betaproteobacteria bacterium
GGAGATGCTGGCCCGGGGCATGACCCGCCTGGACGAGATCCGCAAGCTCAAGGCGGGCCAGGCGGTGATCGTGGAGGCGGAAGGCCGGCGTTACCCAGGCCGGATCCGGACCCTGGGGTTGGAGCCGGTGGGCTCCCGGGGGGAGTATGTGGTGGAGGCCGTCTTCCCGGTGGACGGGGTGCTGCGCGCCGGCACCCCTGCGCTCATCCGGCTGCCCTGAATCGGGGCGGCCGGGTTCATACGCTCAACCCGGCTGGCGGGGCAGGGTCTGTTCCGCGGTGCGGCGGTTCTCTTCGGGGTTCCAGGCCCAGCGCGTCTTCCAGGCGCCCAGCACCAGGTTGGGATAATCCGGCTGCCCCAGGCTGCCGTTGTAGCGCCCGAGCGCCCGGAACAGGTTGCCGTTTTCCATGTCCAGGTAGTGGCGCAGGATGGTGCAGCCATAGCGCAGGTTGGTGCGCAGGTGGAACAGGTTGTGCTCGGGCGTGCCGATGAGCTTCACCCAGAAAGGCATGACCTGCATGTAGCCCCGGGCCGAGGCCGAGGACACGGCGTACTTGCGGAAACCGCTTTCCACCTGGATCAGGCCCAGCACCAGCTGGGGGTCGAGCCCGGCCCGGGTGGCTTCGTAATGGACCGTGACCAGGAAATCCCGCCGCTCCGCCGGGTCGGGCATGAAACGCTCCAGGCGCTCGGACATGGCCTTGAGCCAGGCTTCGGCCTGGGCCGGGTTGGCCATGATGATGCGCGGGGCGGCGCTGTCCGCCACGGTCTTGGACAGGGCGGCCCGCACGCTGGCCGACAGCTCCTCATAGACCTGGGCGCCGGCCAGGGCCGGCCCCGGCGTGGCGAGCCCAATGGCCAACAGCAGCAGGGCGGTGCCAAGTGCCTGCAGCGCGACCCGACGGCCCTGTGCGGGGACGGGTGTCCTGCGTCCGTCCTGGGCGCGGCCGCGGCAGGGCCGCGCGGCTTCCGTGCGATGCCATCGTGCCATGGCGTTCATCCTTCCGACAGAATCCTCGACCGCAGGAAGGCCACCGCCTCCGCCAGGGGCAGCGGCTGGGCGGCAGCGTCGCGCCGGCCCTGGTATTCGATGCGGCCTTCCTTGAGATTGCGTTCCCCCACGACGATGCGGTGGGGGATGCCGATCAGCTCCATGTCAGCAAACATCACGCCAGGTCGCTCATCCCGGTCATCCAGAAGGACTTCCAGCCCGGCCTGGGTGAGCTCGGTGTAAAGTT
>JBBINK010000098.1:0-6023 GCA_037443925.1 Betaproteobacteria bacterium
CGGCGCCGCGGCGAGGAGGGCATGGCGCCGCCAGCCGCGGCCGGGACCGTGCGCGCCCGTTTCCTGGTGCGGGACAATCTGCGCCACCGGCGCGACATCGAGAAGGCCTATCTGCGCGCCATCGGCAAGGCGCGGCACGAGATCGTCCTGGCCAACGCCTACTTCCTGCCCGGCACCCGCTTCCGCCATGCCCTGCTGCGCGCGGCCGCGCGCGGCGTGCGCGTGGTGATCCTGGTGCAGGGCCAGACCGATCATCCCTGGGTCAACTATGCCACCCAGGCCCTCTATGGCGGGCTGCTCGAAGCCGGCATCGAGCTCTTCGCCTACCGCCGGAGCCTGCTGCACGCAAAGGCGGCGGTGATCGACGGCGTGTGGAGCACGGTGGGGTCTTCCAACATCGATCCCTTCAGCCTGGTGCTGTCACGGGAGGCGAACATCGTCGCCTACGACCATGGCTTCGCCGCCCGGCTGCGCCAGGACATGCTCGCCGAGATCGAAGACGGGGCCGTGCGCGTGACCGCCGACGACTGGGCGGCCGTTCCCCTGTGGCGCCGCTTCCTCATCTGGATGAGCTACGGCTTGGTGCGCCTGATGATGGGCAGGGTGAACTACGCCCACGACGACCCTCCGCTGCCGGCGCCGGGCGACCCAGACCGCCACCGCTGATCCCCGCCCCGGCAGGCCAGCGGCGCGGCCTGCGGCCACCGGATCAGCCGCCTTGCCGAAGCCGCGTCCGGTAGTCCTGCAGATTGCGCCGCAGCCGGTCCCGCACCGGACCCCAGGGATCACGCCACTCAAGGCCGGGGCGCAACAGGGCGGCACACAGCCGGCGTTGCCCCTCCACGTCCCCCAAGTGCACGAACTCCGGCGCCGGGCCCAGCCGCCCGCGGCAATCCGGGCCGCCTTCCAGGCCCTGGTTGTGGTAGTTGCCCAGGGGAACGGCCAGGGCGATCGTGGGAAAGCCCCAGGCGGTGGCCGCGGAACCTTCGCAGCTGCCTCCGTCCATGACGCGCCGCTGGTGGCGGCCGGGCAGCACCTCCTCGGCAAGCCGCGTGAGCACCTGGGCGCCGTTGGCATCGAAGGGCGTGCGCCGGTCGCCGAGCCGCACGATGACCCCCTTGCCCACTTCGGCGCCGGGCAGGGTGCGCGAAGCCTCGAGGCTGACGCACACCACCGGCCGCGCCGCACGCGCCAGCCAGCCCAGCTCGAAATGGGCCACCGCCCCCACCAGCCCCACTTCCTCGGCTCGGGTGAGCAGCCCGAGAAAGGGCGCCCGCCCGCGCTGGGCGAAGGTCTCGACGGCGGTGGCCACGATGCAGAACACGCCCACCAGATCGTCCGCCGCGCGCGTATGGAGCCGGCCGCCGCTTCGCCACACGGGCCTGCGGAAATCGAAGCCACCGAACACGGCGCGCGCCGCGGGCCGGGACGGCGGCGCGCCGCGCAGGTGGATCTGCGCGCTGGCGATGGCCCGGCCGCCGGCTTCCAGGCGGGCGGCATGCATCACGCCCTGGCCCGCCCATCCGGCCTCCGTGGCCAGCCACACCGGCGCCCCTCGCAGATGGCGGGTGGGCGAGCCGCCATGCCAGCGCACCTCCAGCACCGTGGGCGTGAGCCAGCGCACCCCATGGAAGCCGGGATGGTCCATGTGCGCGATGAACACGCGCACGGGCTCGCGGCCAGGCCGGGCCAGCAGGCGCAGATAGTCCGCCTTCGAGCCCGCCCCCACCACCAGATTGCCCACGGGATCGCGGAAATGGGGTACGCCGGCCGCCTTCAGGATGCCTTCCGCCCAGGCGCGCACCCGGCCTTCGCGGAAAGGGGCGGTGGGTTGCGCCAGCAGGGATTCGAGCAGATCCCGATGGCGGGGTTCGAGATCGGGCGTCATGACGCTACCTGCGCCGTCCCAGCAGGGAGCCCAGCACGCCCCGCACGATCTGGCGTCCCAGCTGGCTGCCGATGGCGCGGGCGGCGCTCTTGGCCAGGGCCTCCAGCACGCCCTGGCGACCCTTGCCGCCCATCAGGACCTCGCCCAGCACCGAGCCCGCCGCGCCGCCTTCCCCGGCGGAGCCGCCGGCCGGCGCGGGCGTGGCGGCGGCGCGGGCCTTGAGCACCTCGTAGGCCGATTCCCGGTCCAGGGTCTGCTCGTACACGCCCGCCACCACCGAGGTCTGCATCAGGCGCCGGCGCGTGGCCACGTCGACGGGACCGATGCGTCCGTGGGGCGGCACCACGAAGGCCCGTTGGGTGACCTGGGGCCGGCCCTTCTCGTCGAGGGTGGAAATCAGGGCCTCGCCCACGCCCAGTTCGGTGATGGCCTGCTCGGCGTCGAACCGCGGATTGGGCCGCAGGGTGCTGGCGGCGGCCCTGACCGCCTTCTGGTCACGGGGCGTGAAGGCGCGCAGCGCATGCTGGATGCGGTTGCCCAGCTGGCCGAGCACCGCGTCGGGAATGTCCAGGGGATTCTGCGTGACGAAATACACGCCCACGCCCTTGGACCGCACCAGCCGCACCACCTGCTCGATCTTGTCCAGCAGGGCCGGCGGCGCATCGTCGAACAGCAGGTGGGCCTCGTCGAAGAAGAACACCAGCCTGGGCTTTTCCACCTCACCCACCTCGGGCAGCTCCTCGAACAGCTCCGCGAGCAGCCACAGCAGGAAGGTGGCATACACCTTGGGCGATTGCATCAGGCGTTCCGCGGCAAGGATGTTGACGATGCCGCGGCCCGCCGGGTCGGTTTGCATCAGGTCCGCCAGATTCAGGGCGGGCTCCCCGAAGAAGGCCGCGCCGCCCTGGGACTCGAAGGCGAGCAGCGCCCGATGGATGCAGCCGAGACATTGCCGTATTCCGTGGTGAACGACCGGGCGTTGTCGCCCACGTACTGGACCATGGCGCGCAGATCCTTGAGGTCCAGCAACAGCAGCCGGTTGTCGTCGGCGATCTTGAACACCAGCGCCAGCACGCCTTCCTGGGTCTCGTTGAGGTTGAGCATGCGCGCCAGCAAGAGCGGCCCCATCTCCGACACCGTGGTGCGCACCGGATGCCCCAGCTCGCCGAAGACATCCCAGAAGGTCACGGGGCAGCCCTCGAAGTGCCACGGTTCCAGCCCGAGCCTGTCGATCCGCTCCTTGACCTTGGGCGTGGCCTCGCCCGGCACGGCCAACCCGGACAGATCGCCCTTCACGTCGGCGAGGAACACGGGCACGCCGATGCGGCTCATCTGTTCGGCCAGCACCTGCAGCGTCACCGTCTTGCCCGTGCCGGTGGCGCCGGTGATGAGACCATGCCGGGTGGCCATCCCCGGCAGCCAATACACCTCGGTTTCCCCCTTCGCGATGAGCAACGGCGCGACCATGGCAATCCCCTGAAATCTCGATAAAAACAGGCCCAGATGGTACCATGTAGCCCGTCTCGAACGAGGATTCGCGAAACATGGCAGGACATTCCAAATGGGCGAACATCCAGCACCGCAAGGGGCGCCAGGACGCCAAGCGGGGCAAGATCTTCACCAAGCTGATCAAGGAAATCACGGTCGCCGCGCGCCTGGGCGGCGGTGACCCCAACTTCAACCCGCGCCTCAGGCTTGCCATCGAGAAAGCGAAGTCGGAGAACATGCCGGCGGAGAACATCGAACGCGCCATCAAGCGCGGCACCGGCGAGCTGGAGGGCGTCCACTACGAAGAGGTCCGCTACGAGGGCTACGGTCCGGGAGGCGCGGCGGTGATCGTGGACTGCATGACTGACAACCGCACGCGCACCGTGGCCGACGTGCGCCATGCCTTCAGCAAGCACGGCGGCAATCTGGGCACCGATGGCTCGGTGGCCTTCCTGTTCAAGCACTGCGGCCAGATCGTGTTCGCGCCCGGCACCTCCGAGGACAAGGTGATGGAGGTGGCCATCGAAGCCGGCGCGGAAGACGTGATCACCAACGAGGATGGCAGCATCGAGGTCATCACCGCGCCCAACGACTTCGCGGCGGTCAAGGCCGCCCTCGAGCAGGCCGGGCTCAAACCGGAATTCGCCGAGGTGACCTACAAGCCCACCACCGAAACGGAACTCAAGGGCGAGGATGCGGCGAGGATGCAGAAACTGCTCGATGCGCTGGAAAGCCTCGACGACGTGCAGGAAGTCTATACCTCGGCGGTGATGGAGGGCTCCTGATGCACGGAACCGTGGCGGTGGCGGCCACAGCCGGGCACGCGCCGTGCCCGGCACGCCGTCGCCACGGGCCGCCGCTTGCGTGGCGACACCCCCGCTGTTCGGGCACGGCATGCGCATCCTCGGCATAGACCCAGGCCTGCGCGTCACGGGATTCGGCCTCATCGCCAAGGACGGTGGCCGGCTCGGCTACGTCACCAGCGGCTGCATCCGCACCCCCGAGGGCACGCTGCCTGAGCGTCTGAAAGCCATCCTCGACCACCTGACCGAGATCATCCGCGAACACCAGCCGGACGAGGTGGCCGTGGAGCAGGTGTTCGTCAATGTCAACCCCAAGTCCACGCTGCTCCTGGGCCAGGCGCGGGGCGCGGCCATCTGCGCCGCCGTGGCCCGGAACCTGCCGGTGTGCGAATACACGGCCCTGCAGGTGAAGCAGGCCGTGGTGGGCAACGGCCATGCGCAGAAGGCCCAGGTGCAGGAGATGGTGCGGCGCCTGCTGGGCCTTCCCGGCGTGCCCTCCCCCGACGCCGCCGATGCCCTGGCCTGCGCCATCTGCCATGCCCACGGTGGAGCCGGCCTGGGCAAGCTCGCCACCCGCGGCTGGCGCGTGCGCAACGGTCGTCTCGTGGGCGGACCCCTATGAGCGCCCCGTCCCGCGAACCCAGCCTGGCGGCGCTGCCCAATCCCCTGTTGCGCTATTTCCTTGCCACGCGTCCTGCCTTCCTCACCATCACCCTGGTGGGTTGCGTGCTTGGCCTGGCCACCGCCTACCATGACGGCATGGTGCTGCGCGCCCCCCTCGCGCTGGTGAGTACCGTGTTCGCACTCGTGGCCCATGCCGGCATCAATGTGCTGAACGACTACTACGACGCCCTGAACGGCACCGACGCGATCAACGTACAACGGCTATATCCCTACACCGGCGGCAGCCGCTTCATCCAGAACGGCGTGCTCACCCCACGCGCCACCGCCGTGTTCGGTTTCCTGCTGCTGGCCGCGGTGATACCTGCCGGGTTGTGGCTTGCGCGCCATTCCGCAGGTGGGCTGGTTGCCATCGGCGCGGCCGGCCTGTTCATCGGCTGGGCGTATTCCGCCGAGCCTCTGCGCCTCAATGCCCGTGGCCTGGGCGAGGTGTGTGTCGCGGCGGGGTTCGCCCTGGTCGTGGTGGGCACGGATTTCGTGCAACGGGGAAGCTTCGGCCTGCTGCCGTGGGCGGTCGCGCTGCCCTATGGCCTGCTGGTGACCGCGATCCTTTACGTCAACCAGTTTCCGGACCGTGCCGCAGACGCCGTGGCCGGCAAGCACCATTGGGTGGTGCGTCTGCCACCCCGGCGCGCGGCCTGGGGCTATGGCCTGATCCTGCTGTCCGCCTATGGCAGCCTGGCCATGGCCATCGCCCTGCAAGTGCTGCCACCGGCAGCGGTCGCGGCAGCCGCGGCCCTGCCCCTCAACCTCACCGCCTTCCGTGATCTGTTACGTCATGCGGAAACGCCTCGACGACTGACGCCGGCCATACGCGCCACGCTTGCGGCGGCCCATGTGGCCGGATTGCTGCTCGCCGGCGTACTGGCCCTGAACGGAGGAACACGATGATCGGCCGCATCACGGGCATCCTGCTGGAAAAGCACCCGCCCCAGATCGTGGTGGACGTCAACGGCGTGGGCTACGAGCTCGACGTGCCCATGAGCACCTTCTACCAGCTGCCCGCCACCGGCGAGAAGGTGAGCCTGTTCACCCATCTCGTGGTGCGCGAGGATGCCCACCTCCTCTACGGTTTCGGCAGCGATGCCGAACGCCAGACTTTCCGCCAGCTGCTGCGGGTGAGCGGCATCGGGGCGAAGACGGCTCTGGCCCTGCTGTCCGGC
>JBBINK010000098.1:6073-9101 GCA_037443925.1 Betaproteobacteria bacterium
GAGACGGCGCGCATCGTCAAGGTGCCCGGCATCGGCAAGAAAACCGCGGAACGCCTGCTTTTGGAGCTCAAGGACAAGCTCGCGCCGGTGGCCGCGCCCGCGCCGGCCACGAGCGGGGCGCCATCCGGCGAGGCGGACGTGCTCAATGCGCTGCTGGCCCTTGGGTATAATGCCAAGGAAGCCGCGTGGGCCGTGGGCGAGCTGCCCCGCGGCCTTTCCGTTTCCGATGGCATCCGCCAGGCCCTGAAGCTGTTGTCCAAATCGTGATCGAGACCGACCGCCTCATCTCCGCCGCGCCCCTGTCCAGCCAGGAAGAAGCCCTGGAACGCGCCCTGCGCCCCAAGGCGCTGGACGAGTACGTGGGCCAGCAGAAGGCGCGGGAACAGCTCGCCATCTTCATCGAGGCGGCGCGAAAGCGCCGCGAGGCCCTGGACCACGTCCTGCTGTTCGGACCGCCGGGGCTGGGCAAGACCACGCTGGCCCACATCATCGCCCGGGAAATGGGCGTGAACCTGCGCCAGACCTCGGGCCCGGTGCTGGAACGGGCGGGCGATCTGGCGGCGCTGCTCACCAATCTCGAGCCCAACGACGTGCTGTTCATCGACGAGATCCACCGCCTGAGCCCGGTGGTGGAGGAAATCCTCTATCCCGCGCTGGAGGACTTCCAGATCGACATCATGATCGGCGAGGGGCCGGCGGCGCGCTCGGTCAAGCTGGATTTGCCGCCGTTCACCCTGGTGGGCGCCACCACCCGCGCCGGCATGCTCACCAATCCCCTGCGCGACCGCTTCGGCATCGTGGCGCGTCTGGAGTTCTACACGCCCGAGGAGTTGCAGCGCATCGTCATCCGCTCCGGCCGCCTGCTCAACATGGAGCTGTCACCGGAAGGCGCCCTGGAGATCGCCCGCCGCTCCCGCGGCACGCCACGGATTGCGAACCGATTGCTGCGCCGCGTGCGCGACTATGCCGAGGTGCGCGCCGGCGGCCGCGTCACGCCCGAGGTGGCGGATGCCGCCCTGTCCATGCTGGACGTGGACCAGGCAGGGCTGGACACCATGGACCGCAAGCTGCTTGCCGCCGTCCTGGAGAAATTCGGCGGCGGACCGGTGGGGCTGGACAATCTGGCCGCCGCCATCGGCGAGGCACCCGACACCATCGAGGACGTGCTCGAGCCTTTCCTGATCCAGCAGGGCTATTTGATGCGCACGCCGCGGGGGCGCGTGGCGACCCGGCTTTCCTACCAGCATTTCGGACTGGCGGCGCCCGGAGGCAGCCTGGATCTGTGGACCGAGCCGTGAGTGGCAGCCCCGGCCGTTTCACCTGGCCCGTCCGCGTCTATTACGAAGACACCGATGCCGCCGGGGTGGTGTATTACGCCCATTACCTGCGGTTCCTGGAACGGGCGCGCACCGAGTGGCTGCGCGCCGCCGGCTTCGAACAGCCGCAGCTTGCGCGTGACTTCGGCGTCATCTTCGTGGTGCGCTCGGTGGCGATAGAATATCTGCGCCCGGCCCGCTTCAACGACCTGCTCACGGTGACCGCCACCCCGACGCGCATCGGCCGCAGCACGCTCGACATCGACCAGACCGTGGAACGGGATGAACTGCTGGTGACCGCCCAGGTCAGAATCGTGTGTGTGCAGGCCGGCAGCTTCAGGCCGGTCGCCATTCCCGCTCCCATCCGCAACCGACTGGAACAAGAACCGTGAACGTGGAGACCCCCACCGACCTGTCCTTTCTGAGCCTCGTGGCCCATGCCAGCCTCGTGGTACAGCTGGTGATGCTGCTTCTGCTCGCCGCATCGTTCATGTCGTGGCTGTTCATCTTTCAGAAGTTCTTCTCGCTGCGTCAGGCGAGCCGCCAGGCCGATGCCTTCGAGCGGGAATTCTGGAGCGGGGTGGATCTCACCCAGCTGTTCGGCTCCCTCACCTCGGGCCATCTGGTGCCGCGCGGCATGGAAAAGATCTTCGAGGCGGGGTTTCGCGAATTCACCAAGCTCAAGCGCCAGGGCGGCATGGACATCAGCGCGGTGATGGACGGCACGCGCCGCGCCATGCGCGCGGCCTACCAGCGGGAGGTGGACCAGCTGGAACGCAAGCTTTCCTTCCTCGCCACGGTCGGTTCGGTCAGCCCCTACATCGGCCTGTTCGGCACCGTGTGGGGGATCATGAACGCCTTCCGCGGGCTGGCCAACGTCGGACAGGCCACGCTGGCCCACGTGGCGCCGGGCATCGCCGAAGCGCTCGTCGCCACCGCCATGGGCCTGTTCGCGGCGATACCGGCGGTGATCGCCTACAACCGCTACACCCACGACATCGACCGGCTGGCGATTCGCTACGAGAGCTTCATGGAAGAGCTTTCCAACATCCTGCAACGCCAGGCGCGCTGAGGGGACGGCCTCCATGATGCGTCGTCCGCGCCGCCAGATGAACCAGATCAACGTCGTGCCCTTCATCGACGTGATGCTGGTGCTGCTCATCGTGTTCATGGTGGCCGCCCCCCTCATCAACCCCGGCCAGATCGAGCTGCCCCAGGTGGGCCAGCAGCTCAGGCCGCCGACAGCACCCCTGGAGGTGATCGTCCGCAAGGACGGCCGCCTCATGCTGCGGGACCGGGCCGCTGCCGGTGCCGAAGTGGAGATCGGCCGACCCGACCTCGTCCAGATCCTGAAGGACAAACAGGCGCGCCATCCGGACCAGGCCGTGGTCATCAGCGCCGACCGCAGCGTGCGCTATGAAAAGGTGCTGGAAGTGATGGACCTGCTGCAGCAGAACCAGGTGCGCAAGGTGGGCCTGCTGGCCAAGCCCGCGGCGCACTGAGTGGCCATGGACGCGCGCCTCGCCCCCTCCGGAGCCGACACCCTGCGCGCGGCGGCGCTGGCCCTCTTGGTGCATCTGGCCTTCTTCGCCTTGCTGGCCTTGGGGGTGCGCTGGCAGAAACAGGAACCCGAACCCGTCATGGCCGAGTTGTGGAGCACCCTTCCCGCGGCCCCGCGCGTGCCGCCCGCCCCGCCCCAGCCCCCGGCGCAG
>JBBINK010000099.1:0-7185 GCA_037443925.1 Betaproteobacteria bacterium
CCGCGCCTGCCGAGGATGAATCCTCGGTGGTCGCGCGGCTGCTGCGCGGGGGCAGCTTCTGGCTGATCGTGGCGAGTTTCTTCGGCTTCGGCCTGTTGCTGTCCCTCACCCCCTGCATGTTCCCCATGATCCCCATCCTGTCGGGCATCATCGTCGGACAGGGGCGGCAGATCACCAAGATGGAAGGCTTCGTGCTCTCCCTCGCCTACGTGCTGGGCATGGCCATCACCTATGCCATCGCGGGCGTGGCCGCCGGCCTGTCCGGCGCGCTGATCTCCTCGGCCCTGCAGAATCCCTGGGTGCTGGGCACCTTCGCGCTGGTCTTCGTGCTTCTGGCCTTCTCCATGTTCGGTTTCTACGATCTGCAGATGCCCAGCTTCATCCAGAGCCGTTTCACGGAGAAGGCAAACCAGATCAAGGGCGGCAATCTCACCGGCGTGTTCGTCATGGGCGTGTTGTCGGCGGTGATCGTCGGCCCCTGCGTGGCCGCGCCCCTGGCCGGCGCCCTGCTCTACATCGGCCAGACCCGGGACGTGTGGCTGGGTGGCTCGGCGCTGTTCGCCATGGCGCTGGGCATGGGCATGCCCCTGCTGGCGGTGGGCGTGGCCGGCGGCGCCCTGCTGCCCAAGGCCGGGGGCTGGATGAATGCGGTCAAGGCCTTCTTCGGCGTGATGCTCCTGGGGGTCGCCATCTGGCTCGTCTCGCCGCTCATCCCCGCGGTGCTGCACATGCTGGCCTGGGCGGCGCTGCTCATCGTCTCGGCCATCTATCTGCACGCCCTGGATCCCCTGCCGCCCGGCGCTTCGGGTTTCCGCAAGTTCTGGAAAGGGGTGGGGGTGATCGCCCTCCTGATGGGGGCCGCCTTGCTGATCGGCGCGCTGTCCGGCGGGCGGGACATCCTCCAGCCCCTGGCGGGGCTGCGCGCCGCGGGCCAGGCCGCCGCCGAGCCCGTGGGCCTGCGCTTCGAGCGGGTGCCAGCGGCGGAGTTCGAAAGTCGGCTGGCGGCGGCGCGGGGCCAGCCGGTGATGGTGGACTTCTATGCGGACTGGTGTGTCTCCTGCAAGGAGATGGAGCGCTTCACCTTCTCCGACCCGCGGGTGGTGGAGCGTCTCAAGGGCGTGCGGCTGCTCCAGATCGACGTCACCGACAACACCGAGGCGGACCGGAAGGTGCTCAAACGCTTCAACCTGTTCGGGCCGCCGGGGATCATCTTCCTGGACCGCGATGGTGTCGAGCGGGGACGGGTGGTGGGCTATCAGCCGCCGGAGAAATTCCTGCAGAGCATCGAGGCGGCCCTGAAATGAGCGTGCGCCCATGACGGCCCGGGGACAGTGGCTGCTGATCGTCGCGGTTGCGGCGGTGGCCTTGGCGTTGGGGCTTGCGGCGGGGCATTGGCGCACCCGCCCCGAGGCGCCGGCCGGGATGACCCCGGAACGGATCTATGCCGCCACCTTCGCCGACCTGGAGGGGCAGCCCCAGGCGCTGGCGCGCTGGCGGGGTCAGGTGGTGGCGCTCAACTTCTGGGCCACCTGGTGTCCGCCCTGTCGTGCCGAGATGCCGGAGTTCGTCAAGGTCCAGGCGCGTTATGGCGGGCGGGGCTTCACCTTCGTGGGCATCGCCCTGGACGAGCCTGCCGCGGTCCGGGATTTCGCCCGCCGTCTGGGCATCAACTATCCCATCCTGCTGGGTGGGGCAGCCGGCTCGGCGCTCGCCCACGAGCTGGGCAGCCGGGGGGCGCTGCCCTTCAGCGTGATCCTCGATCGGGAAGGCCGCATCGTGGCCACCCACCTGGGCACGCTGAGCGAGGCGGAGCTCGAGGGTCTGCTGCGCCCCCTGCTCTGACCGGGTGGCTGGGGGAATCCGCCCCGCTGTGGTAACCTTGGGCCCCTTTCGTCGGGGCTGGGCCCGAGTCGCGAGGCTGCGGGCAATTTCGGTGAAGATATGGACAATTTGACCCCATTTGCGGCAAACTTGCGGCCATGATCAAGAAAGCCCCCGCCGCGGACGCGGCCTCTCCGGGCTCAGGCGCAGGCCGGTCCTCCGGTGCCAAGAAGAAGAAAATCCTGGTCCTGCACGGCCCCAACCTCAATCTCCTGGGCAGCCGCGAGCCGGAACACTATGGCCGGGACACCCTGGCCCAGATCGACGACCGCTTGCGCCGCCGCGCCGAGGCGGCGGGCGCCGTCCTGGAGACCTTCCAGAGCAATGCCGAGAGCGCCCTCATCGAGCGCGTCCATCGCGCCCGTGACGAAGGGGTGGATTTCATCCTGATCAACCCGGCGGGGTTCACCCATACCAGCATCGCCCTGCGGGATGCCTTGACCGCGGTGGCCATTCCCTTCGTGGAGGTGCATCTGTCCAACGTCTTCGCGCGCGAGCCCTTCCGCCACCATTCCTACTTCTCCGACCGGGCGGTGGGACTCATCAGCGGGCTGGGACCCCTGGGTTACGAACTCGCCCTCGATTACGCCCTGCAATACTGAGGAACGAACATCATGGATTTGAGAAAGCTGAAAAAGCTCATCGACCTCGTGGAGGAATCCGGCATCGCCGAGCTGGAGATCACCGAGGGCGAGGAAAAGGTGCGGATCACCCGCACCCAGGCGGGGACCCAGTTCATGTACGCGCCGCCTCCCATGCAGCCCATGGCCGCCCCGGCTCCGGCACCGGCTGCCGCAGCCCCGGCGCCGGCCGCTGAACCGGCGGTGCCCGAGGGACACGTGGTCAAGTCGCCCATGGTGGGCACCTTCTACCGGGCGCCGTCGCCGGGCGCGAAACCCTTCGTGGAGGTCGGCCAGACCGTGAATCCTGGCGACACCCTGTGCATCATCGAGGCCATGAAGCTGCTCAACGAGATCGAGGCCGACCAGGGTGGCGTGATCAAAGCCATCCTGGTGGAAAACGGTCAGCCCGTGGAATACGGGGAACCCCTGTTCATCATCGGCTGAGGCAAAAGGCGCCGGGCGCGATGCCCGGGGCCTGCGCCTCCATCCACGGACGCACACCCATGTTCGAGAAAATCCTCATCGCCAACCGGGGCGAAATCGCCCTGCGCGTGCAGCGGGCCTGCCGCGAAATGGGCATCAAGACCGTCGCGGTGCATTCGGAGGCCGATTCCGAAGCGAAATACGTGAAGCTCGCGGACGAGTCCGTGTGCATCGGGCCGGCGCCATCCCACCTGAGCTACCTCAACGTGCCGGCCATCATCGCCGCGGCCGAAGTCACGGACGCCGAGGCGATCCACCCCGGCTACGGCTTCCTGTCCGAGAACGCGGATTTCGCCGAGCGGGTGGAATCCAGCGGCTTCGTCTTCATCGGGCCGCGTCCCGAGAGCATCCGGCTCATGGGGGACAAGGTCAATGCCAAGCGCGCCATGCTCGAATCGGGCGTGCCCTGCGTGCCCGGATCGGAAGGCGCATTGCCGGACGACCCGGACGAGATCCTGCGCATCGCCCGTGACGTGGGCTATCCGGTCATCATCAAGGCGGCCGGCGGTGGCGGCGGCCGCGGCATGCGGGTGGTGCACACCGAGGCCAACCTGCTCAACGCGGTGACCATGACCAAGACCGAGGCCCAGGCGGCCTTCGGCAACCCCGAGGTGTATCTGGAACGCTTCCTGCAGAACCCGCGCCACATCGAAATCCAGGTGCTGGCCGACGAACACGGCAATGCCATCCATCTGGGCGAGCGCGACTGTTCCATGCAGCGCCGGCATCAGAAGATCATCGAGGAAGCACCCGCCCCCCATCTGGACCCCAAGCTGCGGGACAAGATCGGCGAACGATGCGCCGCCGCCTGCCGCCGGATCGGCTATCGCGGCGCGGGGACCTTCGAATTCCTGTACGAGAACGGCGAGTTCTTCTTCATCGAGATGAACACGCGGGTGCAGGTGGAGCACCCGGTCACCGAGCTGATCACCGGCGTGGACATCATCCAGGAGCAGATCCGCATCGCCGCGGGCGAGAAGCTGCGTTACCGCCAGAAGGACATCCGCTTCCGTGGCCATGCCATCGAGTGCCGCATCAACGCCGAGGATCCCTATACCTTCGTGCCCTCCCCGGGCCGCATCACCCAGTATCACGCGCCGGGCGGACCCGGCATCCGCGTGGACTCCCACGTGTACCAGAACTACTACGTCCCGCCCCATTACGATTCCATGATCGGCAAGCTGATCGCCTATGGGGAAAGCCGCGAGCAGGCCATCGCGCGCATGCGCGTGGCGCTGTCGGAAATGGTGGTGGAGGGCGTCAAGACCAACATTCCCCTGCACCAGGATCTGATGCTCGATCCCGCCTTCGTCGCCGGTGGCGCCAGCATCCATTACCTGACGCAGAAGCTCGAAGCCCTCAAGAGCAAGGGCTGAGCCGGGCTCGCCCATGGCTTGGCAGCTCATCAGGATTCAGGCCGACGACAAGACCGCCGCGGCGCTCGCCGATGCCCTGCTCGAAGCCGGCGCCCTGTCCACGGCCATCGAGGATGCCCACGCAGGCACCGAGGCGGAGCAGCCCATCTTCGGCGAGCCTGGCGACCAGCCCCCCGCCCAGACCGAGGCGACGCCCTGGGGAATCTGGCACGACAGCCTGGTGACCGCCCTGTTTGCGCCGGATGTGGACGTGGCCTCGCGGCTGGCGGCCGCCGTCGAGGCGGTCGGCCTGCAGGCGGTGCCCCCCCACGCCGTGGAACGCCTGGAAGAGCAGGACTGGGTGCGCCTGACCCAGTCCCAGTTCGATCCCATCCCCATCTCCTCGCGACTGTGGATCGTGCCGTCCTGGCATCCGGCGCCGGATCCCCAGGCGATCAACCTGGAACTCGACCCGGGGCTCGCGTTCGGCACCGGCAGCCACCCCACCACCCGCCTGTGCCTGCAATGGCTGGATGCGTTCCTCAGGCCCGGTGAATCGGTGCTGGACTACGGCTGCGGCTCGGGCATCCTGGCCATCGCCGCCAAGAAGCTGGGGGCGGGGGAGGTCGCCGGCGTGGACATCGACCCCCAGGCGGTGCAGGCGGCGCGGGACAACGCCGCGCGCAACGGCGTGGCCATCCGCTTTGCTTTGCCGGGCGAACTGCCTGCGGCACAATACGACCTCGTGCTGGCCAACATCCTTTCCAATCCCCTCAAGATCCTGGCCCCGGCGCTCGCCGCGGCCGTCAGGCCGGGAGGGCGCATCGTGCTCTCCGGCATCCTGGCCGCCCAGGCCGAGGAGATGAATGCGTTGTACGGCCAGTGGTTCCACATGGACCCGGCACACACCGAGGAAGGCTGGGCCCGGCTCGTGGGCGTGAGGACGTCATGAGCGGCATGCAGACCACCTGTCCGTCCTGCCAGACCGTGTTCCGCGTCACGGCGGAGCAGCTGCAAGTGCGGGCGGGCAAGGTGCGTTGCGGCAAGTGCGCCTTCGTGTTCAATGCCTTCGACACGCTGGTCACGCCCATCGAGACGGTGAGCCTGATGGCGGAGCCGGAAGACGAACCCCCCGTCCAGGAACACATCACACTCAAGCCGGCCCCCCTCACCATGGCCGAACCACTGACGGCTTCGTTTCCCCTGCCCACCGACGAGCAGATCGACGAGGAGGCCGAGGCGATCAAGCGCAGCATCGCCGAGACGGAACAGGAACGGGCCCTGCGCCCCCAGCGGCCCCGGGAGGAAAGACCGGCCAGGACGGATCGCCCCACCCTGGAAATCACACCCGAGCTCCAGGAGAAACTGCACAACCTCCAGCAGGAGCTCCATGCCCAGGAGAAGCGTGCCCGCTGGCGCCGGCTGGGGTGGGGCCTGGGCATCCTGGTCCTGGCCCTCGCCCTGGCGGGCCAGCTGGCCTACTTCCAGCGCGACTTCATCGTGGCCCGCTATCCCGAGCCGCGCCCCGCCCTGGAAGCCCTGTGCGCGCTGGCGCGCTGCGAAATCGGACTGGCCGCGGATGCGGACCGGATCCGGCTGGAGACCTCGGAACTGCAGGTCGATCCGGCCCGGCCGGGCGGAGTGGTCCTCAATGCCAGCCTGCGCAACCTGGCTGCCTGGCCCCAGGCCTGGCCCCATCTCGAACTCACCCTCACCGACAGCGCCGGCCGCGTGGTGGCGCGGCGCCATTTCCTGCCGCAGGAATACCTGCCCCCAGGCACCTCGCCGCGCGCCGGCATCGCCGCCGGGGAGGAAGTGCCGGTCAAGCTCTCCCTGGAGCTGGTGGGCATCGAGGCCGCGGGCTACAAGCTGTTCGTGTACTACCCTTAGGCCGCCCGCTTCAGCGGATTTCGCCCATGGCGCTCACCTGGGTGGCATACCAGAACACGCCCTGGTCCAGGATCTCGTAGCCTACGTTGAGGGCTTTCAGGGCCCGGGTGCGCAGGCCCTTGCCCCCCAGCTTCCAGCTGGTGCGGATCAGCACGGCCGACGGGGCTTGGGTGGGTCCATCCGGCACGATGCGCTGATAGTAGGGGCGGGCGAGCAGGGGTTGTGCGTCCAGGGTCCAGCCGCGCGGACCGTGGAACTTGTCCCAAGCCTGCTCCACGAGGCGCTGGGCGCGCGCGCGGTCGCTGGGACTGTCTTCCAACGCGCTGTAGGCGAGCAGGCCTTCCGCCACGTAGGCGTAATCCTCCAGGTCCGCCGGCCCCAGCCGCGTGCCCGCGGCGATGCCCTTGTCCAGACCATCGGGGGTGATGAGCGTGAGCAGGAAATCCCGCGTGGCGCGGGCCGCGGCCCGGTAACGGGGCGCCGTTTTCGCGGCTTCGGCCAGCGCCGTGAGGGCCAGGCCGTTGAGCCCGGCCAGCAGCTTGGTGTCCTTGGGCAGGACGCGCTGCGCCCGCACGGTCTTGAGCTGCGCGTAGATGGCCTTCAGGCGGCGGGCTTCCGCAGCCGTGGGCTCCTGGGCGTTTAGGGGCAGGTGGCCGTGTTCGAATTCCGGCGGGGCATCCAGGTTCCAGATCCGGCGCACCAGCTCCCAGTCCTCGGGCGCGAGCAGCGATGCCAGCTCCTCCCGGCTCCACAGGTACACGCCTCCTTCGCGGCCCTGCCCGTCGATGGCGGAGGTGCTGCTGATGAAACCTCCCGAGGGATCGCCGAGGGTCTCCAGCATGAAATCGAGGGTCTCGTGGGCGATGGCGGCGTATTCGGGACGCCCCAGCCGGGTCGCCGCCGTGAGATAAAGCCGTGCGAGCTGGGCGTTGTCGTACAGCATTTTCTCGAAA
>JBBINK010000099.1:7224-9088 GCA_037443925.1 Betaproteobacteria bacterium
ATCGACGGTGTAGCGGAAGAAGCCGCCGGCGATGGGGTCGCGAAGTCCCAGGGCCGCCATGCGGTCGAGGGTGAGCCGCAGGAATTCGGCCAGTCGAGGCGAGGCCTCCATGCCCTGGGCCTCCAGCAGCGCGGCCAGCTGCGGGTAATGGGGGAACTTGTTGGCAGCGCCGAAGCCGCCTCGGAACAGATCGGCCTGGGCCAGGGCTTCGGCCACCAGACGCTTGCGATAGAGGGCGGCGATGGGGGGCGCGAAACGGGCCTCCACCTCCACGGGGGGCGGCGGCGGGATACCGGCCTCACGGGCGAGCCGGGCGAGCTCGGGACCTTGCGCCTCCCAGCGCGCCGCCAGGCGCTGCAGCGTCTGCAGGAATTCCTGGGGCGGGGCGTACAGCATGGCGAACAGGGGGTAGCCCTCCGGGGTGACGAACACATTGAGGGGCCAGCCCGACTGGCTCCGGGTCGCCTCGGCGAAGGACTGCAGCTCCGCATCCAGGGCGCCGTGGATTTCCCGATCCACCTTGACCGGGATGAAGTGCTCGTTGAGGAAACGGGCGATCTCGCCGTTGCGGTAACTCTCCCGCTGCATCACGTGGCACCAGTGGCAGGAGAAATAGCCGATGGACACCAGCAGCAGCTTGTTCTCACGCCGGGCGCGGGCCAGCGTCTCGGCATTCCACTCCTGCCACGCGGTGGGGTCGCTGCCATGCAGGGCGAGATAGGGCGAGGGATGATGCGCCAGCCGGTTCTGCAGCGGCTGCGCCGCCGCCGGCAGGGCCATAACCAGGAGCAGGGCGAACAGGGCACGCACGGCTTTCTCCAGGGGCTGGCGGCAGGGAAGGCGGGCCGTGTCAGCCCTGGCGCTTCTGTTCCGCCTCGATGCGGTCGAGTTCCGCATCCATTTCCGCATCGGACAGGGGATGATAGGGCTCGTCCTCCGGCGCGGATTTCCGGACGAGAAGCGCGACGAGGATGCCCAGCTCATAGAGCAGCCACAGGGGCACGGCCAGCATGAGCTGGGAAACCACGTCCGGAGGTGTGAAGATGGCACCGATCACGAAGGCACCCACCACCACGTAGGGACGGATCTCGCGCAGCTTTTCCACGCTGACGAAACCCACCTTCACCAGGAGTACCACCGCCACCGGCACCTCGAAGGTGATGCCGAAGGCGATGAACATGGTGATGACGAAGTCCAGATACTTGCCGATGTCCGTCATCACCGCGACCCCTTCCGGCGCGACGTGGGTGATGAAGCCGAACACCACCGGGAACACCAGGAAGTAGGCGAAGGCCATGCCCGCGAAGAACAGCAGCGTGCTGGAGATCACCAGGGGCAGTGCGAAGCGTTTCTCGTGGGCATACAGCCCGGGGGCGACGAAGGCCCAGATCTGGTAGAGGATGTAGGGCAGGGCGATGAGGAAGGCGGTCATGCCCGCCACTTTCATGGGCACGAAGAAGGGCGTGGTGACTTCGGTGGCGATCATCTGGCCGCCCTTGGGCAGGGTGGCGAGCAGGGGTTTGGCCAGCAGGGTGTAGAGGGTGTTCGCGCCCGGATAGATGAACAGGACGATGAAGATTGCCACCACCGCGACCACCATGCGCAGCAGGCGGTCGCGCAGCTCCAGCAGGTGGGAGATGAAGCTTTGTTCGGTCATGACGCGCGCGTGCCCGACGTCGGCACCGCCTCGGGCCCGGGGGTCGCGGCGGGATCCGCGAGGGGCAGCGGCAGCTCCAGTTGGGGCGATGGCTCGGCGGCCTGCGTGTCGGTCACGGCGCGGGTGACTTCCACCGCCTTGGGTTCCTCGACGAAATCCAGGGAAGCCACCTCGTCGGGGATGGCCTTGAGGATCTGGCCCGTTCCG
>JBBINK010000100.1:0-8955 GCA_037443925.1 Betaproteobacteria bacterium
GCAGCCTGGTAGCGCGCCTGCTTTGGGAGCAGGATGTCGGGGGTTCAAATCCCTCCACCCCGACCACGATCCGCCTCGAGTTGACCACCCTGGGTGGTTGGCTCTCCCACCGACTGCCCGTAGCTCAACCGGATAGAGCACCAGCCTTCTAAGCTGGGGGTTACAGGTTCGATTCCTGTCGGGCAGGCCCTCCTTCAATTCGGACCGCTTTGCACCGCCTGCTCGGTTGCTTTTTGGCCTGGGCTGTCCCATAATTGCGCCCTTCGCGACGCTGCCCGGTGTCGCGGCCATGGCGGGGTTAGCTCAGTTGGTAGAGCACTGGATTGTGGCTCCAGGTGTCGTGGGTTCGATTCCCATACCTCGCCCCACCTTTCCACCCCTGCCGGGGCTTTCCGGTTTCAGTCTTTCGGGGTGCGCAGCAGACGCTGGCGTTCCCGCTCCCATTCGCGCTTCTTCTCCGTCTCGCGGATGTCGTGCTTTTTCTTGCCCTTGGCCAGGCCGATCTCGACCTTGATCCGGCCCTTGCTGTAGTGCAGGTCGAGGGCCAGCAGGGTGTAGCCCGCGCGCTCGACCTTTCCGATCAGCCGTTTGATCTCGTGTGCGTGGAGCAGGAGCTTGCGGCTGCGCGTGGGATCGGGCTTCACATGGCTGGATGCGGTGGGCAGCGGGCTGATGTGGGCGCCGATGAGCCACAGCTCGCCATTGCGCACGATCACGTAGGATTCCTTGAGCTGCACGCGCCCTGCGCGGATGGCCTTCACTTCCCAGCCTTCCAGCACGATCCCGGCCTCGTATTTTTCCTCGATGAAGTAATCGTGGAAGGCCTTCTTGTTCTGGACGATGGACATGGAAAGGCTGCCAGGAGTGAGTTGCGGCGGAAAATCGCGTATTCTAGCAGCTTTTGTTCCGGGCCCCCGCTTCCTCCACCATGGCGCAAATCGAGAAATCGGTTCTGGTCGGTTATTCCGCGCCCCAGATGTTCGAACTCGTGGATCGGGTCGAGGACTATCCTTCCTTCCTGCCCTGGTGTCCGCGCACGGAAGTCGCCTGCCGGGAGGCGGACCGGGTGGTGGCCACCGTGCACATCGACTACCATCACCTCAAGCAGAGTTTCACCACGGAGAACCTCAGGGTGCATCCCACGCGCATCGAGATGCGCCTCAAGGAAGGCCCCTTCCGGGTGCTGGAGGGAAGCTGGCAGTTCCATGCCCTGGCGCCGGATGCCTGCAAGGTGGAATTCCAGCTCCGGTATGAGTTTGCCGCCCATTGGGTGGAGGGCATCGTGAGTCCCGTGTTCGGCATGATCGCGCGCAATCTGGTGGACGCATTCGTGCTGCGAGCGGAGAAGATCTATGGCGGATGAGATTCGGGTGGAAGTGGCCTATGCACGGCCGGATCAGCAGTTTCTCGTGCCCGTGCGGCTGCCTGCGGGCTCCACGGTGGAGGAGGCGATCCGGCGTTCCGGCGTACTGCAGCGCTTTCCGGAGATCGATCTGAGCCGCAACAAGGTGGGGGTCTGGTCCAAACTCACCAAGCTGGATGCGCCGTTGCGGGATGGCGACCGGGTCGAGATCTACCGGCCACTGATCGCGGATCCGAAAGAGGTCCGCCGCAAACGGGCGGAGGAAGGAAAGGTGATGAAGAAGGGGGGAGGGGAGGCCAAGCCGGAGGCGCAGTAGGCCGCGCCTATTTGCACCAGGACGCCACCGCCTTGCGGGCCTCGGCGATGGCTTTTTCCCGGCTGGCTTCATCCATGAACTCACGCTCGCCTTGCGGGTTGACGGTGGCCACCCGCTGGCCGCTTTCCAGCAGCTGCAGGCTCTTGCGGGCCGCTTCGCAGTTCGCCTGTTTTTGCCGGGCTTCCTCGGCCTCTTTTTCCTGCTTCGCCCGGGCTTCCTCTTCCGCGGCCCGGCGCTGCCGGAATTCCATGTCCTTTTCCTGCCAGGATTTCTGCGTACCCGGCGTTGCGGTTCCTGCGGCCGCTGCGGGCGCAGGAACCGTGCGCACGCTCTTGCCCCCACCGGGGGGCGGCGAATCGGAATAGTGCACCTTGCCCTGCGCATCCACCCAACGATACAGCTCGGCGCCCGCACCCGGCGGGGTCAGCAACAGGAGGAGGATGAACAGGCGGAGCATCGGGAGGATCTCCGGGAAGAAACGAGGCCGTCCGTCGACGGCCTCTTCGCCTCGCTTACTTGCCCACCACGGACAGCGGATAGGCTTTCTGAGCGATGCCCATGGCGGCATGGTCGCTGGCCTTCTTCGCGTTCTGGATCACTGCGGCGCTGTCACCCTTCTTGGCGGCTTCCTGGGCGGCCTTCAGCGCGTCGGCGGCGGTGGTCCACAGCGCCCCTTTGGCATCGGCCGCTTTCACATCGGCTTCGGCCTTCGCCAACGCGGCCTTCGCTTCGTCGGTGAGCGTGGGCACCGCCGCGGCGGAGGGCTGCTGGGTGGGCGCGGTCTGGCAGCCGCCGAGGGCGAGGAAACCGGCGGTGGCAAGGGCGATGAGTATCTGTTTCGACATCGTTGTAGGCTCCTTTGGTCAGTGGATATCCTGATTTGCTTATATGCGCTCTGCGCTGGCGAGTACCTTAGCTTGACGCGCCGCCCTCGTCAACGGCCGGAAGCCTGCATTGGCGCGGCTGCCGCGCGTTTACCGGCCTGGGGCGATTCCGTATAATACCGTTTTGATCCGGGACCGAAGAATGCGCATTCTGCAAAAAGCCCTCACTTTCGACGACGTCCTGCTCGTTCCTGCCTATTCGACCGTCCTGCCCAGGGACGTCTCCCTCAAGACGCGGCTGACCCGCGAGATCGAGCTGAACCTGCCCCTCGTGTCTGCGGCGATGGACACGGTCACCGAAGCACGCATGGCCATTGCCGTGGCCCAGGAGGGAGGCATCGGCATCATCCACAAGAACATGACCTTCCAGCAGCAGGCTGCCCAGGTGATGCAGGTCAAGCGCTTCGAGAGCGGCGTGGTGAAGGACCCGGTCACCATTCCCCAAGACATGCCGGTGCGGGACGTGCTCCAGCTCACCCGCATGCACAAGATTTCCGGCCTGCCCGTGGTGGACGGCAAGAAAGTGGTGGGGATCGTCACCAACCGGGATTTGCGTTTCGAGACCAATCTCGACCAGCCGGTGAAGGCGATCATGACGCCCAAGGAGCGGCTGGTGACGGTCAAGGAGGGGGCGTCCCGGGAAGAGGCCATGGCACTCATGCACCAGTACCGCCTGGAACGGGTGCTGGTGGTCAATGACGACTTCGAGCTCAAGGGGCTCATCACGGTCAAGGACATCCAGAAATCCAGCGAGCATCCCAATGCCTGCAAGGACCAGCTGGGACGCCTGCGGGTCGGCGCCGCCGTGGGGGTGGGCGAGGGGACCAACGAGCGGGTGGAAGCGCTGGTGGAAGCCGGTGTGGACGTGATCGTGGTGGACACGGCCCATGGCCATTCCAAGGGGGTGCTCGACCGGGTCAAGTGGGTCAAGAAGCATTTCCCCCAGGTTCAGGTGATCGGCGGCAACATCGCGACGGCGGACGCGGCCCGCGCCCTGGTGGATCACGGGGCGGATGCGGTGAAGGTCGGCATCGGACCGGGGTCCATCTGCACCACGCGCATCGTCGCCGGCGTGGGCGTGCCCCAGATCACCGCCGTGGCGAACGTGGCCGAGGCGCTCAAGGGCACAGGCGTGCCGCTCATCGCCGATGGCGGCATCCGGTATTCGGGTGACATCGCCAAGGCCATTGCGGCGGGAGCCCATGCCGTGATGCTGGGCGGCCTGCTGGCCGGCACCGACGAAGCGCCCGGGGAGATCGAACTGTTCCAGGGGCGTTCCTACAAGTCCTACCGCGGCATGGGCTCGCTGGGGGCCATGCAGCAGGGCTCCAGCGACCGCTATTTCCAGGACGCCGAGGCGAACAAGGACAAGCTCGTGCCCGAGGGCATCGAGGGGCGGGTGCCCTACAAGGGCAGCGTGCTGTCGGTGATCCACCAGCTCATGGGTGGATTGCGGTCCAGCATGGGCTACCTGGGATGCGAAGACATTCCCGCCATGCACGAGCGGGCCACCTTCGTGGAGATCACCCCGGCCGGGGTGCGCGAGTCCCACGTGCACGACGTGCAGATCGTGAAGGAAGCGCCCAATTACCGCATTGGGTGATTCCTTTGCCCATCCCGCCGAGGCACAGGGCCACGCGATGGTTCTGTGCCTCGGCCGCTTTTGAGACGAGACCATGGCTCACGACAAGATCCTGATCCTCGATTTCGGTTCCCAATACACCCAGCTGATCGCGCGGCGCGTGCGCGAGGCCGAGGTGTATTGCGAACTGCATCCCTATGACGTGTCCGAGGATTTCATCCGGAGCTTCAATCCCAAGGGCATCATCCTTTCCGGTGGTCCTGCTTCCGTCTATGAGGAGCAGACGCCCCGTGCACCCGAGGTGGTGTTCCAGCTGGGGGTGCCGGTACTGGGCATCTGCTACGGCATGCAAACCATGGCTGCCCAACTCGGGGGCAAGGTGGAAAATGCCACCCACCGGGAGTTCGGCTACGCGGAGGTGAGGGCACGGGGGCATTCACGCCTGCTCAGGGACATCCAGGATCGCTGCGATCCCGACGGCAAATGCTGGCTCGACGTCTGGATGAGCCATGGCGACAAGGTCACCGAGCTGCCTCCCGGGTTCAAGGTGATCTGCGAGAACGCCGCCACCCCCATCGCCGGCATGGCCGACGAGTCGCGCGGCTTCTATGGCCTGCAGTTCCACCCGGAGGTCACCCACACCCTGCAGGGCAAGGCGATCATCAGCCGCTTCGTGCACGACATCTGCGGCTGCGGCCACGACTGGAACATGCCGGACTACGTCGAGGAGGCGATCGGGCGGATTCGCTCCGAGGTGGGCGGCGAGGAAGTCATCCTGGGGCTGTCCGGGGGCGTCGATTCCTCCGTGGTGGCGGCCCTGCTGCACCGCGCCATCGGTGACCAGCTCACCTGTGTGTTCGTGGACAACGGGCTGCTCCGGCTCAACGAGGCGGAGCAGGTGATGGCGACCTTCGCCCGGAACCTGGGGGTGAGGGTCATCCACGTCGATGCATCGGAACGCTTCATGCAGGCCCTCAAGGGCGTGACCGACCCGGAACAGAAACGCAAGATCATCGGGCGTGAGTTCGTGCACGTGTTCCAGGAGGAGGCCGCCAAGCTGCCCAATGCCAAATGGCTCGCCCAGGGAACCATCTATCCCGACGTGATCGAGTCGGCCAGCGCAAAGACCAAGAAGGCGCACACCATCAAGAGCCACCACAACGTGGGCGGCCTGCCGGAAACGCTCCATCTCAAGCTGCTGGAGCCCCTGCGGGAACTGTTCAAGGACGAAGTGCGCGAGCTGGGCATCGCCCTGGGGCTGCCCCACGAGATGGTCTATCGCCATCCTTTCCCCGGGCCGGGGCTGGGCGTGCGCATTCTCGGCGAAGTGAAGCGGGAATACGCCGACCTGCTGCGCCGCGCGGACGCCATCTTCATCGAGGAGCTGCGTGCGGCCGGCTGGTATGAGAAAACCTCCCAGGCGTTTGCCGTGTTCCTGCCGGTGAAATCCGTGGGCGTCATGGGTGATGGGCGCACCTACGATTACGTGGTCGCGCTGCGTGCCGTGCAGACGCAGGATTTCATGACCGCGCACTGGGCCGAGCTGCCCTACACCCTGCTGGCGAAGGTTTCCAACCGCATCATCAACGAAGTCCGCGGCATCAACCGCGTCGTGTACGACGTCACCGGCAAACCCCCCGGAACCATCGAGTGGGAGTGAGCACGCCGGGCCCCGCCCTCGGGGACGTCCCGGCAAGGGCGACAGGGCGGGGTGGGGGCCGGAGAGCCTCAACGTTCCACGCATCCCGCCCGCTCGTTGCCGACCCTGTCGCCCCTGATCCCGTCGAAGCAGGCCTAAAGCCGGACCCGTGGCTGCCGATATACGGGCTGTCCGTCCGTCATCCCCATTGACCTGCGTCCGACTGGAAAGCCGCCTCATGTCCTCCATCCGCCGACGTGCCTCCCACTTCGCGCCATCCCACGCCCTGAGTCCCGAGGAGCGCGCCTTCATGGCGCGGCTGGCCGCGCTGAACGCCGCCTTCGAGGCGGCGCGGGCCGGCGCGCCCGCCCGCGGGCGGGCACAGGAAGCCTGCGCCGTGGATGAGCTCCTGGAACGCTGCTTCCACGCCTTGACCCACCCGGGTCTCGCGTGAAGGGTTTGGGAGTTGTCGCCGGGCCGGCTGGCCCAGCGTCTGGGCCTCAGGGCATCCCGCACCGACCATCGCCGCTGGATCCTTGCATTCGACCCTTGCGCCAGGCAGGCTCGCCCCGGCAGGGGACGGGTGAGCGTCACCCGTAGCGGACGCCAAGCCCGGCGGAGACGGCCTCGGCAGTTGACATAACATACATTATACGCATTAGCGTCCGTGCCGTGGGCGGGGGCGAAGGACTCAGGGATGAGGCGCGGGATGACGTGTGGCCAGCACCGACTCGAGGATGGCGGCCACGTCGGTGTTGCCGTTTTCCAGGGCGAGGTCCCGGGCCGTCTTGCCTGCGGCCGACACCGCCGCCGGGTTCGCGCCGGCGGCCAGGAGTCGCCGGACGACGGTTTCGTGCCCTTTCATGGCGGCCAGCATCAGCGCCGTGAGCCCCGCGGGGGTGGCGGCATCCACGGGCGAGGCCGCTTCCAGGAGGATGTCCACCAGGCGTTCGTGTCCGGCGAAGGCCGCATACATGAGGGGGGTCCAGCCCCGGGAATTGGCCGCGACGCTCGCTCCGTGATCCAGCAGGGTGCGCAGGATGGCTTCGTGACCGCCCCAGGCCGCCAGATGCAGGGGGGTGTCGCCGAAGGCGTTGGCCTGGTTGATGCGGGCGCCGGCCGCAAGCAGCGTGTCCACGCTGGCGGGGCTGCCTTCCCGGACGGCGCGCAGGAGCAGGGTGTTGCCCTCCTCGTCCATCAGGTTGACGTCGGCGCCCCGCGCAAGCTGGACGCGCACCTCGGCGGCATCGTCGATCTGGATCGCCTGGAGCATGTCATCCGGGATGTCGCCCGCCCACGCCAGGGACAAGCCGGACAGCCACACGCCCAGCAGGCGTGCGAGCGTGTAGGTTCGTTTATGAAACAAGGCGTTGAACAAACAAGTTAAAGAAATTTCTCGATGTGGCCTCGCCCACGTCCGTCACCCCGACGCCCTTGAGGCGGGCGATTTCCTCGGCCACGTAGCGGACGAAGGCCGGCTCATTGGTCTTGCCCCGGAAGGGTACCGGGGCGAGGTAGGGCGAGTCGGTTTCGATGAGCATGCGTTCCAGGGGCACGCGCCGGGCGACCTCCCGCAGGGCCTCGGCGTTCTTGAAGGTGACGATCCCGGAGAAGGAGATGTAAAAGCCCATGTCCATGGCGGCCTCGGCCACTTCCCAGGTCTCGGTGAAGCAGTGCATCACGCCGCCGGCCTCCCCGGCGCCCTCTTCCCGCATCACCCGAAGGGTGTCTTCGGCTGCCTGACGGGTGTGGATGATCAGGGGTTTGCCCGCTTCCCGGGCGGCCCGGATGTGGGTCCGGAACCGCTGGCGCTGCCATTCCAGGTCGCCTTTCAGCCGGAAGTAATCCAGCCCGGTTTCGCCAATGGCCACGACCCGGGGGTGCCGGGCCAGGGCGACGAGCTCCTCCACGGTGGGTTCGGGCGTGTCGGTGTAATCGGGATGCACGCCCACGGAGGCAAACAGGTTGTCATGGGCCTCGGCCAGGGCGCGCACCCGGGGAAAATCCGGCAGATCGACGCCCACACACAGGGCATGGGTCACCTGGTTGTCCGCCATACGGGCGAGGATCTGGTCGGTCTGATGGGCCAGATCGGGGAAGTCGAGATGGCAGTGGGAATCGACGGCAAACGGGTGGAAGGGTGGGCAGGAACGGCTCGGCGACCGTCCCTCACATGGTGTGGGTGGGCCGGCTCGATTTGAGGGAGCCGCCCAGGAGCCCCTCGATTTTGTTGCGGGCGGCCGTGCCGCTTTCGTTGGCCGCGAATTCCACGCCGATGCCCTGGGTCTTGCCGCCCTGGGCGTTCGGCGGGGTGATCCAGACCACACGTCCCGCGACCGGAAGCTTGTTGGGATCGTTCATCAGGGTGAGCAGCATGAAGACTTCGTCCCCGAGCTTGTAGGGCTTGGTGGTGGGGATGAAGATCCCCCCATGCTTGAGGAAGGGCATGTAGGCCGCGTACAGGGCCGACTTTTCCTTGATGCTCAGCGAGAGCACGCCAGGCCGGGCCCCGCTGCTCGCCGGTTTGTTCTGCGGATCAGCCATCTCGTGTCGTCACTGCCTGTCGGTAAGCGGAAAACACACTTTCCAGCAACAGCTGGGCGTTGAGGGGGTGCTGCACGTGGCGTCGCACCTGGTCCAGTTGCCGGGCGAAGCGCAGCAAGGCCTTAACGTTAACCCCTGCACCCAGTTCCCGCAAGCGGGGCGCGAAATCCGGGTTGTAGCGCACCTGGCCCGCGAGCCTCGCGGCCAGCAGGTCGTAGAGCCACTTCTGCAGCCATTCCACCTGTCTGGGCAGGTCCTGGCGCGCGCCCTGCTCCGCCAGCCGCAGCCAATCCATCTGCTGCGGATCGGCCAGGGACGAGAGCAGTTCCTGGCGGGCCGCCAGCGTGTCCGCGTCGGCGTAGCGCAGGGCCTCCAGGGGCGCACCGCCGGCAAGGGACAGGCACAGGGCGGCGTCCTTCGCGCCCTGGGCCTGGAGCCAGGCAAGGGCTTCGTCCCGCCCGGGCAGGGGCAGCGCCACCGGCCGGCAGCGGCTCACCACGGTCGGCAGCAGCTGTTTCGGCTGGTGACTCACCAGGACGAATACCGTATTGTCGGCCGGTTCTTCCAGGGTCTTGAGCAGAGCGTTGGCGGCGGGTGGATTCATGGCCTCGGCGGGGTGGATGACGA
>JBBINK010000101.1:0-8942 GCA_037443925.1 Betaproteobacteria bacterium
CACCTACGGCACCAACAACGAGTTCGGCTTCGACTACCTGCGCGACAACATGGTGTACAACCCGGGCGACCGGGTGCAGCGCGGCCTGCACTATGCCATCGTGGACGAGGTGGACTCCATCCTGATCGACGAGGCGCGCACTCCGCTCATCATCTCCGGCCAGGCCGACGACAACACCGAGCTGTACGTGCGGGTGAATGCGCTGGTACCCAAGCTGGTCAGGCAGGAGGTGGAGAACGGCCCGGGCGACTACAGCGTGGACCTGAAGACCCACCAGGTCGTGCTCACGGAAGAGGGGCACGAGCATGCCGAGCGCCTGCTTGCCGAGGCGGGGTTGCTGCCCCCGGGCAGCAGCCTGTACGAGCCGGCCAACATTGCCCTGATGCACCACATCTACGCCGCCTTGCGTGCCCATGCCCTGTATCACCGCGACCAGCACTACGTGGTGCAAAACGGCGAGGTGATCATCGTCGATGAGTTCACGGGCCGCCTGATGGTGGGGCGGCGCTGGTCGGACGGGCTGCACCAGGCGGTGGAAGCCAAGGAAGGCGTGCCGATCCAGAAGGAGAACCAGACGCTGGCCTCCATCACCTTCCAGAACTACTTCCGCATGTACGAGAAGCTGGCGGGCATGACCGGCACCGCCGACACCGAGGCCTACGAATTCCAGCAGATCTATGGCCTGGAGACGGTGGTGATCCCCACCCATCGTCCCATGATCCGCAAGGATCTGCTCGATCTGGTCTATCGCACCGCGGCGGAGAAATACAAGGCCGTGATCGAGGACATCCGCGACTGTCACCAGCGCGGCCAGCCCGTGCTGGTGGGCACCACCTCGATCGAGATCAACGAATATCTGTCTGGCCTGCTCAAGAAGGAAAAGCTGCCGCATCAGGTGCTCAACGCCAAGCAGCATGCCTATGAAGCCCAGATCGTGGCCCAGGCGGGCAAGCCGGGCATGATCACCATCGCCACCAACATGGCGGGCCGCGGCACGGACATCGTGCTCGGGGGCAACCCCCAGCCCGAGATCGATGCCGTGCTCGCCGACGACAGCCTGAGCGAGGCGCAGAAGGAAGAGCGCATCAACGCCATCCGCGCGGAGTGGCAGAAGCGCCACGACTTCGTCATCGAGCAGGGCGGTCTGCACATCATCGGCACCGAGCGTCACGAGTCCCGCCGCGTGGACAACCAGCTGCGCGGGCGCGCCGGGCGTCAGGGCGACCCCGGTTCCAGCCGCTTCTACCTCTCCCTGGAAGACCCCCTGCTGAAGATCTTCGCCTCGGACCGCGTGGCCGCCATCATGCAACGCCTCAACATGCCCGAGGGCGAGGCCATCGAGCATCCCTGGGTGACCCGCGCCATCGAGAACGCCCAGCGCAAGGTCGAGGCGCGCAATTTCGACATCCGCAAGCAGCTGCTCGAATACGACGACGTGGCCAACGACCAGCGCAAGGTGATCTACGAGCAGCGCAACGCCCTGCTCGAGGCGGACGATATCTCCGACACCATCACCGCGATGCGGGAGGACGTCATCCGCACCCTGTTCTTCCAGCACATCCCGCCGGAGAGCGTGGAGGAGCAGTGGGACGTGGCGGGTCTGGAAAAAATCCTCAAGTCGGAGCTCACGCTGGAGGTGCCGGCCCGCCGCTGGCTGGAGGAGGACAGCAAGCTCGACCCGGAAGGGCTGCTCGAGCGCATCCTCGAGGCGGCCCATGCCCATTACCAGGCCAAGGTGGAGGCGGTGGGTAAGGAAGCCATGCACCAGTTCGAGCGCGGGGTGATGCTGCAGAGCCTGGACACCCACTGGCGCGAACACCTGGCCGCGCTGGATCATCTGCGCCAGGGCATCCACCTGCGTTCCTACGCCCAGAAGCAGCCGAAGCAGGAATACAAGCGGGAGGCCTTCGAACTGTTCGCCACCATGCTGGAAACCATCAAGCACGACGTCACACGCATTACCATGTCGGTGCAGATTCGCAGCGCCGAGGAAGTGCAGGTGGTGGAAGAGCATGCCGCCCCGTCCAACGTGCAGTATCACCATGCCGATTACGACGAGGCCCTGGGCCAGTCGGCGTCCGCGGCGGAGGCGCCCGCCACCCCCTTCGTCCGCGCCGGGCAGAAGATCGGCCGCAACGATCCCTGCCCCTGCGGCTCAGGCAAGAAGTACAAGCACTGCCACGGCCGCCTGAACTGAACGGGCGAGCCCGGGTGCGACTCTGGGTCGCACCCGGGCTCGCCGGCCGTGGGCTAGAATCAGGCCCTCGTCCATCCATCCCCCAGCCATGGAGCACTCGAGCGCCCGTCAGAGCCTGCGGCGGCTGCAGATCCTGCGCCTGATCGAAATCGGAGGCCAGTGCGCGGCCATCGGCGTGGCCGTGCTGGGCCTGGGCATGGACCTGCCCCTGGGACCCCTGTTCACCGTGGTGGGCGCCCTTGCCGTGCTGGCCCTGTTCACCTGGCTGCGCCTGCACGCGGGCGGGCCGGTGACCGAGCCGGAGCTCTTCGTGCAGCTGGTGATCGATGTGGCGGCATTGTCCTTCCTGCTCTATTTCACCGGGGGCGCGGCCAACCCCTTCGTGTCGGCCTATCTGTTGCCCCTGTCGGTGGCTGCCGCCGTGCTCACCGCGCCCTTCGCCTGGACGCTGACCGGCCTGACCGTGATCGCCCACACGGTGCTGCTCGTGGCCTACGTGCCCCTGCCGGGCGTGGAAGATCCCATGCCCCTGTCCACCCTCCCGGCCGGCGAGGGACACGCGCTGCACATTGCCGGCGCGCCCAACCCCTTTGGCCTGCACGTGCTGGGCATGTGGCTGAACTTCATGATCAGCGCCGTCCTCATCACCTTCTTCGTGCAGCGTTTCGCCCACAGCCTGCAAAGCCGCGAACGGGAACTGGCCGCGGCCCGGGAGGAGGCGCTGCGCAACGAGCGGCTGGTGGCTCTGGGCACGCTGGCTGCGGGCACCGCCCACGAGCTGGGCACGCCCCTGGCCACCGTGGCCGTGGTGGCGAAGGACTTGAAGGACGAATTCGCCGACGACCCGGAGCTTGCGCCCCAGCTCGAGCTCATCCGTTCCCAGGTGGCCCAGTGCAAGGCCGTGCTGCAGCGGCTGGTGGATTCGGTGGCGCCGATGCAGGCGGGAACGCGGCGCACGGTCGAGCTGGAGCCTTACCTGGAGACGGTGGCCGAACGCTGGCGCCTGTTGTGGCCGGCAACGCCCCTGCAGCTCACGCTGGCCGCGCCGGCGACCCACGTCGTCGTCGACGGCACGCTGGAGCAGGCCCTGCTCGCCCTGCTCAACAATGCCGCCAAGGTATCGCCCGGCGGCATCACCCTGGAGGCCCGTACCCATGAGGGACAGGCGGTGCTGCGCATCCTGGACGATGGGCCGGGCCTGCCCCGGGAAGTCATCGAGTCCGCCGGTCGGCGTTTTCTGCGGGAAGGTTCCCGGGACGGCATGGGGGTGGGCCTGTTCCTCGCCAACGCCACCATCGAACGTCTGGGCGGGCGGGTCAGCCTCCACAATCGGCCGGAAGGCGGCGGCCTCACCGAAGTGCGTCTGCCCCTCGTCGGAGCTGAGCGCCGTGACTGAACCCGAGCGCGACCTGCTGCTGGTGGACGACGACCCGACGCTGCGCACGGTGCTCGCCCGCGCCTTGGAACGGCGGGGCTTTGGCGTGCGCGTGGCCGCCAGCGGCGAAGAGGCCCTGGCCGCCGCGTGCGCCCAGCCCCCGGCCTACGCGGTGGTGGACCTGAAAATGGCCGGCATGTCCGGTCTCGCCCTCGTGCCCGAATTGCGCCGGCTGCGCGACGACATGCGCATTTTGGTGCTCACCGGTTATGCCAGCATCGCCACCGCGGTCGAGGCCATCAAACTGGGCGCCACCCATTATCTGGCCAAGCCGGCCGATGCCGACGAGATCGTGGCTGCGCTGGGCCGCCTTGGCGGGGATCCCACCCTGGCCGTTCCCGCCGAACCTCTGAGCGTGGACCGGCTGGAATGGGAGCACATCCAGAAAGTCCTGGCCGAACATGGCGGCAACATCTCCGCCACCGCCCGCGCCCTCAAGATGCACCGGCGCACGCTGCAACGGAAACTGGCCAAAAAGCCCGTCCCCCGCTAGCCGGGCTTTTGCCCGCCCCCTTTATTAAGTCGGGGTCATAAGACGGGGTCAGGTCTTTAATTTATAGTCACGACTATAAATTAAAGACCTGACCCCGGTTCTTTAGTCACGACTATAAATTAAAGCCCTGACCCCGGTTCTTATGACCCCGGTTCTCACGCCCCGGCTTCCTAGCAACCGTCGGCGAAGCCGTGTTGCCGCCACGCCTCGTAGATCACGATGGCGGCGGCGTTGGAGAGATTGAGGCTGCGGGAGTGGGCGCGCATGGGAATGCGCAGCCGGCGTTCGGGTGGGAATTCGTCCAAAACGTGCTGGGGCAGGCCGCGGCTTTCCGGGCCCAGCACGAAGGCGTCGCCCGGTTCGAAGGCGACGTCCACATGGGTCCGCGTGGCGCGGGTGGTGAGGGCGAACAGGCGGGCCCCGGGGAGCGAGCGCCGGCACTCCGCCCAGTCGGCATGGACGATGAGACGGGCGAACTCGTGGTAGTCCAGTCCGGCCCGGACCAGCTGTTTGTCGTCCAGGCGGAAGCCCAGGGGTTCAACCAGATGCAGGATCGTGCCGCTATTGGCGGCAAGCCGGATGATGTTGCCCGTGTTGGGCGGGATCTCGGGCTGGTAAAGGATGAGGTGGAACATCGCCTTGCGCCGGGGTTGGAAAAGCGTTAGTGTAAGTGAATCAATGGGCTGCGATAACAATATGACAAACGACTCAAAGTTTCGCGGGAGGTGGCGTGGCTAGGCCCGAGAAAGTCCGGCTGGGGGAGATCCTGGTCAACCAGAAGCTGCTTTCCCAGGAACAGCTCGCCCTCGCGCTGGAGGAGCAGAAGCGCACCGGCCGCAAGCTCGGGCGCATCTTCGTGGAGCAGGGCTTCGTCACGGAGGAGCAGATTTCCGAGGCCCTGGCCCGCCAGCTCAACATTCCCTACATCGACCTGAAGTTCCAGAACCTGCGCCCGGACGTCGTCCGCCTGCTGCCCGAGACCCAGGCGCGGCGCTTCCGGGCGATCGTCATCGACGCCAAGGACAACACCGCCCTGGTGGGCATGGCCGACCCCACCGATCTGTTCGCCTATGACGAGATCGCGCGCATCCTCAAGCGCGAGCTGTCCCTCGCGGTAGTCAACGAGAGCCAGCTCATGGAGGCGATCGACCGCATGTATCGCCGCACCGAGGAGATCACTGATCTCGCCCACGAGCTGGAGGCGGAGCTCACGGACACGGCGGTGGATTTCGGTCTGCTGGGAGGCGCGCCCAGCCTGGAGGACGCGCCGGTGGTGCGTCTGCTGCAAACCATGTTCGAGGATGCGGTGCAGGTGAGGGCGTCCGACATCCACATCGAGCCCCAGGAAAAGACGCTGCGCATCCGTTTCCGCATCGACGGGGTGCTGCACCTGCAGACCGAGGTGGACCCGAAGATCGCCACCGCGCTCGCGCTGAGGCTCAAGCTCATGTCGGGGCTGGACATCTCGGAAAAGCGCCTGCCCCAGGACGGCCGCTTCCACGTGCGGGTGAAGAACCGGGCGGTGGACGTGCGCATCTCCACCCTGCCCACGCAGTATGGCGAGTCGGTGGTCATGCGCCTGCTCAATCAGGACGAGGGCATTCCGTCCCTCGAGAGCCTGGGCTTCCCTCCGCCGCTTCTGGAGCGCTTCCGCAGCATCTTCCATCGGCCCCAGGGCATGGTGCTGGTCACCGGCCCCACCGGCTCCGGCAAGACCACCACGCTGTATTCCGTGCTGGCCGAGCTCAATTCGGTGGAGCGCAAGATCATCACCGTGGAGGATCCGGTGGAGTATCGCCTGCCCGGCATCAATCAGGTGCAGGTGAACGAGAAGATCGATCTCACGTTCTCCCGGGTGCTGCGCACCGTTTTGCGCCAGGACCCGGACATCGTGCTGGTGGGCGAGATGCGGGACCAGGAAACCGCGCAGATCGGCATGCGCGCGGCCATGACCGGTCACATGGTGCTGTCTACGCTACACACCAATGATGCGGTGTCCACGCCCATCAGGCTGCTGGACATGGGCGTGCCCTCCTACATGGTCGCCATGTCCGTGCATGCGGTCCTGGCCCAGCGCCTGCTACGGCTGGTGTGTGACGGCTGTGCTGCCGAGCATACGCCGCTGCCCCATGAGCTCGCGTGGCTGGAGCTGGAGCTGGGGCCCCAGGCCGCCGGGCAGCGTTACGTCGAGGGCCGCGGCTGCAGCCATTGCAATGGCACGGGTTACCGCGGCCGGGTGGGCGTCTATGAGATGCTGGAAATGAAGGGCGCCCTGGTGGAGGCGCTCAACCACCAGGACACCGACGGCTTCGTGCGGCTGGCGCGGGAGCAGCTTTCGGGCCGCACCCTGCGCCGCGCCGCCGTGGATCAGGTGCTCGCGGGCCGCACCAGCATCGCCGAAGCGATGCGCATCGCAGCCGTGCTGGAGGACTGATGGGCGGCCTCCCGCGCGAGCCCCGTGCCTTCCTCCCGGCCCCAACCCTGGGGGCGGCCGCGCTCCAGGGCCCCGGGCGCCGGCCCCGATGCCTTCACGGGGGCTGATGGACCATGCCCCATTTCCGTTACAAGGGACGCAATCCCCGCGGCGAGCTGGTGGAGGGCACGCTGGAGGCGGCCTCGCCGGCCGGGGTGGCCGACCAGCTGATGAGCATCAGCATCACGCCCATCCAGATCGACGCGGCGCCGGCCCCATCCCGGCGGGAAGGCCTTGCCGGGATCAAGCGGCTTTTGGAGCCCAAGGTCGGCCTGCTGGACGTGCTGCTGTTCTCCCGCCAGATGCATACCCTGCTCAAGGCTGGCGTGCCCATCCTCCGGGCGCTGGCCGGCCTGGAGGAATCCACCCCCAACCGCAGCTTCGCCCAGGTGCTGCGCAATCTGCGCATCAGCCTGGATGCGGGGCGGGAACTGTCGGTGGCCATGCGCCGCGAGACCAGCGTGTTCTCGCCGTTCTACGTGAGCATGGTGCGGGTGGGTGAGATGACCGGGCGGCTGGACGAGATCTTCCTGCGTCTGTTCCACCACCTGGACTTCGAGCGCCGCACCAAGGAACAGATCCGGGCCGCCCTGCGCTACCCCGCCTTCGTGCTCATCGCCATGGCGGTCGCCATCGTCATCGTCAATCTGCTGGTGATCCCCGCCTTCGCCAAGGTCTATGCGGGCTTCGGCGCCCAGCTGCCGCATCTGACGCGCCTGCTGATCGCGTTCTCCAATTTCATGGTGGCCTGGTGGCCGGTGCTGGCCGGGGTGGGCGTGCTGGTTGCGCTGGGCTTGCGCTTCTGGGTCCAGACGCCCGCCGGCCGCTACCGTTGGGACCGCCTCAAGCTGTCCATCCCGGTGGTCGGCTCCATCGTGCGCAAGGCCACGCTGGCCCGCTTCGCGCGTTCCCTGGCGCTCGCCGTCAAGAGCGGCGTGCCCATCGTGCAGGGTCTGTCGGTGGTGGCCAAGGTGGTGGACAACGATTACATCGGCACACGCATCGAGCAGATGCGCGATGGCGTGGAGCGGGGCGAGACCATCCTGCGCACCGCCGTGGCCAGCGGCGTGTTCACGCCCGTGGTCCTGCAGATGATCGCGGTGGGGGAGGAGACCGGCGCGGTGGACGATCTCATGGACGAGATCGCCCAGATGTACGACCAGGAGGTGGAATACGAAGTGAAGAACCTCTCGGCGCAGATCGAGCCCATCCTCATCGTGGCCATGGGCGTGCTGGTGCTCATCCTCGCCCTGGGGGTGTTCCTGCCCATCTGGGATCTGGGCCGCGCGGCCCTGGGCCGATGATGCGTTCCCGCGGATTCACCCTGCTGGAACTGGTGGTGGTGGTGTGCGTGGTGGCCCTGTTGGGCGTGACCGCCATCGACCGGCTGCTCTACGTGCGGGAGCAGGCGGAGAAGGCCATGGTGGAACAGAACCTCGCCATGCTGAAGGCGGCCGTGCGCTTCCAGGTGGCGGAGCGGGTGGCGGCCAACCGGACGGCAGAGATTGCCGCCCTGGCCGGCAAGAATCCGGCCGAATGGCTGGAGGAACCCCTGCCGGGCTACCGGGGCGAGTTCCGGGGCCGGCCGCCTGACTGTCGGGGCTGTTGGTTTTTCGACAGCGAACGGCGCGAGCTCGTCTATCGCGTGGATCGCGGCGACTACTTCCAGCCCGACGCGCGGGGCGAAAAAGCCATCCGCGCCCGCGTCCACGTGCACGGGACTCAAGAAAATCCCGGTGGCGCCGTTACTTCGTCCGTTCCCGGCGCCCGGCTGGTGGTGGAACCCTACCGCTGGTTCGGCGGCTGATGCCGTGCCCTGGTACGGTTATTGCTTGAGAGACCGGCATCCCACATCGTGATCGTTGAAAAAAGGAGAACATCATGCGCAGACAAACCGGCTTCACCCTCATCGAACTGGTGGTGGTGATCGTGATCCTGGGCATCCTGGCCGCCACGGCCCTGCCCAAGTTCGTGGACCTTTCCGGCGAGGCCGAGCAGGCGGCGGTGCAAGGTGTGGCGGGCGCACTGTCCTCGGCGGGGTCCGTCAACTATGCCAAGGTCAAGGCCGGTGGTACGGGCGTCTCGATTACCGCTGCCTCGAATGCTTGTACGGCGGGGACCAACAGCGTTATCGCCGGGGCGGCGTCGCTGCTGTCGGGCGATGTGACCCTGGTCACGACCGCTCCTACCTCGAATAAGCAATACCAGATCGCGGATGGGACTCCTTCCGCCTGTTCGGCCGGCACCACCATCCAATGCACCCTGACCAGCAAGGGTGGCAAGACAGCACGGCGAGAATCAGCGCGTCGGCCTGTACGACGGCATCCTGATCAAGGAAAACCAC
>JBBINK010000102.1:0-8857 GCA_037443925.1 Betaproteobacteria bacterium
ACCGGCGAGGGCAGGGCCGCCTCGGCCACGGCCAGACCGAGCGCCAGGGTGGCAAGCCACGCGATGCGGCGGTCTTCCTCGGTGACACGGAACTCGATTCTCACGGTGGGATGCGCCGCCAAAGGCTAATAGGTGAGGGAATCGAAACGCCGCGCCGCCCCGGCCAGCTCCACGCTCACCTGATTGGGCAGGCACAGGGCCGTGTCCCCCGCGCGGGTGAGCCAGCCCTGTTTGACGCAGTACTGGCGTGGGCTGGGGTCGGCGGCCACCCGGGCGCGTCCGTCGGCGATTTCGATCACGCTGGTACCCAGGGGCCCCTGGGCCAGGATGCGGCGATGCCCCTGCAGGGGCACCTCCGCCACCGTCTGGCCAGCGGCGCGCACGATGGCCCGGCGTGGGGCATCGCCATTCCATGCCACGGCGGCCAGCCAGGCCACCAGCACGAGCCCGCCGGCCAGGGTCAGCGCGTCGCCGGGGCGCAGGTGGGCGAGCGCGTTCATGAGGTCAGGCCCCGATGCCGCACCAGCACCTGATACTCGCCCCGGAAGCGTTCCGCCAGGCGTTCGGCGAAATAGACCGATCGGTGCTGGCCACCGGTGCAGCCGATGGCGACCGTGAGGTAGGCGCGATTGTCGCGCACGAAGCAGGGCAGCCATTTCTCGACGAAATAGCGGATGTCGGCCAGCATGCCGATGGCGGAATCCTGCTTCTCGATGAACTCGATCACCGGCTGATCCAGACCGGTGAGGGGACGCAGCCGGGGATCGTAGTAAGGGTTGGGCACGCAGCGCACGTCGAAGACGAAATCCGCATCCAGGGGCAGGCCGTGCTTGAAGCCGAAGGATTCGAACAGCAGCGTGAGGCGGGAACGGTCCAGCGCGAGGAAATCCTTGATCCAGCTGCGCAGCGTGTTGGGCGACAGCTCGCTGGTGTCGATGTGGTGACCCAGTTCGCCGATTTCCGCCAGAGCCTCGCGCTCCGCCTCGATGCACTCGGGCAGCGTGCGTTGTGAATCGGACAGCGGGTGGCGCCGGCGGGTCTCGCTGTAGCGCTTGACCAGGGTCTCGGTGTTCGCCTCCAGGAACAGGACCCGCACGTCGATGCCCTGGTGGCGCAGGGCGTTGACCTGCTGCGGCAGCTGGCCCAGGGTCTGCCCGGTGCGGGCATCGATGCTGATGGCCACCTGGGTGCGCCCCTCCTCGTTGAGCAGCTCGACGAGCTGGGGCAGGAATTCCACCGGCAGGTTGTCCACGCAGTAATAGCCCGCGTCCTCCAGCACGTTGAGGGCGATGCTCTTGCCCGAACCGGACAGCCCGCTGACCAGAATGACCTGCATGGCGGGCCTATTTCTCCTCGTCTCCGTGGGCGCGCAGGAACTGGTCGTGACGTTCCAGGAACTGCTGGCTGCTCACGATGCCCCGCAGCTGCAGGATGTGGCTGCGCACGGCCACTTCCACCAGGACGGCGATGTTGCGGCCGGCGGCCACGGGCAGGCGCGCCTTGGGGATGGCCACGCCGAGGATTTCCTGCACCTCCTGCTGCATCTGCAGCCGGTCGTAGCCCGCGCTGTGGATGTCCTCGGGCTGTTCCAGGTGCACGATGAAGCGCAGGGTCTTCTTGGGCTTGACGGCCACCTCGCCGAACAGGGCGCGGATGTTGAGGATGCCCAGGCCACGCACCTCGATGAAATCCTGCAGCAGGGAGGGACAGCGGCCCTCGAGCGTGTCGGGCGAGGTCTGGTACACCTCCACGATGTCGTCGGCGATCAGGCGGTGGCCGCGGCTGATGAGCTCCAGGGCCAGCTCGCTCTTGCCGATCGCGGATTCCCCCGTGATCAGCACGCCGATGCCCATGACCTCCATGAACACGCCATGGAGGGTGACGAACTCCGCCAGCGTCTTGGACAGATAGTGACCCAGAAGCTGCATCAGCCGCGGGCTTTCCTGGGGCGTGGTGAACAGGGGCGTGTCGGTGCGGTTGGCGGCATCGAGCAGGGGCTGCGGCACGGCTTCGCCGTTGGCCACGATCACCGCCGCGAGCTCCGTGGAGAACAGGTTGTCGATGGCCTGCCTGAGCCCTGCCGGATCGAGGCTGCGCAGGTAGTCCATTTCCGCGCACCCGAGCACCTGCACCCGGTTGGGGTGCACGAAGTTCAGATGACCGATCAGCGCCAGGGAGGGCTTGGAGACCGTCTCGCTGGTGAGGATGCGGTCGCCGCCGGTGACGCCGGCGACCCATTCGAGCTGCAGCTTGGCGCGCATCTCGTCATAGAGGTGCTGAACGCTAATCTGTGGCATGGCTGGCGGCGAACAGGCGGTGGATCTCGTCTGGATCGGACAGGCTGGCGAGCCGGGCACGAAAGGCCTCGTCGCTCAGACGGTGGGCCAGCTCGGACAGGATCTGCAGATGCAGATCGTTGGCGTCCTGGGGCACCAGCAGCACGAACAGGAGATTCACGGGCAGGCCGTCGGGTGCGCCGAAGGGAATGGGGGTCGCGGGGCGCACGAAACAGCCGGCGGCCTTCCTGAGACCCTTGATGCGCCCATGGGGGATGGCGACGCCATGGCCCAGGCCGGTGGAGCCCAGCTTCTCCCGCGCCATCAGGCTGGTGGTGATGTTCCTGGCGGGCACGTGGAGCGCGTCGGCCAGGCGCTTGCCCACTTCCTCGTAGAGACTCTCCTTGGAGGCTGCGGGCACATCGAGCAGGATGCGCTCCGGTGCCAGCAGTTCGGATAGGACGCTCATGGCCGTGGATGGCCCGCCCCCGCGGGCTAGTCCGCTACCTGGCGCTTGAGCGCGTCGCGCCCGTGTCCGCCATTCTTTTCCTTGTGCTTGAGCACCTGGCGGTCGAGCTTGTCGGCGAGCAGGTCGATGGCCGCGTACATGTCCGCGTCCTGGCTTTCGGCGAAGATGTCCCGGCCGCTCACATGGATGTTGGCCTCGGCCTTCTGCATCAGCTTTTCCACGGAGAGGATCACGTTCACGTCGATCACCTGGTCGAAGTGCCGCGTGATGCGGTCGAGCTTGCTTTTGACATAGTCGCGGATCGCGGGGGTGACTTCGATGTGGTGCCCGGTGACGGTGAGGTTCATGATGATCTCCTGACTAGAACGACTTGCGAAGATTGACCGGAGGAATCTGCAGCGATTCCCGGTACTTGGCGATGGTGCGCCGGGCCACGATGATGCCCTGCTTGGACAGGATGTCCGCGATCTGGCTGTCCGACAGGGGACGACGCCGGTCCTCCGCGGCCACCAGCTGCTTGATCAGGGCGCGGATCGCAGTGGCGGAGCAGGCTCCGCCGGAGTCGGTGGCCACGTGGCTGCCGAAGAAGTACTTGAGCTCGAAGATGCCCCGGGGGGTGAGCATGTATTTCTGGGTGGTCACCCGGGAGACGGTGGATTCGTGCAGCCCGACCTCCTCGGCGATCTCCCGCAGCACCAGGGGGCGCATGGCCACGTCGCCATGCTCGAAGAAATGGCGCTGACGATCGACGATGGCCTGGGACACGCGCAGGATGGTCTCGAAGCGCTGCTGCACGTTCTTGATCAACCAGCGGGCCTCCTGCAGTTGGCCGGCGAGTTCCCGGCTGGTGCCGTTGCGGCTGCGACGCAGAATGTCGGCGTAGACCCTGTTGATGCGCAGCTTGGGCATGGCCTCCGGATTGAGCCGCACCACCCAGCGGCCCTTGATCTTGCGCACTTCCACGTCGTGCACGATGTAGCGGGTGTCCTCGCGGCCATAGCTGCTGCCCGGGCGGGGATTGAGGCGGGTGATCAGGTCCCGCGCCGCGCGCAGCTCCTCGTCGGAGCACTGCAGCCGCTTGCGGAGCTTGTTGAAGTCGCGGGCGGCGAGCAGGTCCAGATGATCGCGCGCGATGTCCAGGGCGAGGCGGCGGATGCGCTCGTCCGCCTCCGTGTTCTCCAGCTGCAGCACCAGGCATTCGGCCAGGTCGCGCGCACCCACGCCGGCCGGGTCCATGTGCTGCAGGTAGCGCAACGCCGCGCTGAGCTCGAGGGGGTCCACCTCCAGCTCGGGAGGAAGCATCTGGGCGATCTCCTCCAGCGGCTGCTTGAGATAGCCATCCTCGTCCAGGGCATCGATGAGCAGCGCGATCAGGTTCTTGTCGCGTTCCGAGACGTTGAGGAGGTTCAGCTGCCAGAGCAGGTGCTCGCGCAGGGTCTCGCTGCCGGCGGCGAGCTGGGGGTAGTCCAGGTCGTCGTCCTCGCCCCGGGGCCCGGCTCCGGGAATGTCCTGGTCCCAGAGGCTTTCCGGAGCGTCCCCCGCATCCGCTCCCAGCTCCGGCTCGCCCGCCGGGGCCGTGGTCTCAGCGGGCTCGCCGGCTTCCGCCGGGCTCGCGGGCAGGGTATCGAAACCCGGCAGGGCCGGGCCCGGCTCGTCGCCGTCCCCGTCGTAACGCTCCAGCAGCGGATTCTCCTGCAGCAGGGCTTCCAGTTCCTGGTTCAGTTCCAGCGTGGACAGCTGCAGCAGCCGGATGGACTGCTGCAACTGGGGCGTGAGCGTCAGCTGCTGGGAAAGCTTGAGCTGCAGGCTGTGTTTCATGGGAAGGCGGGGTCTGGCTCCGTGCCGGCTGCATCGAGCGGGCGCCTGGCCGCTTCCGGAACGTGTCAGGCGGGCGCCGCCCGCTCAGGTGATGGTTCAAAGGCGAAAGTGCTCGCCCAGGTAAACCCGTCGGACGGCTTCATTATAAACAATTTCGTTGGGCTGTCCGCTAGCAAGAACCGAGCCTTCGTTGATGATATAGGCCCGGTCGCAAATCCCCAATGTTTCCCGCACGTTATGGTCCGTGATCACGACCCCGATGCCGCGCTGGGACAGGAAACGGATGATTTTCTGGATGTCCAGCACGGCGATGGGGTCCACGCCGGCGAAGGGCTCGTCCAGCAGGATGAAGCGGGGGCGGGTGGCCAGCGCCCGGCCGATTTCCACCCGCCGCCGTTCCCCGCCCGACAGGCTGGTGGCCGGCGCGTTGCGCAGATGGTCGATGTTGAGCTCGTCGAGCAGCAGGTCGAGCTGGGCGTCGATCTCGTGACTGGACAGGGGCTGCAGCTCGAGGATCGCGCGGATGTTTTCCGCCACGGTGAGCTTGCGGAACACCGAGGCTTCCTGGGGCAGATAGGACAGGCCCAAGAGTGCCCGGCGGTGGATGGGCAGACGGCTGAGGTCCTGGCCGTCCAGGAGGATCTTGCCGCCATCGAGGGGCGTGAGCCCCACCATCATGTAGAAGCTGGTGGTCTTGCCTGCGCCGTTGGGCCCGAGCAGCCCCACCACGTCACCGCTGTTGACGGTGAGGGAGACATCCTTCACCACGGTGCGGGCCTTGTAGCGTTTGCGAAGCCCGATGACTTCCAGGGTGCTCATGGCTCAGGCGGGCGCGGCAGGTCCGCGGGCTTGAGCCGCACGCCGTCGGGCGCCGGCGCTGGCGCTGGCGTCTGCTTGGGCTTGGGCTGGATGACGGCCCGCACCCGGCCCTTGGGGTTGGTTTCGCTCACCGCCTCCGGGCCGCCCTTGACCTGATAGAACTCGCTGCGGGCATCGTAGGCGATGTAGCTGCCCCGCACCTCGTCCTGCCCCCGGCGCACGCGCGCGTTGACGAACAGCTCCACCTTGTCGCGCCGGCCGTCATACTCGATGCGGTTGGCCCAGCCTTCGATGTATTCGTCCACGCCGTCACGCTTCTGCCGGAAGCTGGCGGGATTGCCGTAGGCGATGCCCTTGGAGAAGCCCTGTGCGTCCTGGCTCACCACCAGCTTGTCGGCCAGGATGAGCAGGGTACCCTGGGACAGGCGCACGTTGCCGGTGTAGGTGCTGACCTTGGCGATGTCGTCCACCTCCATGGTGTCCGCCTCGAGCTGGATGGGCTTGTCGCGGTCGGCCTTCTCGGCGTGGGCGGCAAAGCTCGCGACCAGGGCGGCGGCGAGCAGGGCGGCGGCCAGGCGCCGGTTCAACGGCTCAGGAGCGGTTTTTCGCATAGTGGACTTTCACGCGGGAGAGGATTTTGAAGTGGCGGGCCTTGGCGTCCAATTTTAAGCCAACGCCGCTGATCTGCGTGCGCGCATCGGCGATGGTCACCGGCTTGTCGGTCGTGGCCAGTTCCTTCTCCGGCTGGATGTGGAGATAGGAGGTGGTGAGGATCAGTTCGCTCCGGTCCCGGTGCGCCTCGCGGATCACCTTGACCGCTTCGTAGAGGTGGACGTCCTCGCCGTTGGGGCTGACCACGCCGCGTTGGGCCAGCACGTGCAGGGGCGGCGCGTCGGGGGCGAAGCGGGTGAAATGGGGCCGTTCCAGCTCCGCGGTTTCGGTGTCGGGATAGTGGGTCATCTTCACGGCGGCCAGGGTGAAGCGGGGCTTGCCGTCATCCCCCAGGCGCAGGGCGCTGAAATGTTCGACGATGATGTCGGGGTCGTGCCGCATGCTGCCATCGCGCCGCGGTGGCGGCGGCTCCACGACCTGGGCGAGCCAATAGGTGAGGGCCGCGAACAGCCCCAGCAGGACCAGGGCCGCCCAGCCGGCGAGGTTGCGGTTCATTTGAGATAGGGGGCGAGTTGCGCCTCCCAGGTGCCTTGGGCGCGCATGATGAGTTCGCACACCTCCCGCACCGCGCCCCGCCCGCCGGGCAGCGTGGTCACGTAATGGGCGTACTGCTTCACCACGTCCGGCGCGCCGGGAACGGTGATGGCCAGGCCGCAGCGGCGCATCACCGGCAGATCCACCAGATCGTCGCCCATGTAGGCGATGTGTTCCGGCGCGATGGCCAGTTCGGCGAGGAGATGCTGGTAGGCTTCGAGCTTGTCCTCCGCGCCCTGGTAGAGATGGGTGATGCCCAGGTTTCGCGCGCGATGCACCATGAGCTGGGAATTGCGGGCGGTGATGATGGCCAGTTCCACGCCCGAACGTTTGAGCATCTTCATGCCGTGGCCATCCAGGGAGAAGAAGGCCTTGATCTCCTGACCGTCGTCGGCGAGGTAGAGCGCACCGTCGGTGAGCACACCGTCCACGTCGAAGATGATCAGACGCAGATTGCGCGCCCGAAGCACGACGTCGTCCAGGGACGAGACGGTGGCGGAAGGCAGGTGTCGGGTCATGATCGGCAGCCTCAGACGACGCCGGCGCGCATCAGGTCATGCATGGTGAGGGCGCCGACGAGATGGTCTTCCCCGTCCACCACCAGCAGGCTGTAGATGTTGTATTCCTGCATGCGCTGGACGGCCTCGGCGGCCAGCTTGTCCGGGCCGATGGTGCGCGGCCGGGGCGTCATCACCTGCTCCGCCCGGGTGGTGTAGATGTCGCAGCCCCGGTCCAGGCTGCGGCGCAGGTCGCCGTCGGTGTAGATGCCCACCACGTGGTTGTCGCCATCCACCACCGCGGTCATGCCCATGCCCTTGCGCGTCATCTCCAACAGCGTGTCCCGCAGGGAGGTGTCCGGGCTCACCCGGGGCAGCGCATCGCCGGTGCGCATCACGTCACTCACGTGCACCAGCAGGCGGCGTCCCAGCGCGCCTCCGGGGTGGGAGCGCGCGAAGTCTTCCGGGCCGAAGCCACGGGCGTCCAGCAGCGCCACCGCCAGCGCGTCGCCCAGGGCGAGGGCCGCCGTGGTGCTGGCGGTGGGGGCGAGCCCCAGGGGACAGGCTTCCCGGGCGACGCTGGCATCCAGGTGCACGTCGGCTTCCCGCGCCAGCGTGGATTGGGGCTTGCCGGTCATGCTGATGAGCTTGGCGCCGGTGCGCTTGATCAGGGGCACGATGGTGAGCAGCTCCGGGCTTTCGCCGGAGTTGGACAGGGCGATCACCACGTCCTCGCGGGTGATCATGCCCAGATCGCCATGGCTCGCCTCGCCCGGGTGCACGAAGAAGGCCGGTGTGCCCGTGCTGGCCAGGGTGGAGGCGATCTTGCGCGCGATGTGGCCGGACTTGCCCATCCCGCTCACGACGATGCGCCCGCGGCAGTTGAGCACCAGCTCCAGTGCGGCGAGGAAGCGCTCGTCCAGGCGATCGGCGAGGGCGGCCACGGCCTGGGCTTCGGTCTCGAGGACTTCGCGTGCCAGCGCCAGGGCCTTGGCCCGCGGCTGCAGGGGTTGGGGGTCCGCTTGCGACATGGCCGGCAAGTATATCAGCGGCGGCTGCCCGGCGCAGGCGGGGGCGGCTGTTATACTCGGCTTCGTCGGCCACCCTGACCCGGCCGATCGCATCGGGCCCAGGGCAGGCTGTCCCGGGCTCCAGGCCTCGAAATCCATGCACAACACCCTGGAACTCGTCCTCATCCTGCTCGCGGCGGCCGTGCTCACCGTCGCCCTGTTCCGCTGGCTGCGGTTGCCCTCGCTGCTGGGCTACATGGCGGCCGGGATCCTTATCGGCCCCCATGCCGCAGGCCTGGTGCCGGACACCGAACAGTCCCGATACCTCGCGGAGTTCGGCGTGGTCTTCCTCATGTTCAGCGTGGGGCTGGAGTTCAGCCTGAGCCAGCTGCGCGCCATGCGGGGCGTGGTGTTCGGGCTGGGCGGGCTGCAGGTGGGACTGACCGCGGCCATCGTGATGGGCGTGTGCCTGGCCCTGGGCATGGACTGGCGGGGCGGCCTGGCGCTGGGCGGGCTTCTGGCGATGTCGTCCACCGCCATCGTCAGCCGGCTGCTGGCGGAACGCCATGAGCTGCAGTCTCCCCATGGCCAGCAGATCGTGGGCGTGCTGCTGTTCCAGGATCTGGCCGTGGTGCCCCTGCTGATCCTGATCCCCGCCCTGGCCCGGGCGGACGACACGCTGGCGCTCACCCTCGGCGCGGCGGTGCTCAAGGCGGCCCTCGCCCTGGCGCTGATCCTGTTCTTCGGCCAGCGCCTGATGCG
>JBBINK010000103.1:0-8799 GCA_037443925.1 Betaproteobacteria bacterium
TGACCCGCGATCTGGCGCGAGGCTTCCACCGCCCTGTCCAGGCGCGCGGCGAGATGCTCGAAGCTGCTGGTGAGCGCCACCACCCCGTCCTCGGTCTGGGCGCGCGCCGTCTCGATCTGGCGTGCCCAGATGGGCAGGGCCGCCTTGCACACCTCGTCGAGACCCTGGACGGGAAGGCGCTGCCGCTCCTCTGCCACGGCCTCGGCCACCAGGCCTTCCGCCTGCCGGCGCGCGGACGCGGCCTGTCGCTTCACACCACGGGCGCTCAACCAGCCTGCCAGCAGGCCGCTGACCACGAGGCCGACACCCACCACCACGGACGAGGGAGACAGACCACCCACCGCCAGCACCGCCACACCACCGGCGACGCCGACGGTCGCCCCCGGCCATGCCCACCGCACGCCCTGCCACGATTCATTCATGGATGCCTCTCCTCCCCCGCCACAGGCCTGTCCGGCCTTGCCCTTCAACCTCGAAACGACGGACGCGACAGCCACCACGAAGGCCCCGCGGCAGCCGCCGGCAAGGCATTATCGGCACCGTTGGCATGGACTTGACCCCCCCAAAAACGACACAGCCCGGCGCGGGGCCGGGCTGCGTGGATCACCGGGGGACGATGAGCTCAGTCGTCCCAGTCATGCTTGTGCTTGTGCTTGTGCTTGAACTTGCAGTGCCCGCGGTGCAGGCCGTGGTCGTGGTGTTCTTCCACATACACCACTTCCTTCTTCACCCGCTTGGGCCGGTCCTGGGTGGCGATGGCCGCGCCGGCAGCCCCGCCCAGCCCGGCGCCGATCACCGCGCCCTCGCGTCCGCCCACCGCAGAGCCCACCGCCGCTCCGGCAGCCCCACCCAGTGCGCCACCCACCACCGCATCGGTGTCCAGGGCATGGGCCGTGGACACCAGGCCGGAAGCCATCAGCAATGCCGTCAGTAAAGTCCGTTTCATGGTCCATCCTTTCATCAACACATCTCGCTGCGCTTGGTATATCACCCTCTTGCCGGGCAGGACGTGAATTTTATGTCATGGAAGCTTCATTCCTGCACGTTGCGCATGTGATCGGCCGTCCGGGCGAAAGCTTGAGCCAATTCCTTGCGGAGTGTTTCCTCCACGCCCACGTCCTCCATGGCACGGAACATGCAGGCAAGCCATTGATCCCGCTCCGCCTTGCCGATGGGAAAGGGAAGATGCCGGGCCCGCAGCCGGGGATGGCCGAACCGGTCCACATACAAGGGCGGCCCGCCCGTCCAGCCGGACAGGAACATGAAGAGTTTTTCCCGCGAGGATGTCAGGTCGCGGGGATGGAGCTTGCGGATGCCGTAATAGTCCGGGTCCTCGTCCATCAGGTCATAGAAGCGGTCCACCAGCCGCCGCAGCGTCTGGGCACCTCCCAAGCGTTCGTAATGGGTCTGCATGTCGGGTCGGCCAAGGTCTGGGTTTCGAGCCCCTTTCGGGGCGGCTGCGCGGGGCCGGCTTGGGCGCCGTCGCCCGTCAGCGCAACTGGTAGCGGTTGAGCTTGCGATACAGGGTGCGCTCGCTGATGCCCATGGCCTGGGCCACCACGCGGCGATTGCCCCGGTGACGGGTGAGCAGCTCGGCGATGCGTCGCGCCTCGAGCTCCGACGGGCCGCGCACCGGCAGGGCAGCTCCCGGCGGTTCGGCGGCGGCCGGCGCGGCGCCCCCCTCTTTCCGGAACAGGATGTGCTCGACGTCGATGAGCCCGGTGGCGCTCAGGGCCGCCGCTTTCTGCAGGATGTTGCGCAGCTCCCGCACGTTGCCGGGGTAATCATACTGCACGAGCAGCGAAAGGGCAGCGTCGGTGAAGCGGTAGCGGCGCCCGGTCCGGAGGCCGATGCGGGCCACCAGCACTTCGGCCAGGGCGGGGATGTCCTCCCGCCGCTCACGCAAGGGCGGCAGCCTGACGTCGATGCCGGCGATGCGGTAGTAGAGGTCCTGGCGGAAGCGCCCCTCGTCCACCATGGCCAGGAGATCCCGGTTGGTGGCCGCGACCAGCCGCACGTCGGCGCGCACGATTTCCCGCCCGCCCACCCGGCGGAACTCGCCGGTCTCGAGCACCCGCAGAAGCTTTGCCTGCATGGACAGGGGGATTTCCCCCACCTCGTCGAGAAACAGGGTGCCGCCATCGGCCTGCTCGAACAGGCCTTCGCGCCGCCCCACGCAGCCGGTGAAGGCACCGCGCTCGTGGCCGAACAGTTCCGCTTCGAACAGCGATTCCGGAATGGCGGCGCAGTCCACCGCGACGAAGGGTTTGGCCGCGCGGTTGGATGAGCGGTGCACGAACTGGGCGGCGAGCTCCTTGCCCACGCCCGATTCCCCCAGCAGCAGCACGGGCGCCTCGGACTGGGCCGCCGCCGACAGATGCTCCACGCAGTTCAGGAAAGCCGGGGAGCGGCCGATCATGCGCAGCTCGTCGCAGTCCAGCTCCACGTGGGCGAGGCGGCGGATCTGTTCACCAAGGAAACGCCGGCCGTCACGGGCCACCACGCCATGACCGGTGAGCTTGACGTGCTCCGGCCGCCCGAGTCCGTCGAAATGCGTGTGGACCAGCTCCACCCGCTCCGACCCCGCGAACACCAGGCGATGGGGGCACTGCTCGCCGTTCTGGTGGCAGGGCACGGGGGAATGGTGCGACACCTCGTGGCAGGGCCGCCCGAGCACGTCGCGTGTCTGCACCCCATAGGCCACGCCATAGGCACGGTTGGCCGCGACGATGCGGTAATGCTCGTCGATGAGGACGAAAGGATCCTCCTGCAGGTCGATCAGGGCCTGAAGGCCGACATCCGGCGGCGTCACGTCTGACATGGCGACATGACTATAACTGACAGGCCGACGCCTTGTCACCTCATGCGAACAAGTCGTTCATGATGTTGAAGAACCAGGCCATCGCCAGGAAACCTTCATGGGCGGAAGGCGCCTCCGAGGTGCCCCCGGCCTCCTTGACCGGCTTGAGGGTGCGCTCGGTCCCGTCGTAGCGGAACACGGCCGTGACATGGATCGCCTCGCGCCGGGACACGAAGCTGTAGCAGGTGTTGGCCAGGATGGGCGCAGGATCCGGCGGCTGTCCGGCCAGCAGACGGGCAATCGCGGCGGCGGCCACCTTCGCTTCCTGATTCGCCATATGCCCGGATTTCGGCATGCCGGGCGCTCCCAGGATGGCATCGCCGATCACGTGCACGTTGGGCACGTTGCGGCTTTCGAAGGTGAGAAAATCCACGGCGCACCAGCGGGCATCGGGCTTTTCCCCCGTGGCCGCCAGCGCGAAGGCAGGGGCCTGCTGGGGCGGAATGAGGTTGAACAGATTCAGCCGGTGGCGTCCCGCGATGCCCATGTCCACCTGCCCCATGGCCAGGTCCACCTGCTTGAGCTCGGCGCTGGGCAAGTATTCCAGCGTCCCCTTGAGGTGGGTATCCCAGTAATTGCGGAACAGGTCCCGCTTGCTCTGGACGTCGGCATTGGCATCGAACACCAGCAGCTTCGCCTTGGGGTTGAATTGCCGCAGATAGTCGGCCATGAGCGTGGCGCGCTCGTAAGGTCCGGGTGGGCAGCGAAAGGGCGCCTTCGGGATATACAGCCCTACCACACCCCCGCGTTCGAGCTGGTGCAGGCGGAGCCTGAGTTCCACCGTCTGCGGTCCCGCCTTCCAGGCGTGCAGAACGCGGTCGCTCCCGTCTTTGCCCACACCCGGGATGTCCTGGAAGCGGAAGTCGATGCCCGGGGCCAACACCAGTCGGTCATAGCTGATGTTCGCTCCCGAAGCCAGGCGCACCTGGCGGCGCGCGGGATCCACGGCAATCACCCGGTCCCGTACCCGCTCGACCCCGGTTCCGTCAAGCACGTCGTAGCCCCGGGTCAGATTGTGCATGGACAGGGTGCCATAGACCACCCGGTTGCTCATGGGGCAGGAGATGAAGCGCTCCGCCGGCTCCACCAGCACGATGCGCACGCCCGGTGCCCACCGCCGCAGGTAGCGGCAGAAGGTCACGCCAGCGAAGCCGCCTCCCACCACGACCACCGTACCCTGGGCCGCCCGCGCGGGCAGGGCAAGGGCTGTCCCCAGCGTCGCCATTGCCGCCAGGAACGACCTCCGGCTGATCCGTCCGCTCATCATTTCGCCTCCTTGGCCCAGAAGGCGGCGATGGCATCGATTTCCGCCTCGGTGTAGCCCCGCATGAGCCGCGGCATCACCGTGCCCGGACGCTGGCCACGGCGGAAGGCTTTCATATCCTTGGCCAGATCCGCCGCGTCATGCCCCACCAGCGAGGGCATTCCTCCCTCCGATTTGCCCCTGGGGCCATGGCAGGCCGCACACGCCGCCGCCCAAGTCCGAACCTGGCCGTCCTCGGCCGCCCACGCGGGCGGCGCGGCAAGGATGCCCAAATACAACAGGGCTCTGGTCAGCACGGATGAAGTCATGTCTCCCCTTTCCTTTTGCACTATGCTGGAACCATCCTTCCGGACCAAGCCGTTTAGCAAAGGCCATGCCCAGCGGGCGAACCGCTCGGCCTGAGGCCCATCCCCAGGCCCGTGGGGTCCTTGCGGCGCAGCGTGGGCCGGGCGCGCCGGCCATGGAGATGGCGGAGGCGAGGGCGGGCGCCCCTTGTTTGGGGGAAGACGTCCTGACAACGCCTGCCAGCCTGGCTGTCACTGTGGCAGGCTTTGACAGCCTCCGGCGCGCCACGGCCGCAGCCTCCCATGGGGAAGACGTCGGCCCGCGCAGGCTGCCACCGCCCTGGCATGGTCGTTGCTAAGGCTGCCCCATCCACTCACCGCGACCAAACAAGGAGAACTGTCATGGCCCACATCGTGATCATGGGTGCCGGCATCGGTGGCATGCCCATGGCCTACGAGATGGCGGAGCAGGCCCGCAAGGGTGACCGCATCACCGTCGTTTCCAACACCCCCAACTTCCACTTCGTCCCGTCCAACCCCTGGGTGGCCGTCAACTGGCGCACGCGCGAGGACATCGAGTTTCCCGTGGCGCCCTATCTCGCCAAGAAAGGGATCGAATTCCTGGCCAGCGGGGTGAAGCGGGTGCATCCCGCCGAGAACCGGCTCGAGCTCAACGACGGCAGCAGCCTGGCCTACGATTACCTGATCATCGCCACCGGCCCGAAGCTCGCCTTCGAGGAAGTGGAAGGCCTCGGCCCCCAGGGCCATACCCAGTCCATCTGCCATGTGGACCATGCGGTGGTCGCCGCGCGCGCCTGGGAACAGTTCGTGCGTGATCCGGGCCCCATCGTGGTGGGAGCAGTGCAAATGGCCTCCTGCTTCGGGCCCGCCTATGAGTTCGCGATGATCATGGATACCGACCTGCGCCGCCGCAGGATCCGGGACAAGGTGCCCATGACTTTCGTCACGTCCGAACCCTACATCGGCCATCTCGGCCTGGGCGGCGTGGGCGATTCCAAGGGCCTGCTGGAAGCCGCGATGCGGGAGCGGCACATCAAGTGGATCACCAATGCCAAGACCACCAAGGTCGAGGCCGGCAAGATGTACGTCACGGAATACGACGAGAACGGCCAGGAAAAGAAACAGCACGAGATCCCCTTCAAGTACGGCATGATGCTGCCTGCCTTCAAGGGCGTCGATGCGGTGTTCGGCATCGAGGGGCTCACCAACCCGCGGGGCTTCATCATCGTCGATGAGCATCAACGCAACCCGAAGTACAAGAACATCTATGCGGTGGGCGTGTGCGTGGCCATTCCGCCGGTGGAGGCCACTCCGGTGCCCACGGGCGCGCCCAAGACCGGCTACATGATCGAAACCATGGTCACGGCCACGGCCCACAACATCCGCGCCGAACTCGACGGCCAGGAACCGACCGCGAAGGCCACCTGGAATGCCATCTGCCTCGCGGACTTCGGCGACACGGGCGCGGCCTTCGTGGCGCTGCCCCAGATCCCGCCGCGCAACGTCAACTGGTTCAAGGAGGGCACCTGGGTGCATCTGGCCAAGGTGGCGTTCGAGAAATATTTCATCCGCAAGATGAAGAAGGGCACCACCGACCCCCTGTATGAGAAATACGTCCTGTCGGCATTGGGCATCAAGAAGCTGAAAGAGCCCGTGCAATGATTCCCACCCACCTGCAAGGAGGTAAACCATGAAACGATCCATGATCTGGATGGCCCTGGGCCTGGCCTGCGCGAGCCTCACGGTCCAGGCCCAGGAGGTGAACAAGCATGCGCGCATTCTCGCCGCGCCCTGCGCCGCCTGCCATGGCACCAACGGCAACAGCGTCGGTGGCACGCCCGTGCTGGCCGGCGCGGACCGCGCGCACTTCATCCTGCAGATGAAGGAATTCAAGTCGGGCGCCCGCCCCGCCACGGTAATGCACCAGCATGCCCGCGGCTATAGCGATGAGGAAATCGAAATGCTGGCGGACTTTTTCGCGGCCCAGAAACGCGGTCAATAACGAGAGGAGGAAACTGACATGAGTCTCGATCGTCGTTCGTTCCTGAAACTGGCCGCCGGCACGGGCCTGCTCGGCCTTTCCCCCGCCGTGGTCCACGCCGCCGAGCAGCTCGCCAAGGGCAAGCACAAGCCGCGCGTGGTGGTGATCGGCGGTGGCTATGGCGGCGCCACCTGCTCCAAGTACCTGCGCATGTGGAGCAACAATGCGGTGGAAGTGGTGATGGTGGAGCGGCAGAAGCAATTCGTTTCCTGCCCCATGAGCAACACCGTGTTGGGCGGCTCCCGCACCATGGCGGACATCACCCACACCTACGATGCCCTGTCCCGCAAATGGGGCGTCAACCGCGTGGAAGCGGAAGTCACCGCCATCGATCCGGTGAAGAAGACGATCCGTACCGCGCGCGGCGAGCTCCCCTACGACCGCCTGGTCATCGCCCCCGGCATCGATTTCCTGTACGACCAGATCCAGGGCCTGTCCCACGAACTGGCCGAGACCACCGTGCCCCACGCCTGGAAGGCGGGTCCCCAGACGGCCCTGTTGCGCAAGCAGCTGGAAGCCATGCCCGATGGCGGCGTGTATGTGCTGTCGATTCCCAAGGCGCCCTATCGCTGCCCGCCCGGGCCCTATGAGCGGGTGTGTCAGGTGGCCTTCTATCTCAAGCACCACAAGCCCAAGTCCAAGATCATCGTGCTGGACGCCAACCCGGACATCACCTCCAAGAAGGGGCTGTTCCTCGCCGCCTGGAACGAGCTCTACGGCGGCATGATCGACTACCGTCCCAATGCCCAGGTGGTGCGCGTGGATGGGGCGACCCTCACCGCCCACACCGACTTCGATGCGGTCAAGGCCGACGTGCTCAACGTCGTGCCGCCCATGCGCGCGGGCAAGGTGGCCGACCTGGCCGGCGTGGTGACTGCCGACAACCGCTGGTGCGGCGTGAATTTCCTGTCCTTCGAATCCACCGCCCAGCCTGGCGTCCATGTGGTGGGGGATGCGGTGTCCTCCAGCCTGCCCAAGTCGGGACACATGGCCAACACCCAGGCCAAGGTGACCGCCGCCGCCATCATCGAGCTGCTCGCGGGCAACGAGCCCGACCCCAACCCCGTGCTGGGCAACACCTGCTACAGCATGGTTTCCGACAAGGAGGCCATCCACGTGGCCAACGTGTTCAAGTACGACAAGGAGAAGAAGCAGTTCACCGCCGCGCCCGGCGGCGGCGTTTCGGACAAACGCTCCGAGACCGAGGGCAGCTATGCCAAGTACTGGGCCCAGAACATCTGGTCCGATGTCCTCAAGTAGTCCTCACCTGCAGTGAGCCTTTGGGGCCGCGGACGCGGCCCCCTTTTTTTCGTCCGCCGCGCTGGCGCGGACGGGTCAGGCCCGCAGCACCCTGAGCGGGGGCTCGGCCAGCACGCGGCCCAGGGCGAGACTCGCCGCCAGGGCCACGCCCACGCCGCCGCCCACGGCCCCCACCAGCCACAGGCGGAAATCGAAGCCGAAGGGCAGATCCAGCAGCCGACTAGCCAGCAGCCAGCCGACCAGGGCCGCGCCGGTGGCGGCGAGCAACCCGGCCAGGGTGCCGATCACCCCGAACTCGATCCACTGGGCGAGCCTGAGCTGCCTGCGCCGGCCGCCCAGGGCCCGCATCACCGCCACCTCCAGCAGGCGCTCGTCCCGGCTGGCCACCACGGCCGCATACAGCACCACCAGACCCGCCAGGACGGTGAACAGGAACACGAACTGGACTGCCTGGGCCACCCGCTCCACGATGCCGATGACCTCCTCCAGGATGCCGGCTACGTCGATCACGGTCACGTTGGGAAAACGCGCCACCAGCCGGTCCAGCACCGCCTCCCGCCCCCTGGGCAGGTGAAAGCTGGTGATGAAGCTCGCCGGCTGGTCCGCGAGCAGCCCGGGCGTGCCGATCACGAAGAAATTCACCCGCATGGAATCCCAGTGGACCTGCCGCAGACTGGTGATGCGCGCCTCGAGGCGGGTGCCGGCCACGTCGAAGCTCAGCCGGTCACCCAGGCGGATGCCGAGCCGTTCGGCGATGCCCTGTTCCACCGACCATTGCGGCCCGGGCTCGCCCCCGCGCCAGAAACTGCCGGCCACGATGCGGTTGTCCGCCGGCGGCGCATCCGCCCATGACAGGTTGAACTCGCGTTCCACCAGATGGCGGCTGCGCTCGTCGGTGTAGTCCCGGGCCGACACCGGCCGGCCGTTGATGGCCACCAGGCGCCCTCGGACCATGGGGTGCAGGCGCGGGGCCGCCAGCCCCTCCGCGCGAAAAAAGGCGCCGACGGCCTCCACCTGATCGGCCTGGATGTTGATGAGAAAGCGGTTGGGAGCGTCCCGGGGCAGGCTC
>JBBINK010000104.1:0-8547 GCA_037443925.1 Betaproteobacteria bacterium
CGCGCTTCTTCCTCCAGCATCACGGGAATGTCGTCCCGGATGGGGAAGGCGAGGCGGTCGGCCCGGCAGACCAGCTCCTGGGCTTCCTTGCGATAGACGAGGGGACCCTTGCACAGGGGGCAGACGAGAATTTCAAGCAGCTTGGGATCCATGACCGGTCCTCGGGTGTCGTTTCAGTTTCTCGATGATCAGGGGCACAAGCCCGGGGTCCAGCCGCGCTTCCACCGGCAGCACCCACACGTCGTCGCCGGCGAAATCGGCGCATTTGACCGCATCCTTCTCCGTCATCACGACGGGACGCCCCCCTGCCTGCAGGTCGCCGGGCACGAAGGCATGATGGTCGGGAAAAGGCCGGGGCACGATGGCAAGCCCCAGCGCCCGCAAGTGCTGGAAAAAGCGTTCCGGGTTGCCGATGCCCGCCACGGCCACCACGGTCTGGCCGGCAAAGGCCTCCGGCCCGGCCCTGCGGGCGGGATGGCGCAGATTGTAGAACAGATCGCCTTCCAGGCGCATGGCGAAGGCCTGCGCGCGGGGGAGCGCAGCGGCCGCGCCGCCGTTGATCACCACCGCGTCCACCGTCTGCAGCCGGCCCACCGGCTCGCGCAAGGGCCCCGCGGGCAGCAAGCGGCCATTGCCGAACCAGCGTTGAGCGTCCACCACGGCGATTTCCACGTCCCGCGCCAAAGCGTAGTGCTGCAGACCGTCGTCGCTGATGAGCACGTCCACCTCCGGATGGGCCGCCAGCAGGGCCCGGCCCGCCGCCGGCCGGTCGCGGCCCACCCACACCGGGCAGCCTGCCCGCATCGCGAGCAGGACCGGTTCGTCGCCCACCTCTGCCGGCCCGCTGCCGGGCGTCACCGGCCGCGGCGGCCCATGGCGTCCACCGTGGCCACGGCTGATGATGCCGGGATGGCACCCGGCTTGCCGCAGCAGTCCGGCCAGCGCGAGCACCAGGGGCGTCTTGCCCGTTCCCCCCACCGCGAGGTTGCCCACCACCACCACCGGCACGGGCAGGCGGGTCGCCCCCAGCACGCGCCAGCGGTACAGGGCCCGGCGCAGTGCCGCCAGGCCGCCGAACACGACCGAGACGGGCCACAGCAGGAACTGCCAGGGCGTCCAGCGAGACCACTGGCGTTCGAGCCATCGGGTCATGGCCAGGGCATCCACGAAACCGGACACGGAGCGAAGCGGCGCCGGACCGCCGGGAGCCTTGGGGCTCCCGGGCCGCATGCCTTACTGGGAGGCGGACTGGGTGGCAAAGGTGATGCGGGCATAGCCCGCCAGGCGCGCGGCTTCCATGACATGGATCACCGACTGGTGCGTGGCATGGGCATCGGCGCTGATGACGATCATGGGATCGGCTTGCGTGCCGGCCGCCTGCTTCATGGCCAGGCTCAGCGCCTCCGCCCCCTTGCCCAGGAAAGGCTTGCCATTGATGAGGTAGCGGCCCGCCGCGTCCACGGCCACGTTCACCGCGGCCGGCTGCTCCGAGGGTTTGTCGGCTTCGGCCGTGGGCAGGGTGATCTGCAGCTGGGCGAGCTGGGAGAAGCTCGTGGTCACCGCCAGGAAGATGACGATCACCAGCAGGACGTCGATCATGGGGATCAGGTTGATCTCCACGCCCTCCCGTTCACGGCCACGGCGGAAATTCATGAGGCCACTCCCTAGCGCCGCTCGCCGTGGAGCACTTCCACGAGCTTGATCGCCTGCTGTTCCATCTCCACCACCAGGGCATCGATCTTCGCGCGGAAATGCCGGTAGAAGATCAGGCTGGGTATGGCCACCAGCAGGCCGGTGGCGGTGTTGTACAGGGCGATCGAGATGCCATGGCCCAGCTCGGCCGGATCGGCCCCGGCCGATTTGAGGGCGGCAAAGATCTCCACCATGCCGATCACCGTGCCAAACAGGCCCCAAAGCGGCGCTGCCGTGGCGATGGTGCCCAGGCTGGTGAGGAAGCGTTCCAGCTCGTGGGCCACGGCCCGCCCTTCCTCCTCGATCGCTTCCTTCATCACGTCACGGCTGCTGTTGGCATTGCGCAGGGCGGCCGCGAACACGCGCCCGAGGGGCGCACTGCGTGCCAGCCGCTCCAGCAGTTCGGGATTCACCCCCTTCTGCTGGAGTTCCTGGAGAACCTGGGGAAGAAGGTTGCGGGGAGCGATGACGCTGCTGCGCAGGGTCCACAGCCGTTCCCCGATGATGCCCAAGGAGACGATGGAAGCGAGGATGAGCGGCCAGATGGGCCAACCTGCCTGTTCGATGATTGCGAGCACCCGGTCCTCCCGATAAATGGGCGTAACTTTAGCCTGCGTCCCCATTCCGGGCAAGTGCGAACACGGGCGCCAACGAGCGGCGAACGCCCGGAAAAAAAATCCCCAGGCGGATGGCGACCTGGGGCAAAGCGGAGCAGAACACACGACGCCGCGAACACGTGACGACCCGCAGCGCCATGACGAGGGCGAGGATAGTCGGCCCGGCCGGCTATGTCAACAGCATAGCCCTGCGTCATTGCAAACGCGTGTGCGGGCGGGCCGGCGTCTTGTCCACAGGAGCTGTGGACAAACTTGTGGGAAACGCGTGGGAAGTTGCGCTAAGTCCAGCCGGCAGGCGGCAATTTCCGGGGCGCCAGTTTTTTGCGCGACAGACAATCTGCGTACAATCAATGGGTTATGGAATACGCGCTGCGCCCAGGCCGCTTCGCGCGCGGCGGCCTGCGGCTCGGCTGCGCGTGTGGATAGCTGGTAGAATCCGACCATGCCGTCAAGCCCTTACTCCGGCGCGGTGCCGCCGGCCATTCCAGTCTCCGAGCTCAACCGCCGCGCCCGCGCCCTGCTGGAAAACGGCTTTCCACCCCTGTGGGTGAGTGGCGAGATCTCCAACCTCACCCGGCATGCTTCCGGCCACTGGTATTTCTCCCTCAAGGACAGCCAGGCCCAGGTGCGCTGTGTCATGTTCCGTCATCGCAACCAGTACCTGGATTTCGAGGTGCGCGAGGGCATGCAGGTGGAAGCACGGGCCGTCGTCACCCTGTACGAGCCCCGGGGCGATTTCCAGCTCAATGTCGAGACCCTGCGGCCGGGCGGCCTGGGCGCACTGTACGAGGCCTTCGCCCGGCTCAAGGCGCGGCTCGAGGCGGAAGGCTTGTTCGATGCCGCCCGCAAGCGGCCCCTGCCCCCCTTCCCCAGCTGCATCGGCATCATCACCTCGCCCCAGGCGGCGGCCCTGCGGGACGTGCTCACCACACTGCGGCGGCGCATGCCCAACATCCCGGTCGTGATCTATCCCACGCCGGTCCAGGGCCGGGGCGTCGGCCCGAGGATCGCCCAGGCAATCCGCACCGCCTGCGCCCGGCGGGAATGCGACGTGCTGATCCTGTGCCGTGGCGGCGGCAGCATCGAGGATCTGTGGGGTTTCAACGAGGAGGAGGTGGCCCGCGCCATCGCCGCCTGTGACATCCCCATCGTCTCCGGGGTGGGTCACGAAACCGACTTCACCATCGCCGACTTCGCCACCGACGTGCGTGCCCCGACGCCCACCGCGGCGGCGGAGCTGGTCAGTCCCCACCGGGCCGACCTGGCCCGTCGGCTGGCGCTGCTCGCCGGTCGGCTCGCCCGCGACATGACCCGGCTCCTGGAAACCCGCATGCAGCATTTGGATCACCTGGCCAAGCGGCTGGTCCACCCGGCGCAGCGCCTGCACCACCAGGGCCGTCACCTGGAACAGCTCAAGCAGCGCCTGCGTCAGGCCATGGCTGCCCAGCTCGCGCGCCAGCGCTGGCGGCTCATCCATCTCGCCGGGCGCCTGGCCGCGGCCCGTCCCGATCCCGGGCGCGCCCGGGACCTGTGCCGCCATCTCGAGCTCCGGCTGGCGCGGGCCATGGCCCAGAGGCTGGACCGGGCGCGGCAGCGGCTCGCCAGCCTCAAGACGCAGCTCACCCACCTCAATCCCCAGGCGGTGCTCGCGCGGGGCTACAGCATCGTGCGCAACGAGGGCGGCCAGGTGGTGACCGACAGCGCGCAGCTGGCCGTGGGCGAACGGCTGGATCTCACGTTCGCCGTGGGTGGCGCCAGCGCCCGCGTGCTGGGCGAACCACCCATCAGGCGTCGATGAAGCGGCGGATCGCCGTTTCCAGCCGGTGCACGAGGTCGGGGGCCAGGCAATCCACCACTTGGGCATCCGCCATGGCCCGCAGCCAGGTGAGCTGGCGCTTGGCGAGCTGACGCGTGGCGAAGATGCCCCGCTCCCGCAGGGCGTCGCGGGGGATTTCGCCCTCGAGCCAGGCCCATACCTGGCGGTAGCCGACGCAGCGCATGGACGGCAGCTCGGGAGTGAGCGCGTAGTGGGCGCGCAGCCATTCGACCTCCTCCACCAGACCCTGGCGCAGCATCGCTTCGAAGCGTTCGGCGATGCGCCGGTGCAGTACCGAGCGGTCGCCCGGCACCAGGGCGAGGGGCAGGATGCGATAGGGCAGGGCCTCGGCCCGCTGTCGGGCGAGCAGCGCCGACAGGGGCTCGCCGGTGAGCTCATGGACTTCGAGCGCCCGCTGGATGCGCTGGGCGTCCGTGGGTTTCAGACGGGCGGCGGTGAGGGGATCCACGCGCGCCAGCTCGGCATGGAGCGCCGGCCAGCCCTGCTTCGCGGCGCGCGCTTCGATGGCGGCCCTGAGCTCGGGATCGGCCGCCGGCAACTCGCTCAGCCCCTCGCGCAGGGCCTTGAAATAGAGCATGGTGCCGCCCACCAGCAGGGGCACCCTGCCGCGGGCGGTCACCTCGGCCATGTGCCGCAGCGCGTCGGCGCGGAACCGCGCGGCCGAATAGGCCTGCGTGGGTTCGATGATGTCGATGAGGCGATGGGGCGCGATGCGCTGGGTCTCGGCATCGGGCTTGGCGGTGCCGATGTCCATGTGGCGGTACACCAGCGCCGAATCCACGCTGATGATCTCCAGCGGCAGACGCTGCACCAGCTCCACCGCCGCCCCGGTCTTGCCGCTGGCGGTGGGCCCCATGAGCAAGATCGCCGGAGGCCGCGCTCCGTCCCCATGCGCGGCCTGGGCAAGGCCCGTGATGGGCGTCACCACGGCAGGGGCCCCACGTCCCCGCCCGTTCGGATCGCGCCGTTCACTGTCCACGCATGAACAGCTTGTCCAGCTCGGGAAGGGAGAGCTGGAACCAGGTGGGTCGGCCGTGGTTGCACTGACCGGAGCGCTCGGTGGCCTCCATCTCCCGCAACAGCGCGTTCATTTCCGGGATGGAGAGCTTGCGGTGGGCACGCACCGCGCCATGGCAGGCCAGGGTCGCCAGCAGCGCGTTGCGCCGCTCGGTGAGCACGCGGCTGCCACCGACCTCGACCAGGTCGCGCAGGACATCCCGCGCGACGGCCACCGGATCGGCCTCGGCCAGCACGGCCGGCACCGCACGCACGGCGACGGACGAAGGCGACAGCACGGCCATTTCGAAACCGAGGGCCGCCAGCGCGGCGGCCTGCTCCTCGACCGCCGCCACTTCCAGGGGCGAGGCGTCAAGCGCCACCGGCACCAGCAGCGGCTGGCTGGCCACCCGACGGGCATCCAGCGCCTGCTTGAGCTTCTCGTAGACGATGCGCTCATGGGCCGCATGCATGTCCACCACCACCAGCCCCCGCGCATTCTGGGCGAGGATATAGATGCCGTGCAGCTGGGCCAGCGCATAACCGAGGGGCGGCAGATCCTCCCCCGCGGCGCCGTCGGCCGCCGGCGCCGCTGCCTTCTCGGGCGCGCCGGACAGGGCCCCGTAGAAGGCCGCCGGCTCGGCGGCGGTCAGCCCAAGCGTCGTCTGGCGTGGGCCCGCCTCCGGTCGAAGGGAAGAAGGCGTCGCGTCTGTCCACGGCGCCACCGGGCGTGCCGCGGGGGCGGTCCTGGCGCGGACTTCCGGCGGGGGCGACCCCGCACCGGCACCGGCCGGCGCGGCCAGCGCCCGCTGCACGGCATGGAACACGAACTGGTGTACCGCGCGGGCGTCGCGAAACCGCACCTCGATTTTCATGGGATGGACATTCACGTCCACCGCATCCGGCGGCAAGGTCAGAAACAGCACATAGGCGGGATGGCGGTCGTGGTGGAGCACGTCGCGGTAGGCCTCCCGCAGGGCATGGGTCAGCGTCTTGTCCCGCACGAAACGGCCGTTCACGAACAGGTACTGAAGGTCGCGGCTGGCGCGGGCGAATGCGGGCAGGGCGGCCATGCCCCACAGGCCGAGCTCGCCGGCACGGGCCTCGACCACGACCGACGCCTGGGCGAAATCCCGGCCGGCCAGGGCCTCGATGCGCGCCGCCGGTTGGTCGCTCGCCCGCAGGTGCCAGACCGCCCGGCCGTTGTGGTGCAGACTGAAGGCGAGATCCGGGCGCGAGAACGCCAGGCGCCGGAACACCTCCTCGCAGTGGGCGAACTCGGTGGCCTCGCTCCGCAGGAACTTGCGCCGGGCGGGCGTGTTGAAGTAGAGGTCGCGCACCGTGACCACGGTGCCGGGGGGGATGGCGTCCGGCCGCAGCTCGCCCATGCGGTCGCCTTCCGCCTCCACGGCCCAACCGTGGGCATCCTCCCGGCGCCGGCTGGCGAGTTTCATGCGCGAGACCGCCGCGATGCTGGCCAGGGCCTCGCCGCGGAAGCCCAGGGTGCGCACCGCGGCCAGGTCGTCGGGGCTCGCGATCTTGCTGGTGGCATGGCGGGTCAGGGCGAGGGGCAGATCGTCGGCCGCCATGCCCGAACCGTCATCAACCACCTGGATTTCCTTCACCCCGCCCTGGGCGAGCCGGACCTGGATGGTGGAGGCGCCGGCATCGACGGCATTCTCGAGAAGTTCCTTGAGGGCGGAAGCCGGCCGTTCCACCACCTCGCCGGCGGCGATCTGGTTGATGAGCAGCTCAGGGAGCAGGTGGATGGAGGGCATGGCGGCTCGCGGGAAGCGGCCATTATAGCCCCATCATTTGGCTGCCAGCTTGCTCCGGGCCAGGGGCGGGTTGCGGGCGAAGTAGCGCTTGATGCCGGCGACGATGGCCGCGGCCATGCGTTCCTGGTAGTCCTCGTCGGTCAGCCGGGCCTCTTCTTCGGGATTGGTGATGAAGGCCGTTTCCACCAGGATGGACGGAATGTCCGGCGCCTTGAGCACCGCGAAGCCGGCCTGTTCCACGTCGCCCTTGTGCAGCTTGTTGATGCCCGACAGCTCCGCCAGCACGGCCTTGCCGAGCTTCAGGCTGTCGTTGATGGTGGCCGTCTGGGACAGGTCGAGCAGAGTCTGCTTGAGGAAGGTGTCCTTGACGTCCAGGTTGACGCCACCGATCAAGTCGGCCTCGTTCTCCCGTTTCGCCAGCCAGCGGGCCGCCGCGCTGGTTGCGCCGTTTTCCGACAACGCGAACACGGACGAGCCGCGTGCCTCGGGATTGACGAAAGCGTCGGCATGGATGGACACGAACAGGTCGGCCTGCACCCGTCGCGCCTTGGCCACGCGCTGGCCCAGGGGAATGAAGTAGTCCCCATCGCGGATCAGGAAGCCGCGCATGTTGGGCTCCTGGTCGATGCGGGCCTTGACGCGGCGGGCGATGGACAGGGTCACCTCTTTCTCCAGCGTGCCCCGATGGCCGCGCGCGCCGGGATCCTCGCCCCCGTGCCCGGCGTCGATGGCCACGGTGACGAGGCGGATGAGTTCGGGGCCGCCGCTCCTGTTGCCCTTCGCTCCGGCGCCCTCCGGCGGCGTTGCCGGACGCGCCGTCTTGTCCGCCGAGCCTGACGCCGGACGGTCCAGGCCGGCGGCGGCCTCCAGGGGCGTGGGCGCGTTCAGCAGCGCAGCCAGGGGATCCACCGGCTCGACGGGATAGACGTCCAGGACCAGCCGGTGCCCATACTCGCCCACCGGCTTGAGCTCGAACACGGAGGGCTTGGCGGGAACCTTGAGGTCCAGCACCACGCGGGTCACGCCCGGCTTGAACCGCCCGATGCGGATGGCCTTGATGTAGGGATCGTCCGCCGCCAGACGCGCCGGCAGCCCGTCCAGGACCTTCGAGGGCTCGACCCCCTTGAGATCGAGCACCAGCCGTTCGGGCTCCGACATGAGGAAGTGGGAATAGACGAGGGGCGTGCTGGATTCCAGCGTGACGCGGGTGTATTCGGCAGCGGGCCAGATGCGGGCGGACACGAGCGAGGCGGCCTGCACCGCGCCGGTGCCGATGCCCAGGCACACGAGCGCCAGCAAGGTCAGGAATCGCCCTGCGCGTGCCCCTCCTCCATCAGCCGATTGAGACATGCTTCCCCCGCTTCGCTGCGCGCCACGAGCCGCGCCCGTCGGCCGGCGCCCTCCATCTCCAGACGGATCGCCACATCCGGCGGCGGCAGCCCGTCGCCCGCCTTTTCCGGCCACTCCACCAGGCAGACCGCATCGCCGCCGAAGGCATCCCTAAGACCCGCGTCCAGCCATTCGCGCGGCTCGCCGAAACGATAGAAATCAAAGTGATACAAGAATAACTTAGAAAGTGGATAAAGTTCAACCAGGGTATAGGTGGGGCTTTTGACCCGTCCCTCGT
>JBBINK010000105.1:0-3544 GCA_037443925.1 Betaproteobacteria bacterium
GGCCTTCAGCGGCGTGTTCCTGGGCAGCGGTTTCTGGCTGCTGTTCGCGGTGATGGCCCTGATGAGCTTTTTCTGGGCCGCCTCACTGCCCCTGGTGGAGGCCACCACCCTGAGCCATCTCGGCGAACGCACCGACCGCTACGGCAGCATCCGGCTGTGGGGATCGGTGGGGTTCATCCTGGCGGTGGTGGGTGTGGGCTATGCCCTGGATTTCATCGCCATCCGCTGGCTGCCGTGGATCGTGTTCGGCGCGCTGCTGGGCGTGGCGCTGTTCTCGCGCCACATTCCGGAGGCGGAGGTGATGCCCCACGCCACCGGCCATGCCTCCCTCTGGCAGGTGCTGCGCCAGCCCCGTGTGCTCGCCCTGATCGGGGCCTGCTTCCTGATGTCGGCGGCCCACGGCCCCTACTACACCTTCTACTCGATCTATCTCGAGGCCAACGGCTACAGCAAGAGCGGCATCGGCTGGCTCTGGGCGCTGGGGGTGATCTGTGAGATCGGCGTGTTTCTGTACGCGACCCGCCTGTTCGCCCGTTTCCGCCTGGAAACCATCCTGCGGGCCAGCTTCGCCTTCGCCGTGGTGCGCTTCCTGATCATCGCCTGGGGAGTCGGGCAGCCGGCCCTGATCCTGCTCGCGCAGGCCATGCATGCGGCCACCTTCGGTGCCTACCACGCCTCGGCCATCGCCCTGGTCCACCGCTTCTTCCCGGGCAGGCTGCAGGCGCGCGGGCAGGGCATCTACAACAGCATCTCGTTCGGGGCGGGAGGCACCCTGGGCAGCCTCTACGCGGGCTACAGCTGGGAATTGTGGGGGCCGGCGGTCACCTATACCCTCGCGGCGGGCTGCGCCCTGCTGGCGCTGTTCCTGCTGTGGTGGCAGCTGCGGCCGGACGACTGAGGGCTCTTGTCCCTTTTCCGGTCAACCGGATATAATGCACCGTTTTTCCGGCACGCCGGGGAATATCCTGCATCGAACCCTGCCTGCTCCGTGCGCACCGCGGCAGGCTTAACCCACAAGGAGAGTGCATGCGACATTACGAGATCGTCTTCATCGTCCATCCGGACCAGAGTGAGCAGGTTCCGGCGATGATCGAGCGCTACAAAGCGACCATCACCAGCCGCAATGGCCGTATCTATCGCCTCGAAGACTGGGGGCGCCGGCAGCTGGCCTACCCCATCCAGAAGGTGCACAAGGCCCATTACGTGCTCATGAACATCGAGTGCGACCAGGCGACCCTGGACGAACTGGAGCACGCCTTCAAGTTCAACGACGCCGTGTTGCGCCACCTCATCATCCGCATGAAGGGTCCGGTGACGGAGCCCTCCCCGATGATGAAGGAGGAGAAGGCCAAGGCCGTGCCCACCGGCGACAAGCCGGAAGCCGCGGCGGAAAACGCGGCCCCGGCACAGGCTTCGGCCGACGCCTGACGTGGCGTGCAACCGGACGCGCATCTGCGGCCGGATCGTCGATAGGGATACCCTGCGCCACACGCCCGCTGGCGTCGCCGTCCTGAGGTTCACCCTGCTGCACCGTTCACGGCAGCGGGAGGGCCAGGCAAGCCGCACGGTGGAGTGCGAGATCCCGGCCGTGGCATTCGAGACGGTGGCCGAGACCGTCTCCCGCTGGCCCCGGGGCGCGCAGGTGGAATGTGAGGGCTATCTGGCGAAAAGAAGCCGCACGGATCCGCAGCTGGTGCTGCACGTGCAAACCATCGAATTGACCGAAACAGAGGTGTGAAAATGTCCCGGCAAATGTTCAAGCGCCGCAAGTATTGCCGCTTCACCGCGGAAGGCATCAAGGAAGTCGACTACAAGGATGTCAATCTCCTGAAGGACTTCATCAGCGAGAATGGCAAGATCATTCCCGCCCGCATCACCGGCACCAAGGCGCGTTACCAGCGCCAGCTGTCCGATGCGGTGAAACGCGCGCGTTTCCTCGCGCTCTTGCCCTACACCGACCAGCATTGAGGAGCCCGGCCATGCAAGTGATCCTGATGGAGAAAGTCGTCAACCTGGGCCAACTGGGCGATGTGGTCAAGGTGAAGGACGGCTACGCCCGCAACTACCTCATCCCCCAGGGGAAGGCCAAGCGTGCCACCGAGGCCAACATCAAGGCCTTCGCCGAGCGTCGCGCCGAGCTGGAGCGGCAGGAGGCGGAACGGCTGGCCGCGGCCCAGGCCCGGGCCGCGCAGCTGGAGGGCATGAACGTCCAGATCAGCCAGAAGGCGGGTGTGGACGGCAAGCTGTTCGGTTCCGTGGGCACCGTGGACATCGTGGATGCCCTGAAGGAAAAGGGCATCGCGGTGACCAAGTCCGAGGTGCGCATGCCTTCCGGCCCGATCAAGGCCATCGGCGAATACCCGGTGGAGCTCGTCCTGCACACGGACGTTCGGACCGCCATCACCGTGACGGTGACGCCGGCGTGAAGCCCCGACAGGGGTCGGAGTGAAAGGGCCGCCCGGGGGCGGCCCTTTTGCTTGTGCGCCCGGTATACTAGCCGCCATGGGTGCCGGGTCAGCGAAGGCGGCGGCCAGTGCAGGGTCAGGGTGGCCAGGCGGGCCGCCCGCGCCCCGGCACGTTCCCCGCGGCCATCCTCCCTTCGGACCATGCCCTTTCGAAACACGCGGAAAGCCACGCCATGGGTGACCAGCAGTTCGATGCCATCAAGCTCCCGCCCCACTCCCTGGAGGCGGAGCAGGCCGTGCTCGGTGGCCTGCTCCTGGAGAACAGTGCCTGGGAACGGATCGGCGATCTGATCAGCGAGGAGGATTTCTATCGCTATGACCACCGGCTGATCTACCGTCACATCGTCAAGCTGTTGGAGGCCAACAAGCCTGCCGACGTGGTGACCGTCAGCGAATCCCTGGAGAATGCCGGCGAGCTGGCCACGGTCGGCGGCCTGGCCTATGTGGGCGCCCTGGCCCAGAACACGCCTTCCGCCGCCAACATCCGGCGCTACGCGGAGATCGTGCGCGACCGCTCCATCATGCGGCGCCTGGTGGAGGTGGGCACCGGCATCGCGGATTCCGCCTACAATCCCAGCGGCCGGTCCGCCTCGGATCTGCTGGACGAGGCGGAAGCCAAGGTCTTCCAGATCGCGGAGATGGGCAGCCGCGGCAAGCAGGGCTTCACGGAGATCCAGCCCCTGCTCACCGAAGTCGTGGAACGCATCGACATGCTGTTCCAGCGCGACAGCGTGAGCGACGTGACCGGCATTCCCACCGGCTACACCGACCTCGACCGCATGACCTCGGGCCTGCAGCCTGGCGACCTGATCATCGTCGCCGGCCGTCCTTCCATGGGCAAGACGGCCTTTTCCCTCAACATCGCGGAGCACGTGGCCCTCGATACCAAACTGCCGGTGGCGGTGTTTTCCATGGAAATGGCCGGCACCCAGCTGGTGATGCGGATGGTGGGGTCGGTGGGCAAGCTGGACCAGCACCGGGTGCGCACCGGCCGGCTCCAGGACGAGGACTGGCAGCGTCTGACCTATGCCGTGGGCAAGCTCAACGATGCGCCCCTGTACATCGACGAGACCGCGGCC
>JBBINK010000105.1:3563-8481 GCA_037443925.1 Betaproteobacteria bacterium
CCGCGGCCCTGTCGGCGCTGGAGCTGCGGGCCCGGGCCCGCCGCCTGCACCGGCAGTGCGGCCGGCTCGGCCTGATCGTGATCGACTATCTCCAGCTCATGTCGGGCAGCGGCCAGGGTGAGAACCGGGCTACGGAAATCTCCGAGATCTCCCGCTCCCTCAAGGCCCTGGCGAAGGAGCTGGACGTGCCGGTGATCGCTCTGTCCCAGCTCAACCGCAGCCTGGAACAGCGGCCCAACAAGCGCCCGGTGATGTCGGACCTGCGGGAATCCGGCGCCATCGAGCAGGATGCGGACCTGATCCTGTTCATCTACCGTGATGAGGTCTATAACCCGGAGACGCCGGACAAGGGCATCGCCGAGATCATCATCGGCAAGCAGCGCAACGGCCCGATCGGCACGGTGAAGCTGGCCTTCCTGGGTGAGTACACCCGCTTCGAGAACCTGGCGCATCCCGGCAGCTATTGAGATCACGACCAAGGCCCCATCGCCCCTGTCGCGAACCGGCGCGTGGGCGCCCCACCCGGTACTTTCCCAGTCCATGGCACGTCCCCTCAAAGCGCTGATCGACACCTCCGCCCTGGCGCACAACCTGGCGGTCGCGCGCCAGGCCGCGCCGGGTTCCCGCATCCTGGCGGTGGTCAAGGCCAATGGCTATGGCCATGGCCTGCTCACGGTCGCGCGCGCCCTGGCCCAAGCGGACGGGTTCGGCGTGCTCACCGTGGGCGAGGCGGTCTCGTTACGCGAGGCGGGATTCGGCCAGCGCATCCTGCTCCTGGAAGGCGTGTTCGAAGTCGCCGAGCTGGCCCAGGTGGACCGCCACCGCCTGGCGCTGGTGGTCCACACCGCGGAGCAGATCGCCATGCTGGAACACGTGCGCCTGTCGGCCCCCGTGGACGTGTTCATCAAGATCAACACCGGCATGAACCGGCTGGGGTTCCCGCCGCACCAGGTTGCCGCGGCGCTGGCGCGGCTCGAGGGCTGTGGCAACGTGGCCAGCCTCACCTTCATGACCCATTTCGCCAGCGCCGACGAGCCTCCGGGCCCGGCAGACCAGTTCCGTCTGTTCCGCGAGGTGCTGGGGGGACGGCCGCTGGCCTTCAGCGCGGCCAACTCCGCCGCCCTGTTGCGCCACCCCGAGACCCACGGTGCCTGGGTGCGGCCCGGCCTCATGCTGTACGGTGCCTCGCCCTTTGCGGACCAGACCGCGGCCGCCCTGGGGCTCAAGCCGGCCATGAGCCTGGTGTCGGCGGTCATCGCGGTGCAGGCACTGCGACGGGGGGATGCCGTGGGTTACGGCGGCAGCTATGTGGCGGAGCGCGACATGCGGGTGGGCATCGTCGCCTGCGGCTACGCGGATGGCTATCCCCGGCATGCTCCGACCGGCACGCCGGTGCGGGTGGGCGGGCAGCCCAGTCGCGTGCTCGGCCGCATTTCCATGGACATGCTCTGTGTGGACCTGAGTGACCTGCCCGGCGCCGGCGTCGGCACGCCCGTCACCCTGTGGGGCGAAGGCCTGCCGGTGGAAGAGGTGGCGCGGGCCGCCGGCACCATCAGTTACGAGCTGCTCACGGCGCGTGCCGAACGCGTGCCCGTGATGGAAATCTAGCCATGGCCAAGGCCCGGACGGTCTATCTGTGCGGCGAGTGCGGGGGGCAAAGCCCCAAATGGCAGGGGCAGTGCCCCCATTGCCATGCCTGGAACACCCTGGTGGAGACGGTCGCCGAGCCCGCCTCCGGCAGGAGCCGCCACCTGGCTCTGGCGGCGGATGGCCGGATCCAGCGGCTGTCCGAGGTGCAGGCGGCGGAGGTGGCCCGCTGGCCCACCGGCGTGGGGGAGCTGGACCGGGTGCTCGGGGGTGGGCTGGTGCCGGGTGCCGTGGTGCTGCTGGGCGGGGATCCGGGCATTGGCAAATCCACCCTGCTGCTGCAGGCGGCCGCGCACATGAGCGCCGAGCGGGAGGTGATGTACGTGAGCGGCGAGGAATCCGCCGAGCAGGTGGCGCTCCGGGCGCAGCGGCTCACCCTCGACGCCCGGCGGGTCAACCTGCTGACCGAGATCGCCCTGGAACGCATCCTCGCCGCCGTGCGCACCCGGGGCGACATCGTCGTTTCCAATCCCGACATGCTGCACCAGGGCATCCTGCCCCACCACACCAAATGGGCGCAGTTTTTCGAAAGCCTGCGCTACGTGGTGATCGACGAAATGCACACCTATCGTGGCGTGTTCGGCTCCCACGTGGCCAACGTGATCCGGCGCCTGATGCGCGTGTGCCGCTTCTATGGCAGCGAGCCGCTGTTCATCCTGGCCTCGGCCACCCTGGCCAACCCGCGGGAGCTGGCCGAGGCGCTGATCGGCGCGCCGGTGGCGACGGTGACCGAAAGCGGCGCGCCCCGCGGCGAACGTCATGTGCTGCTGTGGAACCCGCCGGTGGTCAACCCCGATCTGGGCATCCGGGCCTCCGCACGTTCCCAGACCACCCGCATCGCCCGCATGGCGGTGAAGGCGGGGCTCAAGACCATCGTCTTCGCCAACACGCGGCTGATGGTGGAGGTGCTGACCAAATACCTCAAGGACGTGTTCGACCGCGACCCGCGCAAGGCGCCGCGGGTGAGCGCCTACCGGGGTGGCTACCTGCCCACCCAGCGGCGGCAGGCCGAGAAAGCCCTCCGCGCGGGCGAGCTGGACTGCGTGATCGCCACTTCGGCCCTGGAGCTGGGAGTGGACATCGGAGCGCTGGACGTGTGCGTGCTGCACGGCTATCCCGGCACCATCGCCGGCACCTGGCAGCGGCTGGGCCGCGCCGGGCGGCGCAACCGTCCGTCCCTCGGCGTGCTGGTGGCCGGCAGCGATCCGCTGGACCAATACGTGGTGCGGCATCCGGAGTTCTTCTTCGGACAGTCGCCCGAGCACGCCCGCATCGATCCGGACCAGCTGCTCATCCTCATGGACCACGTGCGCTGCGCCGCCTTCGAGCTGCCGTTCGTGATGGGCGAGCGTTTCGGCAAGGAAAGACTCGAGGAGCTGCTGGCCTATCTGGAGGAGCAGGGCGTGCTGCACCGGGAGGGCAGCCAGTGGCACTGGATGGCCGAGGGCTATCCGGCCAACAGCGTCAGCCTGCGCTCCGTGGCGGAGGGCAACTTCGTGGTCATCGACACCACGGATGGCAGACAGGACGTGATCGCGGAGGTGGATTACGGCTCCGCGCCCATGACCCTCCACGAAGGGGCGATCTACCTGGTGCAGGCCACCCCCTACCAGGTGGAACGCCTCGACTGGGAGGGACGCAAGGCCTTCGTCACCCGCACCCGCGCCGACTACTACACCGACGCCATCGACTACACCAAGCTCAAGGTCCTGGAAGACTTCGAGCACGCCGACGGCGCCACACGGGGCGAAGTGCACATCCTGCGCCGCATCGCGGGCTACAAGAAGATCCGCTACTACACCCACGAGAACGTGGGTTACGGCAACATCAACCTGCCCGATCAGGAACTGCACACCAGCGCGGTGTGGTGGCGCGTGGATCCGGGCCGCCTCGATGCCGCGTTCTCAAGCCGCTGGCAGGCCCTGGACGGCTTCCTTGGCGCGGCCTATGCCCTGCACCACGTCGCCGCCTTGCTCACCCTGTCCGAACGCCACGATCTGGGCCGCGCCGTGGGCGATGCCGGCAGCACGTGGTTCGCCACGGTGGAGGCCGACGGCCGCGGCGGACTGCGCAGTCCCGACGGGGACGCCATGGACCCCGCCGCCATGCGCAGCTTCGAGCCGACGGTCTTCCTGTACGACAACTATCCCGGCGGCATCGGCTTGTCCGCACCCCTGTTCGATTTGCGGCGGGAAGTCGTGGCCCGTGCCCGCGACCTGGTGGCCGCCTGCGACTGCGCCCACGGCTGCCCGGCCTGCATCGGCCCCATCCTCGCCTCCGACGAGGAACGGGGCTACTCGCCCAAACAGGCGGCGGTCCGGGTGCTGGAGCTGTTCCTCGCGACCGGCAGCCATGAGCCTGCGTGAACGCCTGCGTCAGCTCGAGGCCCAGCGGGGCGCGGCCGCCCCGGCCTGCGCGCCCCTCGCCGAGCGGCTTGCCCGGCTCGAGCGGCGCGATGCCCCCAAGGACGACCGCGCGGTGGCCGCCGCCCTCGGGGGCGAGGTCGCCGGCGACGGACTGATCGTCGTGGAGCGGCGCTTTTCCCTGGATCTCGCCCACGGCGCGCGCCGGCTGCAGGACATGCTGGGCGCGCCCCTCGACTGCCTGGACGGTAACGTGCCCTGCGCGGAGGAGCTGCTGTTCCTCGACACCGAGACCACCGGTCTGGCAGGCGGCACCGGCACCCTGCCCTTCCTGGTGGGGCTCGCCCGCATCGAAGGGGACTGCCTGCGCCTGCGCCAGTTGTTCCTCACCGGCTTCAAGGGGGAGCGTGCCCTGCTGGCCGAGGCGGCGCCCTGGTGCCGCCAGGCGCGTCATCTGGTCACGTTCAATGGCAAGACCTTCGATGTCCCCTTGCTCGCCGCCCGCTATCGCCTGGCACGGCTGCCGGACCCCCTGGTGCGGCTGGGGCATCTGGATCTGCTGCATCCCCTGCGCACGGCCTTTGGCGCGGCCTGGCCCGATTGCCGGCTGCAGACGGCGGAGCGGCGCCTGCTGGATTTCCACCGCCAGGACGATCTGCCCGGCCATCTCGTGCCCCAGGCATGGTTCGATTTCGTGCGGGCGCGCCGGATGGCCCAGCTGCCCGCCATCCTGGCGCACAACCGGTGGGATCTGATCTCCCTGGTGACCCTGGCGGCACGGCTGGCCCGGCTGTTCGACCGCCCGGATCACCCGGAAGCCGACGTGCTGGCCATCGCCCGCCGCCTGCGTCGGCGCGGCGACGAAGGCAGAGCCCGGCAGCAGCTCAGCGCCAACCAGGCAGCCCTGG
>JBBINK010000106.1:0-7969 GCA_037443925.1 Betaproteobacteria bacterium
CGCGGGAGCGAGGACGGTGGGCTCCCCGGCAAGGCGTCGGGACACCGACGCGCTGATGTCCAGGGCCAGGGGCCCGCTGCCGCGCAGACTGTCGCCGATCAGGTGATAGGCCGCCCAGGTGTCCCGCAGGCGCGGATCCTGGCGCAGGGCGGCGAGCGTCCGCGCCGCCTGGTCGGGATCCAGTTCTCCATCCATCAAAGCTGAAATGTCGGAAGTCATGGTTACCACCTCTTGTCTTTGCTGGTGCCCAGCAGCGGGCGAAGTTTCTCGGCGATGGCTTCCCGTGCGCGAAAGATGCGCGAACGCACCGTGCCGATGGGACAATTCATCACCTCCGCGATCTCCTCGTAGCTGAGGCCGTCGATCTCCCGCAGCGTGATCGCGGTGCGCAGTTCTTCCGGCAGGGCCTCCATGGCCTGGGTGACGGTTTCACCGATCTCCTTGGTGAGCATCACCGCTTCGGGCGTGCTCACATCGCGCAGCTGCTCCGCTTCCTCGAAGCCCTCGGCCTCTTCCGCGTCATATTCGGTGCTCGTGGGCGCGCGGCGTCCCTGGCTGACGAGATAGTTCTTCGCGGTGTTGATGGCGATGCGGTACAGCCAGGTGTAGAAGGCGCTGTCGCCCCGGAAGGAGGGCAAGGCGCGATAGGCCTTGATGAAGGCTTCCTGGGCCACGTCCTCGACTTCGGCCGGATCACGGATGAAGCGCGACAGCAGCCGGGCCAGCTTGCGCTGGTATTTGGCGACCAGAAGCTCGAAGGCGTGTTTGTCGCCGGCCTGTGCCCGCTCGACCAGGGCCTGGTCGATCTCCCGATCACCCATCTTGGGCGCGTCCCTGAATGCTTGTTGTCTGGTGGAATTTTCCCGAGCGGGAAAGTCGATGATCTGGCCCAAAGTATACCTGCCCCTGGTCTTGGTGAGGAACGGAGAACGTGCGACCTGCTTGCAAAGACCATGAAGCCAGCGCTTAGTTCACTGCCCCGGGGCAAGGGGCCAGCCCCGTGCTATGATGCCCGCTTCCCGGAAAGGAGCACAGGAGCGGGTTTTGGGCGGATACGATGTCGTCGTGGTGGGCAGCGGCCTGGCAGGGCTGACGGTGGCGCTCCATCTGGCCGAACATCGGCGGGTTGCCGTCGTCGCCAAGCGCGGCCTGGCCGACAGCGCCAGCGACCGGGCCCAGGGAGGGATCGCCGCCGTCCTGTCCAGCGAGGATTCCATCGAATCCCATGTCCAGGACACGCTGGTCGCCGGGGCGGGCCTGTGCAACGAAGCCGCCGTCCGGTGGATCGTGAGCCAGGGCCGCGAAATGATCGAGTGGCTGGTGGCCCAGGGGGTCGAGTTCACCAGGGATGCGGCCAATGGCACGGGCTTTCATCTGACCCGCGAGGGCGGCCACAGCCACCGGCGGGTCGTCCATGCCGCCGACGCCACGGGCCACGCGGTACAGACCGCGCTCATCCATCAGGCCCGTGCCCATCCCAATCTCACCCTGCTCGAGGACCACATCGCCATCGATCTGGTCACCAGCGCCAAGCTGGGCCGGCGCGACAATCGCTGCCATGGTCTTTACGTGCTGGACAAAACCCGTGGCCGTGTGGTCACCCTCAGCGCCGACTTCACGGTCCTGGCCACGGGGGGCGCGGGCAAGGTCTATCTGTACACGACCAACCCCGACGTGGCCACCGGCGATGGCGTGGCCATGGGCTGGCGTGCCGGCTGCCGGGTGGCCAACATGGAGTTCATCCAGTTCCATCCCACCTGCCTCTATCATCCCCACGCCAAGTCCTTCCTCATCTCGGAGGCGGTGCGGGGCGAGGGTGGTCTGCTCAAGCGCCCCGACGGTTCCCGCTTCATGCCCGATCACGATCCCCGCGCCGAGCTCGCACCCCGGGACGTGGTGGCGCGCGCCATCGACTTCGAGATGAAGAAGCATGGCTTCGATTGTGTCTATCTGGACATCAGCCACAAGCCGGCGGATTTCATCACAAGCCACTTCCCCACCATCTACGAGCGTTGCCGCGAGCTGGGCATCGACATCACCCGCGAGCCCATTCCGGTGGTCCCCGCGGCCCATTACAGCTGCGGCGGCATCCTCACCGACCTCAGGGGACGCACCGACGTGGAGGGCTTGTACGCGATCGGCGAGGTGGCCTGCACGGGGCTGCACGGGGCCAACCGCCTGGCCAGCAATTCGCTGCTGGAGTGCCTGGTGCTGGGACGCGCCGCCGCGCGCGACATCCTGGCCCAGCCAGCCCCGCCCCGCGTGCCCCTGCCGGCCTGGGACGAAAGCCGCGTCACCGATGCCGACGAGGAGGTGGTCATCTCCCACAACTGGGACGAGCTGCGCCGGTTCATGTGGGACTACGTGGGCATCGTGCGCACCGACAAGCGCCTGCAACGCGCCCTCAACCGCATCAACCTGCTCACCGAGGAGATCGCGGAGTTCTACCGCAACTTCCGCGTGAGCAACGACCTCATCGAGCTGCGCAACCTGGTGCTGACGGCGGAGCTGATCGTGCGCTGCGCCCTCGCGCGCCATGAAAGCCGGGGCCTGCACTTCAGCCGCGACTATCCCCTCACCCTTCCCCGCGGGGAGAACACCGTGCTGTCGCCCCGTCAGTTCGCCTGATCAGGGGAATATCCCGCTATCGGTGCCGAACCGGCAGCGCCAGCGCAGCAGCACACGCAGCCGGCGGTAGGCATCGGCATCCACCCGGTCCGGCACCAGCAGCAGCGTGCGGCGGCGTCCCGAGGCCGTCCTGAACGCGAGCACGGTGAGCCAGGGCAGCACCACACTCGAGAGCAGCAGCCGGGCGTCGGTCCGGCCACCCCGGGCATCCACCAGCTGGCAGGCACAGTCCTCGTCCATTTCCAGCATCCGGATCGAGCCGGGCAGCGCACAACGGGCGTGGAGCAGAACGGCATGGATTCCACTGGCCGACAGGGCCGCAACGGCGAGCGCCTGGATCCACACCGCCAGGGGCACGATCAGCACACAGGCGACGGCGCCGCCATACAGACAGGCCAACAGCGCGGCCAGCTGCAGGGAGGGGCGAAGCTCGAGTCTCAGCACTGGCGCAGGCGTTCGATGATGCCGCGCCAGGGTTCCGCCACCGCCTGGCCGGAAAGCATGTCCAGCAGGGTGTCGTCATCGAGCTGGAGCAGGTCGCGAAACCGCGCCTGTTCCGCTTCGGTCAGCCGGGGATAGTCCTGCTCCAGGAAAGACAGCAGCAGCAAATCCAGCTCCAGATGCCCCCTTCGGCACCGCCAGCGCAACCGGTCGTGCTCCGCCATGGTGCGCCTCACACGCTGCGCTTGACCAGCAGGCCCTTGATGCGGCCAATGGCCAGGGCGGGATTGAGGCCCTTGGGGCAGACGTCGATGCAGTTCATGATGGAATGGCAGCGGAACAGCCGGTAGGGATCGTTGAGTTCGTCGAGCCGCTCATCCGCTGCCTGGTCACGGCTGTCGGCCAGGAAGCGCCAGGCTTGCAGCAGGGCCGCCGGCCCCAGGAAGCGATCCGGGTTCCACCAGAACGAGGGACAGGCCGTGGAACAGCAGGCGCACAGGATGCACTCGTAGAGCCCATCCAGCGCCTGCCGTTCCTCGGGTGTCTGCAGGCGCTCGATTTCGGGCTCCGGATCGTGATTGATCAGCCAGGGCTTCACGGCCCGGTATTGCCTGTAGAACGGGGAGAGGTCCACCACCAGGTCGCGGATCACCGGCAGGCCAGGCAAGGGGCGCAGCTCGATGGGCTGTTCCAGGCCGGCCAGGGGCGTGATGCAGGCCAGGCCGTTGCGGCCGTTGATGTTCATGGCATCCGAACCACACACGCCTTCGCGGCAGGAGCGGCGCACGGCGAGGGTGGGATCGCGATCCTTGAGGTAGAGGATGGCGTCGAGGAGCATCTTCCCCTCGGGGTCCATGTCCAGCACGTATTCCTGCATGCGCGGGTCGGCGCCGGATTCCGGGTCGTAGCGATAGACCGACAGGCGAACGGGCATCAGTAACTCCGGGGCACGGGGGGAAAGGATTCCACGGTGAGCGGCTTGAGCCGCACAGGCTTGTAGTCCAGCCGGCTGCCCTCCAGGAAGTAGAGGCTGTGCCTGAGCCAGCGGTCGTCGTCCCGGGCGGGGAAATCCACCCGGGAATGGGCGCCACGGCTTTCCTCCCGGGCGGCGGCGGACACGATGGTGGCCAGCGCGATCTCCAGCATGTTCTCCAGCTCCAGCGCCTCGATGCGCGCCGTGTTGAAGATGCGGCTGCGGTCGGTGAGCGTGGCCCGGGCCAGTCTTTCCCGCAGGCTGCGGATCTCCGCGATGCCGGCCTGCATCTCGGCGCCGGTCCGGAACACGCCGCAGCGGTCCTCCATCACCCGCTGCATCTCGTCGCGGATGGCGGGAATGCGTTCGTCGCCGGCCGGCCGTTCCCAACGGGCGAGCCGTTCCAGCGCGGGCTCGGTGGCGCTCGCGGGGATGGGGCGCGGGAAGGGGTTTTCCCGCAGGTATTCGATCATGTGCGAGCCGGCGGCCCGCCCGAACACGACGATGTCCAGCAGCGAGTTGCCGCCCAGGCGGTTGGCTCCATGCACGGAAACGCAGGCGCATTCGCCCACCGCATACAGGCCCGGCACCGGTTCCTCCGGCCCCGTCGCGGTGGGCGTCACCACCTGTCCGAAGCGGTTGGTGGGGATGCCGCCCATCATGTAGTGGGCGGTGGGAAACACGGGAATGGGTTGATGCACCGGATCCACGTGGGCGAACCGCCGGGCCAGATCCCGCGCGCCGGGCAGGCGGCTGTCGATGCGCTCCGCGCCCAGGTGGTCGAGCCTGAGCAGCACGTGGTCGCCTTTGGGCCCGCAGCCGCGCCCCTCCCGGATCTCGGTGACGATTGCCCGGCTCACCACGTCACGGCTGGCCAGATCGCGTGCCTTGGGCGCATAGCGTTCCATGAACCGCTCGCCGCGGGCATTGATCAGATAGCCCCCCTCCCCCCGCGCCGCCTCGGAGATCAGGCAGCCCACGCCGGCGATCCCGGTGGGGTGGAACTGGAAGAACTCCATGTCCTGCAGCGGGATGCCCGCGCGCAGGGCCATGGCCAGGCCGTCGCCGGTATTGATCAGGGCGTTGGTGGAGGTGCGGTAGATGCGTGCGGCGCCACCCGTGGCCAGCAGCGTGGCGCGGGCCTCGATCAGGAGCGGCTCGCCGGTCTCGATCTCGATGGCCAGCACGCCCAGGACGTAGCCTTCCGCATCCTTGATCAGGTCCACCGCGAAGAATTCGTCGAAGAAGTGGGTGCGCGCCCGGATGTTCTGCTGGTAGAGGGTGTGCAGCATGGCATGTCCGGTGCGGTCGGCTGCGGCGCAGGTGCGTGTGGCCTGCCCCTGGCCCAGGTGGGTGGACTGACCGCCGAAGGGACGCTGGTAGATGCGTCCGTCGTCCAGGCGCGAGAACGGCAGGCCGTAGTGCTCCAGCTCGTACACGGTCTGGGCCGCGGCGCGGCACATGAATTCGATGGCATCCTGGTCGCCCAGGTAATCGGACCCCTTGACCGTGTCGTACATGTGCCAGTACCAGTTGTCCGGCGTGACATTGCCCAGGGCGGCATTGATGCCGCCCTGGGCGGCGACCGTATGGGAACGGGTGGGAAACACCTTGGACACCACGGCCACCTTGAGGTCGGCCACCGCCAGCTGCAGGGCCGCGCGCAGGCCGCCGCCCCCGGCTCCGACCACCACGGCATCGAAGGTGCGCTTGCGCAGGTTCATGCCCACCTCCAGAGGATGCCGGCGGCCCACAGCGCATACAGCACCAGCAGCAGAAGGGTGGTGGCATGGGCCGCCAGGCGCAGTCCGGTGGAACGCAGGTAATCCATGTAGATGTCGCGCATGCCGAGCCAGGCGTGCCAGCACAGGGCCAGCACGAACAGCAGGGTCGCGTGGCGCATCCACGTGGGCGCGAACACGGCGCGCCATGCCGGGAAATCCACGGGGGAATGCAGCACGATGCGCGTGGTCAGCAAGACCGCGTAGGCAGCCAGAACCAACGCCGTGATGCGCTGCACCAGCCAGTCACCCACGCCATAGCGGGCGCCGCCCACGGTGCGATTCACCACAGCGCGATTCCCAGCACGAGGGCCGAGACGGCCGCCACGACCAGCACCGCCAGGGCCGAGCTCCTTGCATGGCGATACCAGCCCGGCCGATGCAGGTCGAACAGCAAAAGGCGCAGGCCGGCCAGGCCGTGAAAGGCAAACAGGGCCAGCACCAGCCACGACAGCAGCCGCGGCAGGAAACCCTCCTTCAGGGCGAGGAAGGCGTCCTCCCGCGCGAGGGAGCGGTCGAGCCCATACAGCACCACGGGCAGCAGCAGGAACAGCAGGGCGCCGGCCATGCGGTGCAGGATGGACACCACCGCCGGCAACGGCTGGCGGATGCGCAGCAGGTCGAGATGGACGGGACGGCGCTCAGACATCAGGCTTGCCAAACGGGGACCGGGCCATTATGTTTGCGCACTACGTTACCCACGCGCGGCAGCAGCCAAGTTCCCCTGCTCGCGTCACGAGTTTCCTTTTGCAAATTCTCTCCCGGATGGTGCACATGAACGACGAGTGGCAGCAGTTTCTCCAATCCCGCGGTGCGGTCGTGCAGGACGGACGGGTGGCCCATTTCGGACAACCGGCGGAAGAGATCCGGCATGCGTCCACCGGCGCCATTTTAGCCGATCTGTCCCAGTTCGCGCTGATCCGCTTCTCCGGAGAGGATGCCCAGGGTTTCCTCCAGGGCCAGCTCACCAATGACGTGCGCCAGCTTGATGGCAGCAACGCCCAATGGGCCGCCTACTGCACGGCCAAGGGGCGCATGCTGGCGAATTTCCTGCTCTGGAGGGATGGCGAGGCGGGTTACCTCATGCAGCTGCCGGCGAGCCTGCGTGAGGCGACCCAGAAACGTCTGGCCATGTTCGTGCTGCGCTCGAAGGTCGTGATCACGGACGAGAGCGACCGCTGGGTGCGCCTGGGCGTGGCCGGTCCCGGCGCGGAACAGGCGCTCGCAGCGCTCCTGGACGGGGCGGCGCCCGCGCCCATGGCGGTGCGCCAGACATCCGCGGGGACCGTGCTGGGCGTCGCGCGGGACTGCTTCGAGATCGTCACCACCACGGCCCAGGCCGCTCAATGGTGGGATGGTCTGGCCACGCGCTGCCGGCCGGTGGGCAGCGACCGCTGGGACTGGCACCTGATCCGGGCGGGCATTCCGGTGGTTCTGCCTGCCACCCGTGAGGAACTGGTGCCGCAAATGGCCAATTTCGAGCTGGTGGGCGGGGTGAGCTTCAAGAAAGGCTGCTATCCCGGGCAGGAGATCGTGGCGCGCACCCAGTATCTGGGCAAGCTCAAACGCCGTCTGTATCTCGCCCACGTGGACAGCGGGGAAGCGCCGGCGCCAGGCGATCCCCTGTTCAGCGCCGACATGCAGGAGCAGGCGAGCGGCCTGATCGTCAATGCGGCCGCCGCGCCGGATGGCGGCTACGACGTGCTGGCGGTGATCCAGACCGCTTCGGCCGCCGCCCACCCCATCCACCTGAAGCGGCTGGACGGGCCGGTGCTGCGGTTGCTGGACCTGCCCTATCCGGTTCCGGCGTGACACCGTGTTCCACTATTACGTGTACTACCGCGTCGATCCGCGCCACGCCGTGGAGGCGGAAGCGGCGGTGAACCAGCTGCAGTTCGAGATCGAGGCCGCCACGGGCATCCGTGGCCGGCTGCTCACGAAACGGGACGAGCCGCACCTGTGGATGGAGGTGTACGAGAACGTCCCCGGCGAGCCGTTCGAGGCTCGGCTCGCCCGCGCCACGGAGCGGGCCGGCGTGGCGCGTTTCCTGCAGGCGGGCAGCACGCGCCGGATCGAGTGCTTTCAGGGCTGAGGGGCCGGCTTGGCCGCCGGCGCTCCGGCGGGCCCCCCACAGGCCAGGAGCGTC
>JBBINK010000106.1:7999-8368 GCA_037443925.1 Betaproteobacteria bacterium
ATCTCGTCCTGGCGCACCATTCCCAGCTCGCTGCGGGCCCGTTCCTCGATGGCCTCGTAGCCGGTCTTCAGGTCCTTCACCTCCGCCTCGAGGTAGGCGTTGCGCTGCCGTAGGCGTTCGTTCTCCGCGAGCTGCTTCTTGAGCGCCTGATCCACTTCCCAGACCTTGAGCCAGCTGCCCTTGCCCAGCCAAAGGGGATATTGCAGCGCGATGATCAGGACGGCGAGGATCAGCGTCAGCCACCGCACGCGTCAGCCCGTCCGGTCTCTGGCGGGGCGCCCCGCGACAACCCCGTCATCCATTGCCTGCCTCAACCCAGCTGGTAAAAGGCTTCACGCCCGGCGTAGCTCGCGTTGTCGCCCAGCTCCT
>JBBINK010000107.1:0-8332 GCA_037443925.1 Betaproteobacteria bacterium
TCCAGTGGTATCTGTTCTACAGCTTCGCCACCCTGGTGTTCCTTCTGTTTTTCGTGAGCCGCTGACACCATGGAAACCGGCATCGCCCTGCAACTGAGCCAAACCCTGCTGGCCATCATTGCCGCGCCCCTGCTCATGGGCTGGGTCAATGCCTGTCGTGCCTGGCTGTCGAACCGCAGCGCGCCCTCCCTGCTGCAGCCCTACCGCAACCTGCGCAAGCTGTTCCACAAGGACGTGGTGCTGGCCGAGCACGCCTCGCCCCTGTTCCGGGTGGCGCCCTACGTGATCTTCGCCTGCATGGTGCTGGCCGCGGGTATCGTGCCCACCGTGGTGAACGATCTGCCCTTCTCGCCCGCGGCGGATGCGATCGCCCTGGTGGGCGTGTTTGCCGTGGCCCGCGTGTTCCAGGCCCTGGCGGCCATGGACGTGGGCACCTCCTTCGGCACCCTCGGCGCGCGCCGTGAAATGCTGGTGGCCTTCCTCGCGGAACCGGCCCTGCTCATGGTGTTCTTCACCGCCAGCCTGATCGCCCGCTCCAGCGCCTTGCCCACCATCGTGGATGTGTTCGCCCACCAGCAGTTCGCCATCTATCCGAGCCTGGCCTTCGCGGCGGTGGCGTTCTGGATGGTCTCCACCGCGAAGAATGCGCGCATTCCGGTGGACAATCCCACCACCCACCTGGAGCTCACCATGATCCACGAGGCCATGATCCTCGAGTACTCGGGACGCCACCTCGCCCTCATCGAGTGGGCGGTGGCGCTCAAACTGTTCGCCTACTCGGCCCTGGGCATCGCCCTGTTCGTGCCCTGGGGCATCGCTCCGGCCGGCGCCTGGTCGGCCCTGCCCCTGGCCCTCGCCGCCCTCGCCCTGAAGCTCATGGTGGGCGGACTGCTGCTGGCGCTGCTGGAAACGCTCAATGCCAAGGTCCGGCTGTTCCGCGTGCCGGAATTCCTCGGCACCGCCTTTCTGCTGGCGGTGCTGGGCATGCTGGTCCACTTCCTGCTCGAGGCTTAGATGGCACTTCCCCTTGCCCTGCAGTTGGTCAACCTGCTCGCCGCCGCGCTGCTGCTGATCGGCTTCGCGCTACTGTCCCAGCGCCGCATCGTGGGCCTGATCACCCTGTTCGCCTGGCAGGGCATGGCGCTCGCGCTGTCCACGGCGCTGGTGGCGCTGCACACGGGGCAGATGCACCTGCTCGCCTCGGCCGGCCTCACGCTCGCCCTCAAAGTGATCATCCTGCCGTGGATCTTCTTCCGTCTGGTGCGGCGGCTGGACGTGGTGCGGGACGTGGAGCCGGTGATCAACATCCCCACCACCATGCTGATCGGCATCGTGCTGGTGATCTTCGCGTTCAACCTCGCCCAGCCCATCTCGGCCGTGGCCGGAACGGTGACCCGCTCCACCCTGGGCATCGCCACGGCGGCCGTGCTGCTGTCCTTCCTGATGATGATCACCCGGCGCCAGGCGATCGCCCAGGTGGTGGGTTTCCTGGCCATGGAAAACGGCCTGTTCTTCGCCGCCACGAGCGCGACCTACGGCATGCCCCTGGTGGTGGAGCTGGGCATCGCGCTGGACGTGCTGGTGGGGGTGTTCGTCCTCGTGATCTTCTTCTTCCAGATCCGGGAAACCTTCGAATCCATGGACCTGCGTCATCTGGAACGCCTCAAGGAGCGATGACATGGCACTGGCTTGGGTGATCTCGCTGCCGCTGGTGGGTGGCGCGGTGCTGGCCATCCTGGGCCATCGCGCCATCGCGCCGGCCATCAATGTCGTCTTCTCCCTCGCCACCTTCGTCGCGGCGCTGGTGCTCAGCAGCGACGTCGCGGTGCATGGGCCGTTCGCCGCTGCCGGCGCCTGGTTCTTCATCGATCCGTTCAATGTCTTCCTGGTGGCCCTCACCGCCTTCGTGGGCTTCACCACCGCCGTGTTCTCCCGGCCCTACATGCGCATCGAGCAGGACCATGGCCGGCTGTCCGCGGGCCGCCTGCGCATGTACCACGCCAGCTATCAGCTGTTCATCGGCATGATGCTGGTGGCACTCACCACCAACAACATGGGCATCCTGTGGGTGGCGATGGAAGGCGCCACGCTGGCGACGGTGCTGCTGGTCTCCCTCTACCGCACGCCCGCTTCGCTGGAGGCCGCCTGGAAGTATTTCATCCTCTGTGGCGTCGGCATCGCCCAGGCTTTGTTTGGCACCATCCTGCTCTATTTCGCCGCCGAGCGCATCTTGGGCGAAGGCGGCACGGCGCTGCTGTGGACGCATCTGAACGGGGTGAAAACCCAGCTGGAACCCGTGGTCCTGCAACTGGCCTTCATCTTCCTGTTGGTGGGCTATGGCACCAAGGTCGGCCTGGCACCGCTGCACAGCTGGCTGCCGGACGCCCATGCCGAAGGACCCACGCCGGTGTCCGCCGTGCTGTCGGGACTGCTGCTCAACGTGGCCCTCTACGCGGTGGTGCGCTGCAAGGTGCTGGTGGACGGTGCGCTGCATTCGGATCTCGCAGGCAACCTGATGATGGGTTTCGGCGTGGCCAGCGTCCTCCTGGCTGCCTTCCTCATCCGCCGCCAGGTGGACGTCAAGCGCATGTTCGCCTATTCCTCCATCGAACACATGGGCCTGATCACCTTCGCCTTCGGCATGGGTGGCATCACCGCGAGCTTCGCCGGTCTGCTGCACATGACCCTGCATTCCCTCACCAAGTCCGCCATCTTCTTCGCCGTGGGCCATGCCACGCAGAAGGCGGGAACACAGCTCATGGACGACATTCGCGGCCTGATCCGGTCCAACCCCACCATCGGCTGGGGGCTGCTGCTGGGCACGGTGGCCATTCTGGGCGTGCCGCCGTTCGGCGTGTTCGCCAGCGAGTTTCTGATCATCACCACGGCCATGCACGACCATCCCTGGGCCACGCCCTTCCTGATCCTGTCGCTGGGCGTGGCCTTCGCGGCCATTTTCGGGCGGGTGCAGCCCATGGTGTTCGGCGAGGCCCGCCTGCCGCGGCTGCCCCACCAGCCCGCCCTGTTGCCGGTATTCCTGCATCTTGCCCTGGTCCTGATCCTGGGCCTGTTCATTCCGGGCTTCCTGGCCGACTGGTACCGCCAGGCTGCTCGCCTGCTCGGGGGTTAGCACCATGCCGCACCGCATCGACCTGACCCTCCTGCCCCAGCATGGCAACGGGCCCATCTGGCATTTCGATCTGGGTGCCGGCCGTCTGACGGCCTTTGCCCGGGGCATCCAGGAAGAAGGCGGGCAGCTGCTCGCCCTGTGGGGAAGCGACGATCGCCATCTGGGCGGAGGGTTCGCCCTGCACACCGCCTATCTCGCCAGCGTGGGTCTCATCTGGGCCGAAACCCGCCTCGACGAGCGTGAGCCGGCATATCCCGACCTGGCACACATCTTTCCCCAGGCCGACCGCATGCAGCGCGCCACCCGTGATCTGCTGGGCCTGCGCGCGACCGATGCCCAGGACGACCGCAAGTGGCTGCGCCACGGAGCCTGGGGTGCGGAGGCGTTCCCGCTGCGCAAGGATTTCACCAGTCCCAGCCCAGAGGGTGTGGACGCCTATCCCTTCGTGCGGGTGGAAGGCCAGGGCGTGCACGAGATTCCGGTGGGCCCCATCCATGCCGGCGTGATCGAACCGGGCCATTTCCGCTTCTCCGTGATTGGGGACCGGGTCCTCAAGTTGGAGGAGCGGCTGGGCTACACCCACAAGGGGACCGAAAAACGTTTCGAGGGCATGGACGTGGCCACCGGCGCGCGGCTGGCCGGCCGGGTGTCCGGCGACAGCCACAGCGCGTTCACCTGGGCCTACTGCATGGCGGTGGAAAGCGCCCTCGCCGCCACGCCACCGGCGCGGGCGCTGTGGCTGCGCGCCCTGTTCCTGGAAATCGAACGGCTGGTCAACCACCTGGGCGACCTGGGCTACCTGGGCAACGACGTGGCGCTGGGCTTCGGCTTCAACCAGTTCTGGCGCATCAAGGAAACCTGGCTGCGCGCCTGCAAGGATCATTTCGGGCACCGCTACCTGTTCGACTGCATCGTCCCCGGCGGCGTCGCCCGTGATCTGAGGCCGGAAGCGGCGGACACGTTCCGCCGGCTGACGGAAAGCACGCGCCGGGAGCTGCGGGAACTGCTGGACATCTACGAGGAGCATGCCGGCGTCCAGGACCGGTTCACGGGCACCGGCATCGTTTCCCCTGCCATCGCGGCGCGGATGGGGCTCATGGGTCTGGCCGGACGGGCGAGCAGCCAGGCATGGGATGCCCGCGTCCAGTTCCCGCCACCGCCCTACGATGAACTGGATGTCCGGATGGCGCTGGAACGCAGCGGTGACGTGGCGGCCCGGGCGCGGGTGCGCGGCAGCGAGGCCATGGAATCGCTGCGGCTCATCGAGGTCATCCTGGCACGGCTGCCCGCGGGCGAGTGGGCGCGGGCGCTGCCGGCCACGGACGAGCTGCGGCAGGGCCTGGGCTGGGTGGAGGGCTGGCGCGGCCCGGTCATCGTCCACGTGCGCATCGGAAAGGATGGGCGACTGGACCGGGTGCATCCCCACGATCCGTCGTGGCAGAACTGGCCCCTGCTGGAGCTGGGGATCTTGGGCAACATCGTCCCCGATTTCCCGCTCATCAACAAATCCTTCAACCTGTCCTACAGCGGAGCCGATCTGTAATGGCCAGCCACCTCATCCTCTCCAAGCTCTGGAAGACGGGCATCGTCTCGGAACCGCCACCGGAAGCCGACCCCTCCCTGCTCGCGGAGGTGCGCGCCCTCAATGGCGAGATCCTCCGGGTGTTTGGCCGCGCGGTGGTGGTGCGCCACGTGGATGCCGGTTCCTGCAACGGCTGCGAGCTGGAAATCCACGCCCTCAACGGCCCCCACTACAACATCGAGGGCATCGGCGTGAAATTCGCGGCCAGTCCCCGCCATGCGGACGTGCTCCTGGTGACGGGTCCGTGCACCGCCAATCTGGAAACCGCGCTCCGCCGCACCTTCGAGGCCACGCCCGATCCCAAATGGGTGGTGGCGCTGGGTGAGTGTGCCGCCACCGGCGGCCTGTTCGGGGAGTCCTACGCCAGCCGGGGCCGCATCGCCAATGTGGTTCCCGTGGACGTGGTGGTGCCCGGCTGTCCGCCGGAACCGCGGCAGATCCTGGCCGGCATCCTGGCGGCGGTGCAAACCGAACCCCGGCGTGGCGCCTAGGCCCGGAGTTCAAGTTCCCCGCATCCGGGCCGAAATAGCCCTTGCAACCGCCTTTCGCCTATCGCAAGGGGGGATCATGGACGACGGCAAGGACTATCTCATCATCTCCGGGCAGCAGGAGGACGGCCGCAAGCTCCGTCCCGCCGACTGGGTGGAGCGCATCTCCTCCGCCCTCGCCACCTTCGATGAGCAGCACCGGCTCCACTACTCCGCGAGCGTGCATCCCTGCATCATCGACGGCGAGAAGTGTCTGGTGGTGGCGCGCGGACTGGAACAGGCCAACCCGGCAGCCTATGCCTTCGTGATGGAGTTCGCGCGCAGCAACCGGCTGCGCATCCTGGACGACCGGCGCAAGGGCGAACGGGCGCTGCCCCTGCCATCGGCCTGAACGGCCCAGCGCTGTCTGCGAAGCCCCTTCCCGTGGGAAAATGGGGGCCGGTCATTTGGGAAGCGACACCGTGGGCAAACGCCTGACCCGCATCATCACCCGCACGGGAGACGACGGCACCACCGGCCTGGGCGACGGAAGCCGGATCGTGAAAAACAGCGCGCGCATCCAGGCGATCGGCGACGTGGACGAGCTCAACAGCCTGCTCGGCCTGCTTTTGGCCGAGGCGACGCTCCCGGCCGGGCCCCGTCCCCTGCTCATCCGCATCCAGCATCAGTTGTTCGAACTGGGGGGCGAGCTTGCCATTCCCGGCTCGGCGCGCGTCACCGACGCCATGGTGCAGGAGCTGGAAGCCGCGGCGGAGGCGATGAACGCCACCCTGCCGCCGCTCCAGGAATTCATCCTGCCCGGGGGCAGCCGCCCCGCCGCCCTGTGCCACGTGGTGCGTGCGGTCTGCCGGCGGGCGGAGCGCAGCCTGGTGGCGCTGGCCGCCCGGGAGGCCATCTCGCCGCCGGCGCTGCGCTACCTGAACCGCCTGTCCGACCTGCTGTTCGTGCTGGCCCGCACCCTCAACCGCGAGCTGGGGCAGGCCGACACCCAGTGGCAGCCGTTGCCCCGTCCCCCGGAGGGGTGAGGCCTACCAGGCGCCTTCCTTCTCGGGGGTCGAGGAAATGCGGTGGATGGACAGGTCCGCCCCGTTGAACTCCGCCTCCGGATCGAGACGGATGCCCACGGTCATCTTGAGCACCCCGTAAACCACCAAGCCGCCCACCAGACCGATCGCCACCCCCAGGCCCGTGCCCACCAGCTGGGCCGCCAGGCTCACTCCCCCCAGGCCGCCAAGCGCCTTCTGGCCGAACAGGCCGGCCGCGATGCCGCCCCACGCCCCACAGAGGCCATGGAGGGGCCACACGCCCAGCACGTCGTCGATCTTCCAGCGGTTCTGGGTCACGGTGAACAGCCACACGAACAAACCGCCAGCCACGGCCCCGGTGACGAGCGCGCCCAGGGGATGCATGAGATCGGAGCCGGCACACACGGCCACCAGGCCGGCCAGCGGGCCATTGTGGACGAAGCCCGGGTCGTTGCGCCCCAGGAACAGGGCGGCCAGCGTGCCGCCCACCATGGCCATCAGGGAATTGACGGCCACCAGGCCACTGATCTTGTCCAGCGTCTGCGCCGACATGACGTTGAAGCCGAACCAGCCCACGGTGAGGATCCAGGCCCCCAGGGCCAGGAAGGGGATGCTGGAGGGGGGATGGGCGCTCATGGCGCCATCCTTGCGATAGCGGCCCTTGCGCGCGCCCAGCAGCAGCACCGCGGCCAGGCCGACCCAGCCGCCCATGGCATGCACCACCACCGAGCCGGCGAAATCGTGGAACTCGGCCCCCAGCCGGGCCGCGGCCCAGTCCTGGAAACCCAGGTTACGGTTCCACACCAGCCCCTCGAAGAAGGGATAGACGAAGCCCACCAGTACGAAAGTGGCCGCCAGCTGCGGGTAGAACTTGGCGCGCTCGGCGATGCCCCCGGAGACGATGGCGGGTATGGCCGCCGCGAAGGTGAGCAGAAAGAAAAACTTCAGCAGGTCGTAGCCGTTGCGCGCCGAGAGGGCTTCCGCGCCGGCGAAGAAATGCAGCCCATAGGCCACGCCATAGCCGATGAAGAAATACGCCACCGTCGCCACGCAAAAATCACTCAGGATCTTCACCAGGGCGTGGACCTGGTTCTTCTCCCTCACCGTGCCCAGCTCGAGAAAGGCGAAACCGGCATGCATGGCCAGCACCAGAATGGCGCCCATGAGCAGGAAAAACGCGTCCATCCCCGTCGTCATCAGCATCATTTCCTCCGCGAATAGGAAAAACCCGCCAGCTAGAGCAAGACTCATGCCATGCTCTTTTTGGGGCTAAAAGCCCGCCAAAGCACCCTTTTGAAGCGTTTGTGCCCCAAATGGAGCACCATTCCGGTGCCTATGGCGCGCGCCATGCACCATAGCGAGGCATGGTCACGCTTGGCCCCTTGCGCTGCGGATGGTGGCCCGCGCGTGGGCCGCGCGAGGGGGATAACAGAAGGGGATAACAGAAATTTCATTCAAGCTTCGCGCCCAGCAGGCGTTAACAGACTTCCTGGAACCGGACGGTCAGCCATGCCCTGGAAATTCCTGCCCCACCGCAAGGATCGAGGGATGCCTCAGGCAGCGCCGGAGGCGGCCCCGGAGCGGGCCGAGCCGGCCCTGTCCCCGGCCGTGTTCATCGCCCGGGAGCCGGTGTTCGACGCCACCGAGCGGGTCGTCGGCTATCGGCTGCTGCTGCGCCCCTCACCCCTGCTGCCGCCCAGACCGGCCGAGGGTCCGCACGAGGAAATCACCCTGCTCCTCGACGCCCTGAACCGCTTCGGCCTGGGAAGCGCCCTGGGAGACCGACTGGGCTTCGTGCGGCTGGGCACGGCCGCCCTGGAAAGCGACTGGGTCGAGCTGATCCCCCGGGAGCGTTTCGTCATCGAATACCTGCCCCCGGCCCAGCCCGAGGCCGGCTTCGCCGCCCGGCTGGCTTGGCTCGAGGAAAAGGGCTACCGCCTGGCGCGGCTGTGCCGAGCTGGGGAAGAGGCGCCCCTGCAGGGCGCCATGGGGGCCACCCTGGTCATCTACGACCTGGCCACCACACCCCTGGAGGACATCGCGCGGCTGGAACGGCTGCTCAGGCCCCGGAACGTGCAGCGCATGGTGCGCAACGTGACTACGCGGG
>JBBINK010000108.1:0-8210 GCA_037443925.1 Betaproteobacteria bacterium
AGGCGAGTTCGCCTACAAGATCAAGAAGCCCTATGACCTGGGCTTCCTGGATTTCACCACCCTGGCGGCACGCCGCCATTACTGCGAGGAGGAGCTGCGTCTGAACCGGCGCTTCTCGCCCGATCTCTACCTGGAGGTGGTCCCCATCACCGGCAGCCACGACGCCCCCCGGCTGGGCGGCGACGGGCCGGCGATCGAGTATGCGGTGAAGATGCGCCGCTTCCCGCCCGGGGCGCTGCTGCCCGAGGTCATGGCACGGGGCGAGCTTGCCAGGGAGCAGATCGACACGCTGGCGCGGGACGTGGCGGCACTGCACGGCAGCGTCGCGGTGGCCGGACCGGACACCCCCTGGGGCGACATCGAGACCCTGCGCGCCCAGGCGCGACAGAACGTGGAGCAGATCCGGCCGCTGCTGGTCACCGACCGCCAGAAGCAGGCGCTCATGGAACTGGATCGTTGGACGGAGGACGCCTTGCAGCGCCTCGCGCCGGTGTTTGCGGCGCGCAAGGCCTCGGGCTTCGTGCGGGAATGCCATGGCGACATGCACGCCGGCAACATGGTGGTGATCGATGGCCGCATCCGCCTGTTCGACTGCATCGAATTCAACGAATCCTTCCGCTGGATCGACGTCATGAGCGAGGTGGCCTTCTTCGTCATGGACATGGCCAGCCACGGCCGCGCCGATCTGGGCTGGCGCTTCCTCAACGTGTACCTGGAAGAAACCGGGGATTACCAGGGGCTGGCGCTGCTGCGCTACTACCTCGTGTTCCGCGCGGTGGTGCGGGCCAAGGTCGCGGCCCTGGGCGCGAGTCAGCCAGGCATGACCGAAGGCCAGCGTCGGGCCGCCTGGCACAACCATGAGCACTACATGGCGCTGGCAACGCGGTTCCGCAGTCCGGAGCCGCCGCTGGTTGTGGTGATGCACGGCCTGTCCGGCTCGGGCAAGAGCACGCTGGCGGCAGGCCTGGCGGAGCACATGGGCGCCATCCGCATCCGCTCCGACGTGGAACGCAAGCGCCTGTTCGGCTTGAAGCCCCTGGCACGCAGCACCGGGCTCGACATCTACACGCCCGAAGCCACGGTGCGTACCTACGACCGCCTGCATGCCCTGGCCCGCACCGTGACGGAGGCCGGTTTCAGCGTCATCCTCGATGCCACCTATCTGAAGCGGGAGGAACGGGACGCGGCCCGGACCTGTGTCCCCGGCCGGCGGGCGTGGGTGTTGGCATGCGAGGCACCGGCCCCGGTGCTGCGCCAGCGCGTGGCCACCCGCTACGCTGCCGGCAGCGATGCCGCCGAGGCCGACCTGCGCGTGCTGGACATGCAGATGAGGGTCCAGGAACCGCCGGCACCGGACGAGGCGGTGCTCACCGTCGCCACGGATCGGCCGCTGGACGTGGCGGCACTGGCAGCGCGTCTGAAAGCCCTGGCGGCCAGTACCGCCGGCGCCTGAGCCCGCGCGCGCCGATCAGTTGAGCTGGATGCGCTGACCCCAGGGCACCGGCGCCTTGCCCTTCACCAGCCAGATCACGGGATAGGCCGGTTCGTGGGCGGGAAACGTACCCTCGGCGTCGGTGAAATACACCACGATGTCCGGCCGCAGCTGGTTCCGGTCGATCCATTCGAACACCGGCCGGAAATCGGTGCCGCCGCCACCGGTGAGGTTGCGCGGCAGCTCCAGGGGCTCCCAAACCTCATAGACCCAGGGACCGTTCTCGCACAGCTTGTCGTCGCAGGCATGCAGCGTCACCCGCGCCCGGATCTGGGCCTTGATCACGTCCACCTCGGACAGGAATTCCCGCAGCTCCTCATCGTCGATGGAACCACTGGTGTCCAGCGCCACCAGCACGTCGATCATGCTGGAGGCCAGGCTGGGCATGATGGCATCGCCTTCCCGGCGTGAGGGTTTCTGGAAGCTGTAGTCGTCCCGCGCAGCGGTCTTGAGATAGCGCGCCAGCAGCATGCGCCACGGCAGCTGCGGCTGGAGCAGGTTGTCCACCATGCGCGCGAGGGAGGCCGAGAGCTTGCCGGCCATCGCCGCCTGCTGGGCCGCGGCGGCCAGCCGCTGCTGCCATTGCCGCGCCAGTTCCTCCTTCTCCGTCTCCCCCAGCCCCTCGGCGCGGGGCTGGCCGCCGGCGCCGTCCTGGGTCTTCGCGGCCTGGCCGGGCGCCTCGCCCTGGCGCGGTTCCGGCGGGGGCATCTCGCCCTGGGCCTGCCCCGCGCCCTTGCCGGCCTGCTGGTCCGATTCGCCCCGGTCGGACGAGGATTGCTGATCCGGGCGGCTGCGTGACCCGGTTCCGGAATCGCTGTCGTACAGATGGCTGTCGATGGTTTCCTCATTCGGGTCCGGAGGAATCAGGGGGTAGATCTCCTCCGCCGTCAGCCCGTGGTATTCGGGATTCATGAGCACGCCGGGCGGCGGCTTGAGCCCTTCCTCCCACAGGATGAGGTTGACCGCATGGTCGCAGGCCACGTCCCAGCGCCTGAGCTCACGATGATGACGGCGCGCGAAATGGGCGAGCGCGCAGTGCATCGCCTCGTGGGCCAGCATGAACTGGGTCTCCGCCAGACTCAGATGGCGGATGAAACTGGGGTTGTAATAGAAATGCCGCGCATCGGTTCCGGTGGAGCGCACCAGGGCGGGGTCCGCGGCTTTGAGCTCCAGATGCATGACCAGGGCGCCCAGAAACGGCTTCTCCAGGATCAGCCGCGTGCGCGCCGCGGACAGCTTGGTCTGAAGCGCCTCCAGGTCGGATGGCTCGGACGCCGGATTCGACATGGCCACGCCCTACTTCAGGTCGTAGAGCATCAGGTCGGTGACGCTGCTCGCCCACTCCGCGAATTCCGGCACGGCGAACAGGGGCTTGCCCACCGCACGGTGCAGATCGGTCACGAGCATCACGCCCATTTCCCGCTGGGGGAAACGGCGCGCGTATCGCAGCACGTTGCCCAGCACGCGGCCGGCATCGGGCGTATCCTTGGCCAGCACCGCGCGCCGCACCAGCGCCGCGGCCACGCCATACTGCAGGTCGATGCCGTTGGGAACGTGATCTTCCCTGCCCTGGATGATGGCATCGATGTCGGGCAGCTGGTCCATGCTGTCGATGAAGGCCTTGACCTCCACGCCGGCCACCGGCCCGACACAGGCCTCGAGCGCATCGCGCAACAACTCGGGCTGGTCACCGAACTTCTTCACCGCCCGATGGGCGAATTCCCAGGAGCGTGGCGACGGGAAGGCGATGGGATTGTGCGCGGGATCGAAGCGGAACAGCAGATCGGGCCGGTAGCGCAAGAAACCGATGATGCGCTCGTCGATCTGATGGGCATGGGCCCAGGCCACCCAGTCATCCAGGTGCGCCTCCATCTCGTAGTGCGTGAACCGGTTGGCCAGGGGCGCGGGCATGGTATAGGTCACGCCCCGGTCGCCCTGGCGGTTGCCGGCAGCGAAGATGGCCCAGCCGTCGGGAATGAAGTACTCGCCCAGACGCCGGTCCAGGATGAGCTGATAGGCGGCCGTGGATACCGTGGGCGGCGCCGAAGTGATCTCATCCAGGAACAGGATGCCGGCGGGGCCGTGGCGCTTGGCATCGGGCAGCATGGCGGGAATCGCCCATTCCACGTAATCTTCCTTGCGGAAGGGAATGCCCCGCAGATCGGTGGGCTCCATCTGGGACAGGCGGATGTCGATCAAGGGCACCCCATGCTTCCTGGCGATCTGGGCGATGATCTGGGACTTGCCCACTCCAGGCGGGCCCCACAGCATGACGGGCGTGTGCTGGCCACTGAGGGTGGCCTTGAATTCCTGATCCAGGATGACGGCAACGTGGGCGGGACGCATCGATTCTCCAAGACATCAAACAGGGCCGCCCGCGGCAGGGTGCGGGCGGTCGAAGGCAAAATTGTAACCGCAGTCTTTGCCCGAGCCCCGAAAACCCCTACCTCGCGTCACGGAATTTTGGTAACTTGGCTTTCCCCACGGATGCCTTCAGCATGAATTTCTGTAGCCAGTGCGGCAGCAAAGTCATCGTCACCGTGCCCGCCGGTGACAGCCACCCGCGGCACGTCTGTCCTGCCTGCGGCACCATCCACTACCAGAACCCGAAGATTATCGTGGGCACGATTCCCGAATGGGAGGACAAGATCCTGCTCTGCCGCCGTGCCATCGAACCCAAGCATGGCCTGTGGACGCTGCCGGCGGGCTTCATGGAAAACGGCGAGACCACGGCCCAGGGCGCAGCCCGGGAAACGCTGGAGGAGGCCAATGCCCGCGTCCAGGTGGGCGAGCTCTACAGCCTGTACAACCTGCCCCACATCAACCAGGTCTATCTGATGTTCCGCGCCCGTCTGCTGGACCTGGACTTCGCCCCGGGCGCGGAAAGCCTGGAAGTGGCCCTGTTCCAGGAAAAGGACATCCCCTGGGACCGGCTCGCCTTCCGCACCGTCGAGGCCACCCTGCGCGCGTTCTTCCATGACCGCCGCCAGGGCCGGTTCCGCTTCCACATGGCCGACATCGGCCCCCCACCCAAGCCCGCACCCTAGGGCGCAAGCGCCGACAACATCGCCATCGTGGCATCGAGGCCCTCCTCGTACAGGCGCACGAAGTGGGGCGCGAGATAGGGCAGGGACAAAAACAGCACGGCAAAGCCCGCAAGCAGGGTCAGGGGAAAGCCCACCGCGAACAGGTTGAGCTGCGGTGCGGCGCGGCTCATCACCCCGAGGGCGACGTTCACGATCAGAAGCGCAGCCAGCACCGGCAGGGCGAGCAGCACGCCCAGCGTGAAAATGCGCCCCCCGGCCGCGGCCACCGCCTGGAAGCCCGCGGCGGCCAGAGGCCGGGGCGCGACGGGCAGCACCTGGAAGCTCTCCACCAGGGCGGCGATCACCATCAGATGGCCGTCGATGGCGAAGAACACCAGAATGGCCAGCAGCCCGGTGAACTGGGCCAGCACCGGCACCTGCGCCGAATTCTGCGGGTCGTAGAAGGTGGCGAAGCCCAGGCCCATGGTCAGCCCCACGACCGAGCCCGCCATTTCCACGGCCGCCAGGAGCAGCCGCATGGAAAAGCCCATGGCCAGGCCGATGAGGATCTGCTGCACGGCCACCATGAGTCCCGCGGGCGAAGCCAGGCCCACGGCGGGCGGTGGCGGCAGACCGGGCGCCACGAGCATGGCCAGCAGCAGGGCGAAGCCCAGACGCAGCCGGATGGGTATCGCCCGGTGTCCCAGCAGCGGCTCCGACACCATCAGCGCGGCGATGCGCAGGAAAGGCCACAGGAACGCGGCCAGCCAGGCTTCGAGCTGGGCGCTGCCGATGCTGATCATGGCCCTGCCGGCACGACGCGAGGCGGCCCTGGCCTCATCGGATGAGTTCGGGGATGCTCAAGAACAGTCGCGACATGTAGTCCGTCATGGTGCCGATCATCCACGGGCCTGCGACGATCAGGACCACGAGCATCACCAGCAGCTTCGGAATGAAGCTCAGGGTCATTTCGTTGATGGAGGTCGCCGCCTGGAAGATGCTCACCAGCAGGCCGGTCACCAGCGCGGCCAGCAGCAGGGGCGCCGAAACGAGGATGGTGATCTCCACCGCCTGCCGGCCGAGGGCGATCACGGTCTCCGGGGTCATCATGGGTTGAAGCTCCTCACCAGGGACGCCAGCAGCAGTCCCCAACCATCCACCAGGACGAACAGCATCAGCTTGAACGGCAGCGAGATCAGAACCGGCGAGAGCATCATCATTCCCATGGACATGAGCACGCTGGCCACCACCATGTCGATGATGAGAAAGGGGATGAACACCAGGAAGCCGATCTGGAATGCGGTCTTGAGCTCGCTGGTGACGAAGGCGGGAATGAGGATCTTCATGGGCACGGCTTCCGGGCCGGCCATGGGTCCCACCTTGCCCAGACGGGCGAACAGCGCGAGGTCTTCCTGCCGCACCTGGGCGAGCATGAACTGCTTGAGGGGCTGGGAGGCCTTGTCCACGGCCTGATCGAAGGGCAGCCGGTTTTCCGCGAAGGGCTGGTAGGCCTCGACGTAGATGCGGTCCAGCACGGGCGACATGATGAAGAAGGTCAGAAACAGGGCCAGGCCCACGATCACCTGGTTGGGCGGTGTCTGCACCGTCCCCAGCGCCTGCCTGAGCAGCGACAGCACGATGACGATGCGCAGGAAGGAGGTGGTCATGAGCAGCAGCGCGGGGATGAAGGTGAGCCCCGCGATCAGGATCAGCGTCTGCACGCTGAGGGTGTAGGTCTGCCCCCCTCCCGGTGCGGGCGTGCTGGTGAAGGCGGGCAGCCCGGCCTGGGCCAGCGCGGCGCCGCTCGCCAACAACAGGGCGGCCGCGAGTGCCAGCCCACGACCCAAGGAACGCCAGCCGCTCATCGCCGCCTCAGCGCTTCCGGCCCCCGAGCATCTGCTTCAGGCGTTCGGCGAAGGAGGAATCCGCCGCGGCCACCGGCGTGACCGGCGGGTTTTCCGGCCGCGGCATGCTGTGCACGGCGGTGACCTGGCCCGGCGCGACCCCCACCACCAGCCAGGTCTCCCCCACCTCCACCAGAACCAGTCGCTCCCGTGGCCCCACCGCCACCCCGCCCAGGACCCGCATGACCCCGCCCGGACCGAGGGGCGAAGGGCCGAAACGCTTGAGCAGCCAGGCCGTGGCGACGATCGCACCCAGCACCAGCGCAAGGGCCAGCAGCACCTGGAACAGGCTGCCCAGAGGCGTGAGCACGGACACCGAGGACGACGCAGCGCCAGGGGACTCGGCGGCCGCCGCCGTGCCCGAGAGCAGAAGCGGCACCAGCGCGAGGACGCGGGAGGGTGAGGTCATCGGTGGAGTTTGCGGATGCGCTCGGCGGGCGTGACGATGTCGGTGAGACGAATGCCGAATTTGTCGTTGACCACGACCACTTCGCCCTGGGCGATGAGACAGCCGTTGACCAGGACGTCCATGGGTTCACCGGCCAGGCCGTCCAGCTCCACCACCGAGCCCTGAGCGAGCTGGAGCAGGTTGCGGATGGCGATCTTGGTCCGGCCCAGTTCCACGGTGAGGTTCACCGGGATGTCCAGGATCATGTCCAGATTGTTGGCGGCGGGCTGGGAAGGGGCAGCGCCGCCATCCAGCACGGGCATCTGGGCGGGTTTGGCGGCCGCCTCCGCCTTGGCCTGTTCGGCAAGGGCGGCCGCCCAGTCCTCCCCGGCCCCGCCCTCGGCCTTTTCCTGCTCGGCAAGGGCGGCGGCCCAGTCGTCCGCGGTGATCTGTTCCTTCGCCTCGTCTTCTGCCATCGCCGCCTTTCGGGAAGGCTCAGCCTTCCAAGCCGCTCACCACCCGTTTGACCTTGAGTGCATACTGGCCATTGTGCACGCCATATTGGCATTCCAGCACGGGCACGCCATCCACCTCGGCCAGGACCGCCTCGGGTACGTCAAGGGAGAGGACGTCGCCCACTTTGAGGTTCAGGATGTCGCGGAGCGTCACCGACGCAGAGCCCAGCGTGGCGACCAGTTCCACTTCGGCCTGCTGGATCCGCTGCCCCATCAGGCGCAGCCAACGCTCGTCCACCTCGAGGCGCTCGCCCTGCATGGTGCTGGTCAGAATATCACGAATCGGCTCGATCATGGCATAGGGGGTGCAGATGTGGAAATCACCCCCGCCCTCGCCCAGCTCGATGTTGAAGGTCGTGACCACCACGACCTCGCTCGGCGTGGCCACGTTGGCGAACTGCGGATTCATCTCGGAGCGCACGTACTCCAGCTCGAGCTTGTAGATCGGCTCCCAGCATTTCATGTACTCGCCCATGGCCACTTCCAGCATGCGCTGGATGACCCGCTGCTCGGTGGGCGTGAAGTCGCGCCCTTCGACGCGCACGTGGAAGCGCCCGTCCCCGCCGAACAGGTTGTCCACCACCAGAAACACCAGGTTGGGATCGAAGATCAGCAAGCCCATGCCCCGCAGCGGCTTGAAGCGCACCAGGTTGAGATTGGTGGGCACCACCAGGTTGCGCATGAACTCGCTGTACTTCATGACCTTGACCGGGCTCACCGAAATCTCGGCGCTGCGCCGCATCAGGTTGTACAGACCGATGCGCAGCATGCGGGCGAAGCGCTCGTTGATGATCTCCAGCGTGGGCATGCGCCCACGGACGATGCGCTCCTGCTTGCCGATGTCATAGGGGCGGATGCCGCCCGCTTCCTCCGCAGGCTTTTCTT
>JBBINK010000109.1:0-8172 GCA_037443925.1 Betaproteobacteria bacterium
CAGCCCCGCCCGGGAGGCCTGTTCCAGGAATGACCGCAGCAGCACGGGTTCGTTGTGGGTCTCCAGATACTCGTGGTACAGGTAGCCCGGAGGGGCCTTGCGCAGATAGGCCAATTCCTCGGCGATGAGGCGCGCCTCCGGCGCCTCGAGCGGGGCGAAGGCCGGCGCCATGCGTTCCAGGAAGCCCTGGGCCAGGGCGAGCCGCGCCCGCGGGTGGCCTGCCGTGCCCACGTGGGCGAGCAGCATGTCCCGCACCATGCCCCGCACGCGCCAACCCGGCAGGGTGTTGTAGCTCACGTAGGCGATGCCCCGGGGCGCGAGCACCTCGGCGATGCGTTCCAGAAGGCGCGCACGCACGCCCTCGGGCACCCAGGAATACAGGCCGTGGGCGATCACGTAGTCGAACCGGCCCAGGTCGGACAGGCCCGCGTCCACGTCACGGTGCAGCAGGCGCACGTTGCCAAGCCCGAGGGCGCGGATCTGGGCGTGGCCATCCATCACCTGGCGCAGGGAGAGATCCACGCCGACGTATTCGTTTCCCGGCCGGTAGAAGGCCATGGGGATCAGGTTGCCGCCGCTCGCCGCGCCCAGCTCCAGCACGCGGCAGCCTTCCAGGGGAGGGGGGTCGAGGCCCGCGAGGCAGGCCACGGCCGCCATCGCATCGGGATGGGTGGCCGGGATGGGGACGCTCTCGTAGGGGATCGCGTCGTAGCCGGCCAGCGTGGCCGGGCCGTGCCGCGGCGGCGTGCTCATTCCCGGATCAGCTCGAGGATGAGCTCACGGATCCGTGGATGATCGAATTCACGCCCGCCCATGGCCCGGTAGGCGATGCGTCCCTGCTTGTCCACCACGAAGCTGGCTGGCAGGCCCTTCACGCCCCAGGCCTTGGCGCTTTGGCCCGACTCGTCTAGGAGGATGGGAAAGCCAGGGGCGGGGTCGAGCTGGCCGGTGAAGGCGAACACCAGATCGAACTTTTCCATCTGGTCCACCGCGAGGATGGCGAAGGGCTCGGCCTCGAGGGTGCGGCGCAACCGTTCCAGGGACGGCATCTCGCGGCGGCAGGGCGGACACCAGGTGGCCCAGAAGTTCACCAGCACCACCTTGCCCCGGTAGTCCGACAGGCGCCGCAGCTGGCCGTCCAGGTCCTTGAAGGCGAAATCCTTGGCCGGCGGCCGCGGCGCGACCGGGGTCAGGCGGGTGGTGAGTTCGGGCAGCTCGGTCTGGGCGGAAGCCGGCCAGCCCAGACCAAGCAGCAGGACCGCGCTAGCGCAGGCCAGAGCCGCTCGGACATTCCAGATTTTCCAGCATCCCGGTGTAGCGCCTGCCATGTTGCCTCCAGGTGTAGATCAGATGGAAACGTGCTCCAGGCGGAACCTTGGGCGTGGTGAAGCCCTGCGCCCAGTCGCCCACGTCGAACTCGATGTCGTCGGGCAGGATGGAATAGCTGAAGTCGGCGCCGAGCTTCTGCCATACCCGGATCCACTCCGACTTGGTGCGCAGGCGGTGTCGCTTGCCGTCCGCGGTGACGTAACGCCATTCCGCGACGCGGTAGGCCAGCGGGGCGTCGGATTCGTTGCGCACCACCGTCCCGAACACGCAGTAGCCCTTCATGCTGGCGAACAGCGCCGGCGGCAGCTCGCGCGAGGCATAGGTGGCTTCCACGAATTCGGGCAGCAGTTGCACCAGCTCCACGCTGAAGCCCCGGTCCACCTTTTTCCAGCTCTTCAACCCCGTTTCCGGGTTGACCCGTTCTTCCTGCCCGCCCGCGAGGGCAAAGGCGGGCAGCAGCAAAACCGCCATGAGCAGCCAGGGACGCAGCATGGGCTTCACCGGCGCTTGAGCTGGTCCACGTCCCGCACCGCGCCGGTGGCGGCGGAGGTCGTCATGGCCGCATAGGCCTGCAAGGCCGCGGACACGATGCGCTGCCGCGTCGCCGGCTGCCAGGCCTTGGCGCCCTTGGCTTCCATGGCGGCGCGCCGGCGGGCGAGGACGTCGTCGCTCACCTTGAGCTCGATGGTGCGCTGGGGGATGTCGATGGCGATGAGGTCGCCTTCTTCCACCAGGCCGATGGTGCCGCCTTCCGCGGCTTCCGGCGAGACGTGGCCGATGGACAGCCCCGAGGTGCCGCCGGAGAAGCGGCCGTCGGTGATCAGGGCGCAGACCTTGCCCAGGCCCTTGGATTTCAGATAGCTCGTGGGGTAGAGCATTTCCTGCATGCCCGGCCCGCCCTTGGGGCCTTCGTAGCGGATGATGACCACGTCCCCGGGCCGGATCCGGTCGCCGAGGATGGCCTCCACGGCCTCTTCCTGGCTCTCGAAGATGCGGGCGGGGCCGGAGAAGCGGAGGATGCTCTCGTCCACGCCCGCCGTCTTCACGATGCAGCCGTCGGGGGCGAGGTTGCCGTAGAGCACGGCCAGGCCTCCGTCCTTCGAATAGGCATGGGCCAGATCGCGCACGCAGCCGTTGACGACATCGGTGTCCAGCGTCGGGTAGCGGTTGGACTGGGAAAAGGCCACGGTGGTGGGCACGTTCCCCGGTGCGGCCCGGAAGAATTCCAGCACCTTCTCATCGCGGGTGCGGCGGATGTCCCAGTGCTCCAGGGCGTCGCCCAGGGTGGCGCTGTGGATGGTGTGCACGTCGCGGTGGATGAGACCTGCACGGTCCAGCTCGCCGAGAATGCGCATCACGCCTCCGGCCCGGTGCACGTCTTCCATGTGGAACTGGGGGGTGGCGGGCGCCACCTTGGCCAGGTTGGGCACGCGGCGCGACAGGCGGTCGATGTCCTTCATGGTGAAGTCCACCCCGGCTTCCCGCGCGGCCGCCAGGAGATGCAGCACGGTGTTGGTGGACCCGCCCATGGCGATGTCCAGCGCGATGGCATTCTCGAAGGCTTCGAAGGTGGCGATGGAGCGGGGCAGCACCGTCATGTCATCCCGCTCGTAATGGGCCCGGGCCAGGGCCACCACCAGCCGCCCCGCCTCCAGGAACAGCCGCTTGCGGTCGGCATGGGTGGCCACCAGGGAGCCGTTGCCCGGCAAGGCCAGGCCCAGCGCCTCGGTCAGGCAGTTCATGGAGTTGGCCGTGAACATGCCGGAGCAGGAGCCGCAGGTGGGGCAGGCGGAGCGCTCGGTGATCTCCACGTCCGCGTCGCTTTCCTGGGGATTGGCCGCCGCCACCATGGCGTCCACCAGATCCAGCTTGACGGGCTGGCCGTGGAGCACCGCCTTGCCGGCCTCCATGGGGCCGCCGGAGACGAACACCGTGGGGATGTTGAGCCGCAGCGCCGCCATCAGCATGCCGGGCGTGATCTTGTCGCAGTTGGAAATGCACACCAGGGCGTCGGCGCAATGGGCGTTGACCATGTACTCCACGCTGTCCGCGATGAGCTCGCGCGAGGGCAGGGAATAGAGCATGCCGCCGTGGCCCATGGCGATGCCATCGTCCACTGCGATGGTGTTGAATTCCTTGGCCACGCCGCCGGCCGCTTCGATCTCGCGCGCCACCAGCTGACCCAGGTCCTTCAGGTGGACATGGCCGGGCACGAACTGCGTGAAGGAGTTGGCGATGGCGATGATGGGCTTGTCCCAGTCGCCTTCCTTCATGCCCGTGGCGCGCCACAGGGCGCGGGCGCCGGCCATGTTGCGGCCATGGGTGGTGGTCCAGGAACGATAGCGGGGCATGGTTTTCTCCGAGAAGGGGACCCCGGCGCTGCGGGTGTCCGAATGAATGGCATATAATCGCCGATTCTAATCAAAACGCTCCCCCTCTGCATGTTCATCCACCCCCAGTTCGACCCGGTCGCCCTTCACCTGGGCCCCTTGGCCATTCGCTGGTACGGCCTCATGTACCTGCTCGCCTTCGTGCTGGTGCTGCTGTTGGGCCGCTGGCGCATCCGGCACCATCCGTGGACCGGCTGGGACGGGAGGATGCTGGACGACGTGCTGTTCTACGGGGTGCTCGGCGTCGTGCTGGGGGGACGCCTGGGCTACGTGCTGTTCTACAAGCCGGCCAACTATCTCGCCGACCCCCTCGCCATCCTGCGGGTGTGGGAGGGCGGCATGAGTTTCCATGGCGGCTTCCTGGGCGTTCTGATCGCGATGGTGTTCTTCGCCCGCCGGCATCGCGTGTCCTGGCTGACGGTGACCGATTTCATCGCGCCCCTGGTGCCCCTGGGGCTGGGCGCCGGGCGCATCGGCAACTTCATCAACGGGGAACTGTGGGGGCGGCCCACCGACGTGCCCTGGGCCATGATCTTTCCCCAGGTGGACGACCTGCCCCGCCACCCGTCGCAGCTGTATGAATTCACCCTGGAGGGGCTCGTCCTGTTCGCGCTGCTGTGGTGGCTCGCGCGCCGTCCCCAGCCGCTCGGCCGGCTGTCCGCCGCCTTCCTCCTGGGCTATGGCAGCTTCCGCTTCCTGGTGGAGTTCACCCGCGAACCCGACCGCTTCCTGGGCACCCTCGCCCTGGGGCTTTCCATGGGGCAGTGGCTGTCCGTGCCCATGATCGCCGCCGGCCTGCTGCTGTGGCGCTGGGCGCGGCGGGCATGAAAAAGCCGGCACGCGGCCGGCTTTCGCTGCGACGGGCCCGACGGGCTCAGGGACGGATGTAGGTCCACCCCGCGCGCTGCTTCTCGCCGATCTCCAGCACCCCGGCCTTGACCACGTCGACGCCGGGAACCAGGTCCTCCTTGGTCACCTTCATCCCCTTCATGGTGTTGCCGCAGGCCACCACTTTCACGCCGTCCTTCAGGGCATCCTGGATGCGGTTGGCCACCTCGGACTCGGCCTTGAGCATGTTCAGGCCCGGGCCATAGGCCACGATCTCCACTTCGGCCTTGTCCGCGCCCAGATCCTTCTGCACGTTCTTGGCATTGTTCAGCGCCAGATTCCATTTGGCCGGGTCGTTGTCGCTGACCTGAATCACGAAGCCCGCCTTCTCGGGCTTGGTCGCCTGCTGGGCGCAGCCGGCGACGGCGAACAAGGCCACGGCCACCCAGAGCGCGCGTGCCAGGGATGCCGTCCAAGTGTGATGTGTGTTCATGAGCGAGTCTCCTTCTCCAGTTGAACAAATCCGTCTGTCATAGACGTGCCTACATGATACCAGCCGGCACCATTTACGCGGAACGCCTTTGCCCATAAAATGATGCCCTCGCGTGGGGCGGTAGCTCAGCTGGGAGAGCGTCGCGTTCGCAATGCGAAGGTCGGGAGTTCGATCCTCCTCCGCTCCACCATCCATCCCAAGCCCGGCCATGCTCCGGGCTTTTCCCTTCCGGTAGACATACAGGCAGGGTGGGCGAGGCCTACAGCGTGGGTCGGGGGCCATCGCTCCTGGCCGATGCATGACCTTATGGCTTGGCGCCGGTCGCCTTTCCTGCTCTGGCTTCACGACCAATCATCGGTCGCCAGGGGCTGGCCCTGTCAACTCGGCGGCTGGGATACTGCGGCGCCACAGTTCGTGCCCATCGGCAGCGAAGGAGCGGACAGTCAGTACGCGGTTGGAGCCCGGGCCCGTGATATCGAGGGAGCAGAAATTTTGCTCGCCGACCCGTGTCCCTTCTACCAGACCGGGATCGGTCGGCACCTTGGCCAGGTCGTAGGAACCGGCGGTCAGCGGCGAGCACGTGAGTTCGTAAAGGGGATAAAGCCCTGGACGTTCCCACCGCAGCAGTTCAGTCCGATGACGGTCCCCTGAAAGAAAGAAAACCCCATTCACACGCTGTCGGCCCAGCCAGTCGAGGAAGTTTTCCCTCTCGGCAGAAAAATGGCGCCAACCCTCGAACGGGCTGCTGCGGTCGAGCATCTGGCTCCCAGCCACGATGAATTTGAACGTGGCGGTGGAGTTGACGAGTGCGTTCTTCAGCCAACGCAACTGGCGCTCACCGAACATCGTCTTTTTGTCGTCAGTGAGCTTGTCGGCATCACGATACCAGCGGTTGTCAAGGAGAAAAAACTCGGCATCACCGTGCCGAAAGCTTGTGAAGATGCCCGGTACGCCGGGTAGGCCGTGGCTCGGGTTCGCCCAGTAACGTTTGAACAGCTCCAAAGCATGTTCCTTGAGAACGAAGCTGCTATTGGCATCGTTGGGGCCGTAGTCGTGATCGTCCCAGATCGCCGCGTGATTGCCAATGGCCAGCAAACCTTGCAGTTCGGGAACTTTTCGATCATGACGCCAGCGCGCTGCCATGCTGGCCGGGCTGTCGTAGTCCGCCTCGCGGTAATAGACATTGTCCCCCAGCCAAAGAGTCAAATCGGGCTTGGCCGCGGCCATTGACCGGAAAATCGTCAGGGATTTCCCGTATGGTTTGCCAGGCCGATCGTATAGGGCCTGATTGATGTATGCACACGAGCCGAGCACTACGCGGGTCTCAGGTGGGTCGGCACGCCATTGCCAAAGTTGCTGTGTTGAGAGAATGTGTGCGCCACTAACGGGCTGGCCATTGATCAATATGCGGTATTCGTAACGCGTTCCGGGCTCGAGCCCCGAAATCGGGAGGTGCGCGACGAAATCCTGTGTTCCCGTCAACGTGACCGGTGCGGTAAGTCGCCTTTTGCCCGGCTTTCCCGCGGGCCAATATTCCACCCTTGCGAGCCCTGGCGCCTGGCCCTGGACCCACACCGTCGCAGCACGCATCGCCGTTGGCCCCACCATGGGACCGGCGGCGAGGCCGATCGCCCAAGATGATGCCGCCGGCAGGCTAAGCAGCAACGCGAGCCAAGTCGGGTGATGTTTCGGCATCGTGGCCCCCGTGATCGAGCCCGCGAAGAATCATGTCCTTGAAACGATCCGAAAGCCGTTCCAGGAGCGCCCGGAAGAAGTTCAGGGACAGCAAGCCATATAGAGCGACCGCGATGCCGAGAGCCGTGGCATACAGGGCGCTGCCAATGCCTGAACTGACTGCCCCCGGGTCGGAAATGCCGGAGCGGGCAAGAGCCGAAAAGGTATCGATGATTCCGAGAACAGTGCCCAACAAGCCGAGAAGAGGGGCTGCGGTAACGACAGTGTCGAACAGCCACAAGCGCGACTTGAGTCCACTACGTGCACGCAAATAGGCGGCTTCTGTGATGTCTTCGAACATCGTTCGCGAACTTGTCTTGAGGCGAGGATCCGTAAGCGCGCGGGCGAGTTCGGCTACGGGACCTTCGGCTTGCACGTTTTTCCCGGCCATCAGGCGCTCGGTATCCCGCGTAGCCGCGAGGTAGTAAATACCTCGTTCGACAAGTACGAAGGTAACAAGCGCTGCCCCGAGGTAAAGGAAAAGAAAGGTGGCTTGATGGAAATACTCCAGGTTCATGGTCATGCCCCTCAGAAGTCAGCCGTCAAGGTCAAGCTCGCGAAGCGCGGCGCGCCGGGTGCATAGTATGGGGTGCTCCCGGCCAGGACGTTGCCGGCAGAATCCCTATAAGCCATGGCATTGAGTTGCGTGCTGGTGATCTGGGCCAGATACTTTTCGTCGAACAGATTGAGCACGTTGAGCTGGAGGCGCGCATTCTTCATGAAGCCGGCATTGGCCAGTTTGTAACCGAGATTGGCATCCACGGTCACGAAACCGTCGATCTCCTCGTCATTCATCAGGGTCGAATAGCGTTTGCCGCTGTACTTCACGTCCACGCCGCCGAACCAAGGCCCGGAATCGTAGCGCAGCGCAAGGCCGGCCATCCATTTCGGCGTGTCGACGAAGGTCTTGCCGGCGGTCGGCAGGGTGACGAGGACATTGGAAGAATTTGCGGTGGTGAAGTTGGTCTTTTGCTCCGCGTCGGTGTAGGACAGCGAACCATACAGATGCCACGCCGAGGCGAGCTTGGTGCCCGCTTCGAGCTCGAAGCCCTTGGTGCGTACATCGCCGGCGTTGTAGTTGCGCGAAGTGCCGTCCGGGTCGCGCACCAAAGCCATGCGGTTCTTGAAATCGATCCAGAACAGCGTGGCGGACAGGTTCATCCGGCCCGATTGATGGCGGAACCCGAGATCGATATTCGTCGAGGTTTCTCCTTCCAGGTCGCGCGTTCGGCCAGCCTGATTCGCCTCATACAGAACGTAGTTCTGTGGGGCCCGGAAATTCCGGGCTGCGTTGGCAAAGACCGAGTTCGTGTCGGATAGGCGATAGCGTATCCCCACCTGTGGCAGAGTTTCCCGGTAAGTCTTGCTCAGCGAAAAATCCGTCGGGTTGGTGTTGTT
>JBBINK010000110.1:0-8120 GCA_037443925.1 Betaproteobacteria bacterium
TGCAGAAGCAGCGTGGCATCGCCACCGTCGTCGAGGATCATGTTGGCGTAACCGCCGTCGGGCCAGTCGAAGATGCGGTGGGTGAAGTCCCAGTATTCCTCGAGGGATTCGCCCTTGTAGGCGAACACGGGAATGCCCCGGGCGGCGATGGCGGCGGCGGCGTGGTCCTGGGTCGAGAAGATGTTGCAGGAGGCCCAGCGCACCTGGGCCCCGAGGGCGGTGAGGGTTTCGATCAGCACCGCGGTCTGGATGGTCATGTGCAGGCTGCCCGAGATGCGCGCGCCCTTGAGCGGCTGGCTTTGGGCATACTCTTCGCGGATGGCCATGAGCGCCGGCATTTCGGACTCGGCGATGGCGATCTCCTTACGCCCCCACTCGGCCAGGGCGGGGTCCGCGATGCGAAAGTCGGTGAAGTGGGCAGGTGCGTTCATCGTGCTCTCCTTGATCATGAACGGGCGCCGTTGCCATCAGCAAACCGCCCCGCCGAGCCTGGCCGGCATGCCGGTCGCAGCGCCCCTCGGCGGGGAACCTGCCCGAAGCGCACGCCAGGGGAAACCCGATCCCGGCGAGCGTGCCCTTCAGGCGTCACTCCTCAATGATTCAAACCCATACCTCGAACGTGTTCCCCTTCCGGTTCGTGTGGGCAGGATCCGGCGTCTGCTCAGATCCCGGCGTCGGCCTTGAGCGCTTCGGCCTTGTCCGTGTTTTCCCAGGTGAATTCGGGTTCGTCCCGGCCGAAGTGGCCATAGGCCGCCGTGCGGGTGTAGATGGGGCGCAGCAGATCAAGGGTCTGGATGATGCCCTTGGGCCGCAGATCGAAGTGTTTTTCGATCAGCTTGACGATGCGTTCGTCGGAGATCCTGCCGGTGCCGAAGGTGTTGACCATCAGGGACACGGGCTTGGCCACGCCGATGGCATAGGCCACCTGCACCTGGCATTTCCGCGCCAGCCCCGCGGCGACGATGTTCTTGGCCACGTAACGGCCGGCGTAGGCCGCCGAGCGGTCCACCTTGGAGGGATCCTTGCCGGAGAAGGCGCCACCGCCATGGGGGGCCGCCCCGCCGTAGGTGTCCACGATGATCTTGCGGCCGGTGAGCCCGGTGTCGCCATGGGGGCCCCCGATGACGAAACGGCCCGTGGGGTTCACCAGATAGCGGGTGTCCTTGCGCATGGCCTCGGGGATGACCGGTTTGACGATTTCCTCGATCACGGCCTCGGTGAGCACGGCGTGGGAGACCTCCGGATGGTGCTGGGTGGAGATCACCACCGTGTCCACCGTGGAGGGCTTGCCGTCCACGTAGCGGATGGTCACCTGGGACTTGGCATCGGGCCGCAGCCAGGGCAGCCGCCCATCCTTGCGCAGCTCCGCCTGGCGCTCCATGAGGCGGTGCGCATAGTAGATGGGCATGGGCATGAGCTGCGGGGTCTCGTCGCAGGCGAAGCCGAACATGAGGCCCTGGTCGCCCGCGCCCTGGTCCAGGAACAGGCCCTCGCCTTCGTTCACGCCCATGGCGATGTCCTGGGACTGCTTGTGGATGGTGGTCATCACCGCCGCGGTCTCGTAATCGAAGCCGATGGCGGGATCGTCATAGCCGATGCGCTTGATGGTCTCGCGGGCGATCTGGGCATAGTCGAGCACGGCTCCGGTGGTGATCTCGCCGGCCACCACGCACAGGTTGGTGGTCACGAGGGTCTCGCAGGCTACGCGGGAATGGGGGTCCTGGGTTAAGATCGCGTCCAGGATCGCATCGGAGATCTGGTCGGCCACCTTGTCCGGGTGGCCTTCGGACACCGACTCCGAGGTGAACAGGAAATCGCTCATTTTTCGCTTTCTTTTCCGGAAGTTCGCAAGAATTCAGCAGGATACCACATTGGTCCCGACCAAGCCAAAGCGCGGGGCTGACGTGCCCGCGTGGATGCGTCTGGCGGGCTTCGTTCCCCTGCGCGTTTTGCACGGACTGGGCGCGATGCTGGGCTGGGCGGTCTATCTCGCCTCCCCGGCCTACGCCCGCCGCCTGCGGGAAAATCTCCAAGCCAGCGGCATCGCGCCCCGGCACGAATCGGGGCGGCTTCTGCGTGCTGCCATCGCCGAGGCGGGCAAGGCGGTGACCGAGCTGTTGGCGATCTGGGGCCGTCCCTTGCCCGAAGTGGTGAAACTCGTGCGCGACTGCCAAGGCTGGGAACACGTGGAAGCGGCACGGCGAAGCGGCAGGGGCCTGCTTTTCCTCACGCCCCATCTGGGTGCCTTCGAAGTGGCGGCGCAGTATGCCGCGAGCCGCATGCCGCTCACCGTGCTCTACCGCCCGCCCCGGCTGCGCTGGCTGGAGGCACCCATGGGCGCCGGTCGGCGGCGCGGGGGGCTTGCGCTCGCGCCCACCGGCGTGGCCGGCGTGCGCAAGCTGCTGGCCGCCTTGAGGCGGGGCGAGGCGGTGGGCATCCTGCCCGATCAGGTGCCCAGCGGGGGCGAGGGCGTGTGGGCGCCGTTCTTCGGCCGTCCCGCCTACACCATGACCCTGGCCTCGCGGCTGGCGGTGAAAAGCGGCGCCACGGTGCTACTGGCCTTTGCCGAGCGGCTGGAGAAGGGCCGGGGCTACCGGCTGACGGTGCGCCCCCTCGAGCGTCCCTTCACCGGCGAGCCTGCGGCCGATGCGCGCACGCTCAACGAGGCCATCGAGGCCCTGATCCGCCTGCGGCCCAGCCAGTATCTGTGGAGCTACAACCGTTACAAGGTGCCCGCGGGCGCGGGGAGCGGCGCGTGATGGTGCGGGCTGCCATCTTCGCCGTATGGCTGCTGCATTTTCTGCCCCTGACCCTGCTCAATCCCCTGGGACAGGGGCTCGGCTGGCTGTTCTACCTGTTCGGGCGCGAGCGCCGGCAGGTGGCCCGGATCAACGTGGGGCTGTGCTTCCCCGGCCTGTCGGAACCGGAACGGGAACGGCTGGTGCGCCGGCATTTCCGCGCCTTCGGCCGCAGCTTCCTGGAACGGGGCATCCTGTGGTGGTCCTCCGCCGCGCGCATCCGTCGCCTGGTGCGCATCGAAGGCCGTGAACACTGGGAAGCGGTGCGCGGCCGGCCGGTGATCTGGTTCGCGCCCCATTTCGTGGGGCTGGACATGGGCGGCTCGCGGCTCGCCCTCGAGGCCAATGCGGCCTCCATGTACAGCGCCCAGAAGAATCCCGTGTTCGACCGCCTGCTCTTGCGGGGCCGGACGCGGTTCAACGAGCAGCGGCTGTTCTCCCGGCAGGATGGCGTGCGCGAGGTGGTGAAGGTGATCCGGCAGGGCGTGCCGTTCTACTATCTCCCCGACATGGACTTCGGACCCCGCGATTCCATCTTCGTGCCGTTTTGCGGCGTGCCGGCGGCGACCATCACCGGGCTGTCCCGGCTTGCGCGCATGGGCCGCGCGGTGGTGGTGCCGGTGGTGACGCGGCAGCTTCCGGGTGGACGGGGTTACGTGCTGCGCTTCTATCCCGCGTGGCAGGATTTCCCCACCGACGATGTCGAGGCGGATACACGGCGCATGAATGCCTTCATCGAGGAGCGGGTGCGCGAGCTGCCCGAGCAGTATTTCTGGCTGCACAAGCGCTTCAAGACCCGCCCGCCCGGCATGCCGCGGCTGTATTGAGGCGGTGGACCCGGCCCGTTCCCGTCTGGGTTATGCTTTCCCCATGCGGCGCATTCCCGAACCCGAACTGATGGACGACCCGGAACAGGCCCGGGCCTACGCGCAGGCGGACTTCTCCGAACCCCACGAGGCCTTCGTGCGCCATTTCCGGGAACGGTTTCCCGGCTTCGAACGCGGCCACGTGCTGGACCTGGGCTGCGGGCCTGCCGATGTGACCGTGCGCTTCGCGCGCGCCTACCCGGCCACGCTCATCACGGCCATCGATGGCAGTGGCCCCATGCTGGATCTGGCCCGACGCCGCGTGGAGGACGAGGGGCTTGCGGCGCGCGTGCGGCTTGTGCCCCTGCGTCTGCCCGCCAGGCTCGACGGCGGCCACGACGCGGTGATCTCCAACAGCCTGCTGCATCACCTGGCCGATCCCGCGGTGCTGTGGGCCACGGTGCGTGCCGCCGCGCGACCGGGCGCGCCCGTGTTCGTGATGGATCTGATGCGCCCCCATTCCATCAAGGAGGCCGAGCGGCTGACCGCGCTGTATGCCGCGCAGGCTCCGGCGGTGCTGCGCAAGGATTTCTTCAATTCGCTGCTCGCCGCCTACCAGCCCAGGGAAGTCGCGGCCCAGCTCGCGGCCGCGGGCCTGGGCCACTTCCGCGTCGAGCCGGTGAGCGACCGGCATCTGGCCGCCTGGGGTATCGTCCCGGCGGGAAAGGAAACCTGATGAGCTTCGTCAACCCGCCGCCGGAGGCCATTCGCGCGCGCCTGCTGGCGGTCAGGACCATCGCCGTGGTGGGGCTGTCGCCCAGGCCCGACCGGCCCAGCCATTACGTGGCCCGCGCGCTGCAGGGATTCGGCTACCGAATCATCCCGGTGCGGCCGGGCGTGGCCGAAGTGCTGGGCGAGAAAGCCTATCCCGATCTCGCCTCGGTGCCGGAACCCGTCGATCTGGTGGACGTCTTCCGCGCCCCCGAGTACCTCGATGCCATCGTGGACGACTGCATCCGGCTCGGGATTCCGGCGATCTGGATCCAGGAAGGCATCGTCAACGAGGCGGCCGCCCAGCGCGCGCGCGAGGCGGGCCTGTTCGTGGTGATGGACCGCTGCTTGTACAAGGACTATGTGGCGCTCATCGGGAATGCGCGTCCTTAGCGCGCTGGCCGCGGCCGCGCTCTGGGGCGCGGCGTGGGCCGACGATCTCGAGCAGGGGCTTGCCGCCTGGCGGGCGCGGGACTGGGCCCAGGCTTTCGTCCTGCTCGCCCCCTTGGCGGAGGCGGGGGTGCACGAGGCGGAATTCGCCCTGGGCGAGATGTACCGCAAGGGCGAGGGCGTGGTGGCCGATCGCCAGGAAGCCCTGAAGCTGCTTGCCCGGGCCGCCGAGGCGGGGCACGAGGGCGCCCGCCTGAGCCTGGCGCAGCTCTACGAAACCGAGGGCGAGGGGCAGGACCTGGAGGCCACCCTGCAATGGCTGCGCAGGGCAGCAGAGGAGGGCGGTGCGGAGGCGTGGTTCCAGCTCGGGCTGCATCACATCCGTGCCGAGCCCCACCGGGATTTCGCCGAGGCCGCGCGCTGGCTGCGGCGCGCCGCCGAGGCCGGGCATCGCGAGGCCCAGTATTTCCTCGCCCGCCTGTTGCTTGACGGGCGGGGCGTGGACGCGAACGAAGACGAGGCCAAGACCTGGTTCGCGCAGGCCGCGGCCCAGGGCCACGGGCGCGCGCAGCGCTTTCTGCGGGTGCTGGAACAGGGGGCCGGCCCGGACCGGGCCCTGGCCCTGCGGGAGCTGATGCGGCAACTGGCCGCGGGCACGGCCCGCCTCGCCGGCAGCGCGGCCGATGCCGACTATGGCAGCCGCGACAATCCCATCCGGGCGGGCAACCACTACGGGGCGCAGTGGGCTTATCTCAATGCGCTGCGCGGTCCCCATGGCGAAGTGGTGCACTACCGCAGCCTCGGCCCCTGCTGCTTCTTCGTGAGCGAGCAGGCGAGCCGCGGCAAGGCCTTCCTGGACCGCTACGCCGTCGAGTACGAGGGCCTGTCCGCGCCGCTCGTGCTCCATTTCACCCTGTTTGCCAGCGAGCCGCGGCTGGAAGCACCCATGGGCTTCACCTTCCAGCGCGGCCCCGAGGAGTGAACATGCATCTTCGCTTCACCAAAATGCACGGCCTGGGCAACGACTTCGTGGTGTTCGATGCGATCCACCAGCGGGTCGAGCTCAGCCGCGAGCAGTACCGCTTCATCGCCGACCGGCATTTCGGCATCGGCTGCGACCAGATCCTGCTCGTGGAGCGCCCCACCGTGTCCGATGCCGATTTCCGCTACCGCATCTTCAACGCCGATGGCGGCGAGGTGGAGCAATGCGGCAATGGCGCGCGCTGCTTCGTGCGCTTCGTCCACGACAAGGGCCTGACCGACAAGAAACAGATCCGCGTGCAGACCCGGGCCGGCATCATCGTGCCCCGCCTCGAGGACGACGGACAAGTGACCGTGGACATGGGCGTGCCGCGCTTCGAGCCGGAAGACATTCCCTTCCTGACCGACAAGCGGGCCACCACCTATCTGCTGAGCGTGGGTGCCAAGATCGTCGAGGTGAGCGTGCTGTCCATGGGCAATCCCCACGCGGTGCAGGTGGTGGATGCCGTGGAAACCGCGCCGGTGGCCCAGGACGGCCCCCTGATCGAACATCACCCCAGCTTCCCGAACCGGGTCAATGCGGGTTTCATGCAGGTGGAAAGCCGCGATCACATCCGCCTGCGGGTGTGGGAACGGGGCGCGGGCGAGACCCTGGCCTGCGGCACCGGCGCTTGTGCCGCAGTGGTGGCGGGCATCACCCGGGGTCTGCTCAATCATCGCGTGCGCGTCACCACCCGGGGCGGCGATCTGCTGGTGCGGTGGGCGGGCGACGGCCATCCGGTGCTCATGACCGGCCCGGCGGTGACGGTGTTCGAAGGCGAGATCGATCTCTAGGTCAGGGCAGGGCCACCGCTGCCAGGATGGACCTGTTGCTCTATACTGGCCCCCATTCGAGGGACGGAAACGAAAAAGGATCACGATGAAACTGGAAGCGGAAGACGTGGCGCGCTATCTCAGGGAGCACCCGGAATTCTTCGAGACCCACGCGCACCTGCTCACCGAAATCAACCTGCCCCATCCCCACGGCGGGCGCACCATTTCTTTGGCCGAGCGGCAGCTCATCGCCCTGCGGGACAAGAATGCGCTGCTGGAATCGAAATTGCGGGAGCTGATCCAGTTCGGTGAGGAAAACGATGCCCTCGGCGAACGCATCCACCGCTTCAGCCTCGCCCTGCTCATGGCCACCAGCCTGGAAGCCACGCTGCAGGCCATCCACTACAACCTGCGCGAGGACTTCGGCGTGCCCCACGTGGCCATGCGCCTGTGGGAAGACACGGAGCGCCATGCCGGCTTGATCGAGTTCTCGGGCACCAGCAAGGAGCTTCGGCTGTATGCCGATAGTCTGGCCAACCCGGTGTGCGGGCCCCATGCCCTGTACGAGACCGGCACCTGGTTCGGCGAGGATGCCCCCCGGCTCAAGTCCTTCGCCATGGTGGCCCTGCGCGCGGAGCAGGCCTTCGGCTTCCTGGTGCTGGCCAGCGAGGATCCTCAGCGCTTCTACCAGGGCATGGGCACGCTCTATCTGAAGCGTCTGGGAGAACTCATCAGCGTGGCCCTCAAGCGTTATCTCGCGGGTGAACGAAGCTGATCTTCCGCCCGCCGGGGGACGGGCGCTGCTGCAAGGCTTCCTGGCCCATCTGGCCCACGAGCGCCGCCTGTCGCCGCGCACCGTCGCCGCCTACGGGAGCGACGTGGAGACGTTGCTGGAACTGGCGGCCGACACGCCCCTTGCCGCCCTGAGCGTGCACCACATCCGCCGCTTCGTGGCCCAGCTCCATGCCCGCGGGCTGTCGGGCCGATCCCTCGCCCGCATCCTGTCGGGCTGGCGGACTTTCTATCGCTATCTCGCCCGCGATCACGGCTTTGCCCACAACCCCTGTGCCGGCCTGCGCGCACCCAAGGCGGACAAGAAGCTGCCCGCGGTGTTGTCCCCCGACGGCGCAGCCCGCCTGATGCAGGTGGAAGGCGACACGGTGCTGGCGGTGCGCGACCGGGCCATGCTCGAGCTTTTCTATTCCTCGGGCCTGCGTCTGTCCGAGCTGACCGCCCTCACGGTGCAGGACGTGGACCTCGCCGCCGGCGAAGTGCGCGTGACCGGCAAGGGCGCCAAGACCCGTGTGGTGCCCGTGGGCCGCCATGCCGTGGCGGCGCTGGAAGAATGGCTGTCGGCGCGCTCCCGCTGGGCGGCGCACTCGACGCCCTCCCTGTTCGTGAGTCGCCAGGGCCGGCCCCTGAGCCCCCGCAGCGTCCAGGCGCGGGTGGCTCACTGGGCGCGCCGGCTCGGCCTTGGCCAGCACGTCCATCCCCACATGCTGCGCCATTCCTTCGCCTCCCACCTGCTGGAATCCAGCGGCGATCTCCGGGCGGTGCAGGA
>JBBINK010000111.1:0-8002 GCA_037443925.1 Betaproteobacteria bacterium
CCATGCGGTAGACCTTGGTCAGGCCACGGGCGGTGAAGACGGCTTTGGTGGCAGGACAGTCCATGGTCCGGTGAATGATGGCTCACCGGGCACCACGCCGCAACGGACGCGGCATGGACTCATGGAGAAAAGTGGAGCCGGAACCAGTTGGTCGCATGCCGGGCGACGGCCTCGAGGGCGCCCGGTTCCTCGAACAGGTGGGTGGCACCGGGGATGATGACCAGGCTCTTCTCGCAGTTCATCACCTCGAAGGCGGCCTGGTTGAGCTCCACCACCACGTCGTCGCGCTCCCCCACGATGAGCAGGGTGGGGGCGACCACCTGGCGCAGGGCGGCCCCGCCCGCGAGATCGGGACGCCCGCCGCGGGACACCACGGCGCGGATGGCGTTGCCCATGCGCGCTGCAGCGGCGAGCGCCGCCGCCGCACCCGTGCTCGCGCCGAAATAGCCGACCGGCAGTGGCCCGGCCTCGGGCTGCTGGGCAATCCACTCGGTGGCGACGGTCAGCCGCCGCGTGAGCAGGGGAATGTCGAAGCGGGTCTTGTAGTCCCGGTCCTCCTCCACCGTGAGCAGATCCATGAGCAGCGTGCCGATGCCGGCCTCGCGCAGCACGCCGGCCACGTAGCCGTTGCGCGGCGAATGACGGGAGGAGCCACTGCCATGGGCGAACAGGACGATGCCACGGGGCGCCTCGGGCAACTCCAGCATGCCCTCGATGAGGGCGGCGCCATCGGGAATGTGGACGAGTCGGCTGCTCATGCCTTCATTTATAGGCCAAGGCGCCGGAAAACACAGGGCGTTCAGGCCGGGTGCATGGCCACGGGGATGCGCCGGGGCCCGAACTGGCGCGCCAGCTCGAAGTGCTGGAAGTGCCCCGCGATGCGGGTGCCACAGGCGGTGCAATGCCCCGAGTCGTCGAGCCGGTAATCCTGGATGGCATACCAGTCGCGCCGGATCACCGGCTGGTGGCAGCCGGGGCAGAATGTGGTGTCACCCTCCTCGTGGTGGACGTTGCCGGTGTACACGTAGTGCAGACCCGCCTTCATGGCGATGGCGCGCGCGCGGACCAAGGTGGACAGGGGCGTCGGAGGCACGTCCATCATCTTGTAGTCGGGATGGAAGGCCGAGAAATGCAGCGGCACGTCCGGTCCCAGTTCCCTGAAGATCCACTGGGACAAGGCGGTGATTTCCTCGTCCGAATCGTTCTTGCCGGGGATCAGCAGCGTGGTGATCTCCAGCCACACGGAGGTTTCCTTCCGCAGATAGACCAGCGTGTCCAGCACCGGCTTCAGATGCCCGCCCGTGAGCTTGAAGTAGAACGCTTCCGTGAACGCCTTCAGATCGACGTTGGCCGCATCCATCTTGGCGAAGAATTCCCGACGGGCGGCATCGTGGATGTAGCCGGCGGTGACCGCCACGGTCTTGATGCCCAGCTTGTGGCATTCGTCGGCGGTGTCCATGGCGTATTCGGCGAAGATCACCGGATCGTTGTAGGTGAAGGCCACGCTCTTGCAGCCGTGGCGCTGCGCGGCCCGCGCGATCTCCGCCGGGGAGGCCTGATCCATGAGGCGATCCATCTCCCGCGACTTGGAGATGTCCCAGTTCTGGCAGAACTTGCAGGCGAGATTGCAGCCGGCCGTGCCGAAGGAGAACACGCTGGTGCCGGGGTAGAAGTGGGCGAGGGGTTTCTTTTCGATGGGGTCGATGCAGAAACCGGACGAGCGGCCGTAGGTGGTGAGGATCATCCGGCCACCTTCCATCCTGCGCACGAAGCAGGCACCCCGCTGTCCCTCGTGCAGCTTGCAGTCGCGAGGGCAGAGGTCGCATTGGATGCGTCCGTCGGGCAGGGCGTGCCACCAGCGGGCAGGGTGATGGGATTCGGGCACGTGGCTCATGGCGTGACGATCTCCTCTTCGGGTTCCTTCCATTTGCGGACGGTGTAGCGGGCGAGCCTCACGCCCGGAGCCCAGAAATCCCAGGGCAGTCCGGCCTTCATCTTCAGGTGGGCGAGGAAACGGTCGGGCTCGGGCAGCTGCTCCCACACCTGGGGCAGGAAGGTGCTGCGGTAGGGGCCGTATTCCAGGATGAGGCCATCCACGTGGGGGCGCAGGATCTGCCAGGCTTCCTCTTCCGACGTCACCGGCAGGGGTTCCGCGGGCGACAGCAGCGACACCTCCAGTCGCACGTGGGGAAACGCCTTGGCTTCCAGCGGAGGAAAGCGCGGGTCGCGGAAGGCGGCGGCCAGCGCGTTGGCGCGCACGTCCTCGCGCAGCGGGCGGCGGGCTTCCAGGCTGCCGATGCAGCCCCGCAGCGCGCCGTCCTGGGTGAGGGTGACGAAGCTCGCCCCCGGTTCGTCGAGCCAGGGCTCGCGCCAGTCCGGCAGGGGGAAATGCTTGCCCAGAGCCTCGGCGATGCTGCCCCGGGCCAGGGGCAGCAGGATCCGGCCCCGCGACGATTCGCCCTCAGTGGACATGGTTGGCGTGCTCCACGAAGGCGAACGCGGCATAGCCCACCACATGGTCGCGGCTGCCTGCCGTGTCGCCGGAATTGCGCACGTCGAGCAACTCGGGCGTGAGGCCATGGCGCCGCGCGGCGAGCAGCAGGCCGTTCACGGGCGTGCCACCGCAGGCCTGCTCGTGGCTGACGCTCTGGAAGTCCAGAATGCGGCTCACCGTCTCGCCGTCCACCTGACGCGCCAGCTCGTAGGGCAGATAGTGGGACAGGTCGGAGCTGATCACGATCAGCGTTTCCGGTCCGCCCCACAGGCGCTCCAGCACCTCGGCCACCTCCTCGGGCGTGGCATCGCCCACCACCAGGGGCACCAGCAGGAAATCCCCGAGCACCTTCTGCAGGAAAGGCAGCTGCACTTCCAGGGAGTGCTCGAAGGCATGGGCAGGCGCGCTTTCCACCACCTGGGGCAGACCACGCAGGCGCGCGGCCGCTTCCAGGTCCAGGGGCACGCTGCCCAGGGGCGTGGCGAAGGCCTCCACACCGGGCAGCGCGAGCCCGCGCACGGGCACCCGATGGGCGGGACCGAGCAGCACCACCCGGCGGATGCGGCCCCGCCCCGCGGCGATGCGCCGATAGGCGGCGGCCGCGATGGGGCCGGAATACACGTAGCCGGCGTGGGGTACAATCACCGCCTTGGGCACGGGCCCCGGCCCGGTGCTCGCCTGTTCGAGCAGTTCCTCGAGCACCTGTTCCAGCGAGCGGGGGTTGCCGGGATAGAACGTGCCGGCGACGGCAGCGGGGCGGACGGCGTGCATGGGATCCTCTCCTGTGACTGTGCCCGAGGGAATGGGGCCGAGCCGGCCCTTTTCAATCGCACTATAGACGACCGTCGTTTGCGCTTCCGCTGGGGCGCGCCGTCCGCGGCAAGCCACCGGAAGCGGACACCGCGGCGCCCGGGCCTTTACGCTCCGGCTGCCGGGGCCGGATCGCGGCGGCGGGTGTCTCGTTTTCGGGTCAAGCCATGTCAGACTGCATCGCCCTGATTCCCGCCGCCGGCACGGGCAGCCGCATCGGTTCTGCCCTGCCCAAGCAGTATCTGCCGCTCGCGGGGCGGCCCATGCTGTGGTATGCCCTGCACACCCTCGCGTGCCACCCCCGCATCCGGCGGGTGTACGTGGTGCTCGCGGCCGGCGACAGCCATTTCGACGACTGGGACTGGTCGGCCTACCGGCACAAGCTGGGCATCCTGCGCTGCGGCGGGGAGACCCGGGCGGCCAGCGTTCTGAACGGCCTGCGCGCCATGGCCCGCGAGGTCGCGCCGGACGACTGGGTGCTGGTGCACGATGCCGCGCGGCCCTGCCTGCAGCCGCGGCATCTGGACGCGCTGATCGGCCAGGTGGAAACGGACGCGGTCGGGGGCATTCTCGCCATTCCCGTGGCCGACACCCTCAAGCGGGCCGACGGGCAGGGACGCATCCTCGGCACCCACGCGCGGGAAGGATTGTGGCAGGCGCAGACGCCCCAGATGTTCCGCCACGCGCTGCTGGTGCGCGCCCTGGAAGGCGCCGGCGGCGAGGCGCCCACGGACGAGGCGGGGGCCGTGGAGCGGCTGGGGCTCAGACCACGGCTGGTGGAGGGCGACGGAACCAACCTCAAGGTGACGCGGCCGCCCGACCTGGAACTCGCGGAACTCATCCTGCGACGCCACCTCGCCCATGAGGAGACGCCGGCATGATGCGCATCGGTCAGGGTTTCGACGTGCATGCCCTGGTGGAGGGGCGCAAGCTGATCATCGGGGGCGTGGACATCCCCTTTTCCCTCGGGCTCGAAGGCCATTCCGACGCGGACGTGCTGCTGCACGCCATCTGCGATGCGCTGCTGGGTGCCGCAGCCCTGGGCGACATCGGCCGCCATTTTCCCGATACCGACCCCCGGTACCGGGGCGCGGACAGCCGGGTGCTGCTGCGCAGGGTGATGGCCCAGTTGCAAGACGGCGGCTGGCACGTGGTCAACGTCGACGCCACCATCATCGCCCAGGCTCCCCGCATGGCGCCCTACATCCCGAGCATGGTGCAACACATCGCCACCGACCTGGGTATCGAGCCCGGTCGGGTCAACGTCAAGGCGACGACCACGGAGCGGCTCGGTTTCACCGGCCGTGGTCAGGGCATTGCCGCCCAGGCCGTCTGTCTGATCGCACGGGCCGGTTGAGCGTGGCCGAGCGCCTTCGCCTGTTCTTCGCCCTGTGGCCGCAGCCGGACACGCGGGACCGCCTGGCGGCGCTGGCCGGTGCGATGCGCAAACAGTGCGGCGGCAAGGCCACCCGGCCCGAGAACCTGCATCTGACCCTGGTCTTCCTGGGCGAGGTGGAAGCCACGCGGCTGGCCGAGATCGAGGCGGCCGCCGCCGGCGTGCGTGCGCCTGCCTTCGAGCTGCGCCTGTGCCGGCCGGGCTACTGGCAGCACAACCGCATTGCGTGGGTCGCGCCCGCCGATCCGCCCCGCGCCCTGTTCGATCTGGTCAGCGCGCTCCAGGATGCCCTGGTGATGCGGGGCTTTGCCCGGGAGTCGCGGCCCTATGTGCCCCATCTCACCCTGCTGCGGCATGCCCGCTGCCGGGGCGAGGACTGGCCTGCGGTGGACATTGCCTGGCCGGTGGCCGAATTCGTGCTGGTGGCCTCGGTGGCGCAGGAGAATGGCCGCGCTTACCAGGCGCTCGGCCGCTGGACTCTGGGCACGGAATGAAAAAAGGGGACGGACCGTCCCCTTTTCGCCTTCGTCTTCCCCGCGGCGATCAGATCACGATCATCTCGCGCAGGCGTTCCCAGATTTCCTTGTCCGGTTCCTTCGTGTAGTCCTTTTCGATGGTGTCCGTCACCAGCTCGGCGGTCTGGGGCGACAGCCGCTGCTTGAGCATACCCATGAAGGGAGTGGAGGCCACCAGCACCAGGCGGTTGAACTTGCCCTCGGCCCGTTCGTGATCGAGCCGCTTGGCCAGTTCCAGGGCGAATTCCTCGGCCTCGTGGGTCTTGGGATCGGTCTGGGGCTGGCGGGAGCCATGGCCGTTGCCCACGCTCTGCATGTAGCCGGGCCGGTCCGTCACCAGGTCGGCCCGCTTCATTCGGCTCTCGGGGTGTTCGAGCTGCGTGACCAGATGCAGCCCCTTGTTGCGTTCATACACGCGCGCGATGCTCGCGTTGGCGACGACGACCCAGGTGATGCTCATGCTGATGTGCTCCTGTGGAAAGGGTTGTTTTGACTATAGCCTACCGGGCCTTCCCGGCCGATTCAAGATTGCCAAGTCCGATTTCGGCGAGCATGGTCCGGGCCAGCGCGTCGTAGGCGGCCTCGTTGCAGGCCTCGAGGCGGAACAGGGGTCCGCGTTCCAGTTGGGGATAGTTGCGGGCCATGGAGCGGCCATAGCTCGGGTCGTAGTGCTTCTCCAGCAGATCGAGCACGAACTCGTCCCAGCGTCCGGCTGTCACGAGGGCGCGCCACGCGGCGATGGTCTGCGCCCCGTGCAGCGCGCGCAGACCCTCCAGCCTTTCCAGCAGCGTCTCGGGCTGCTGCAGGAAATGCCGGTATTCCTCCTTGAGCAGCGCGACCCGCTGCGCCGGCTCGAGCTCGATGCGGATGCACATCCCCGTCTGCCACATGCGCTGTATCAGGGCGTCGGGCACGCGCAGATTGCCGATCTTCCGGCTTTCGCCCTCCACGAACACCGGCTCATCGGGATCGAAATGCCGCAGGGTGTCCCAGACCTGGGTCTCGAACCACTTCTGGCTGGGTTGCGCCGCTTCGGGCAGGCTGCCCAGCACCGAACCGCGATGGGCGGCGAGCCGTTCCAGATCCAGGACCTGGGCACCCTGGCGGGCCAGCGCGGCGAGCAGGCGGCTCTTGCCCGAACCGGTGGGGCCGCAGATCACGCGGAAGGCGAAACGGCCGGGAAGCATGGCCAGCTGCTCGAGCACGTGCTTGCGGTAGGCCTTGTAGCCGCCATCGAGGCGGGCCACCTTCCAGCCGATCTCCCACAGGATGTGGGCCATGGCCCCGCTGCGCTTGCCGCCGCGCCAGCAATAGACCAGAGGACGCCAGCTCCGTGGCTTGTCCCGCAGCCGCTCTTCCAGGTGGTCCGCGATGTTGCGGCAGATCAGGGCCGCGCCCAGCTTCTTCGCCTCGAAGGGCGAGACCTGCTTGTAGAGCGTACCCACCCGGGCCCGCTCCTCGTCGGACAGCACCGGCAGGTTGACGGCGCCGGGCACGTGGTCGTCGCGGAACTCGGCGGGCGTGCGCACGTCGATGACCTCGTCAAAGGCATCCAGCTGTGCTACGGTAACGACGCCAGTCATGGCCCCAGTCATGGCCGATCGGTGCTCCGCGCGAGGGGAAAAAGCGCCATTCTAACCGTTGCGCCGCCCGGCAGGCAGGCCAGCCGGGGCGTGTGCCGCCTCATTCCACGTTTCCGAAATGACCGATATCAAACTCACCCAGTACTCCCATGGGGGCGGCTGCGGCTGCAAGATCGCGCCGGCCCTGTTGTCCGACATTCTCGGGCAGGTTTCCGACACCCGCGCTTTCCCCGATCTCCTGGTCGGCGCGGAAACCAGCGACGATGCCGCGGTGTACCGGCTCAACGACGAGCAGGCCATCGTGGCCACCACGGATTTTTTCATGCCCATCGTGGACGATCCCTACGATTTCGGGCGCATCGCCGCCACCAACGCCCTTTCCGACATCTATGCCATGGGTGCGCGGCCCATCCTCGCCCTGGCCGTGGTGGGCATGCCCATCGACAAGCTGCCGGTGGAAGTGATCCGCCGCATCCTCGAGGGCGGCCAGAGCGTATGCGCCGCCGCGGGCATTCCCATCGCCGGTGGCCATTCCATCGACGCCCCGGAGCCCATCTACGGCCTGGTGGCTTTGGGGGTGGTGCATCCCGCGCGGGTCAAGCGCAACGACCAGGCCCGCGCGGGTGACCGCCTCATCCTGGGCAAGGGTCTGGGCGTGGGCATCATGAGCGCGGCCCTCAAGAAGGGCCGGCTGGATGCGGCGGGCTACCGGGAGATGGTGGCCACCACCACCCGTCTCAATACCCCCGGCGCGACGCTGTCGGGCATGGAGGGCGTGCACGCCCTGACCGACGTGACGGGGTTCGGTCTGTTGGGACATCTGCTGGAAATCTGCCGTGGTTCGGGGCTGGGCGCGGTGCTGGAGTGGGACAGGCTGCCCATCCTGCCCGGGGTGGAGGCGCTGGCGCAGGCCGGTTTCGCGCCCGGGGCGGCGGAACGCAACTGGGCGAGCTATGGCAGCCAGGTGCGCCTGCCTCCGGACTGGCCGGACTGGCGGCGCAAGCTGCTGTGCGATCCCCAGACCAGCGGCGGCCTGCTGGTCGCCTGTGCGCCGGAGGCGGTGGCGGACGTGCTGGCCGTGTTCCGGCGTGAGGGGTTCGAGCACACGGCCGAGATCGGCCATCTCGAGGCCGGGCCGGTGGCGGTGCAGGTGCGCTGAGCCGGGGCGGCCGCGCCGGGCGTGGGCGCCCGGGCGACTTCGCTT
>JBBINK010000112.1:0-7977 GCA_037443925.1 Betaproteobacteria bacterium
AATGTCAGCCACGAGCTCCGCACGCCCCTCAACGGCATCATCGGCATGGTGGGCCTGCTGCTGGATTCCCAGCTCGACGCCGAGCAGCGTGACTGCGCGGAGACCATCCGTGTCTCGGCCGAGTCCCTGCTGACCATCATCAACGACATCCTGGATTTCGCCAAGATCGAGGCGGGCAAGATGGAGCTGGAGATCGTCCCCTTCGATCTGCGCGAAACGGTGGAGGAAGCCCTGGAACTGCTCGGGGAACGGGCCCACGCCAAAGGCCTGGAGCTCGTCTGCGACCTGCCGCCGGACCTGCCCAGAGAGCTTCTGGGAGACCCGGCGCGCCTGCGCCAGATCCTCATCAACCTCACCGACAACGCCATCAAGTTCTCCGACCGCGGGGAGGTGGTGGTCGAGGCGAGACTCACGCCCTTGGGCGGGGAGGAAGTCGAGCTGCGCGTGGCCGTCAGCGACACCGGCATCGGCATCCGCCCGGAGGGCATGAAGCGCCTGTTCCAGGCCTTTTCCCAGGCGGATGGCTCCACCACCCGCCGCTATGGCGGCACCGGGCTCGGGCTGGCGATCTCACGGCAGCTGGCCGAGCTGATGGGTGGACGCATCGGCGCCGAGAGCACCCCGGGCGTGGGCAGCACCTTCTGGTTCACCGCACGGCTGAAATCGGTGGCCACACAGCGCGTCGATGGGGACGCCGGCCTGGGCGGCGTGCCCGTGCTGCTGGCCGCGCCCAACGCGCGCCTGCGCGAGGTCCTGGCCCGCACCCTGCGCCACTGGGGCATGCCGGTGGCATGCGTGGCCACGGGCGTGGAGGCCTACGCCCGGCTCGCGGCGGCCGCCCACGAGGCGGCGCCCTTCCGTGTGGCCATCATCGACGCCCGCCTGCTGGAAGAAGGCGGCTCCGAACTGCTGCAGGCCATCGACCAGAACCCTGCCCTGGCGCACATGCCCCAGATCCTGCTCACCGGCATGCTGGCGCGCCACGCCCATCGGGAATGGATCGTGCCCGGCCGCCGGCTCGCCCTGTCCAAGCCGGTGCGCACGCCCCGCCTCCAGGCCCTGCTCGGAGAGCTGCTGGGCGTGGTGCCGCCCGCCCCCGCCGCAGCCCGCGTCCTGCCGCTGAAGGCGGCGGTGCCGGTGCGGGTGCTGGTTGCGGAGGACAACGTGGTCAACCAGAAGGTCGTCACCTACATGCTGCGCAAGCTGGGCGTGCGCGCCGACGTGGTGGCCAACGGCAAGGAAGCGGTGGAGGCCATGGCCCGCATCCCCTACGACCTGCTGCTGATGGACTGCCAGATGCCCGAGATGGACGGGCTGGAGGCCACCATCGAGATCCGCCACCGCGAGCTGATCCGCCCCCGCCCCCGACGCACGCCCATCGTCGCCATGTCCGCCGATGCCCGGGCCGAAGCCCGGGAACGTTGCAGCGCGGTGGGGATGGACGACTACCTGGTCAAGCCCATCAAGCTGGAGCAGCTGGAACAGACGCTGCACGCCTGGGTACCGGGCTGGCTGCAGCCCGAGCCGGCGCGGGAGGAGCCGAAACCCGCGGCTGGCGAGGCCATCGACCTCGCCAGGGTGCGCACCATGATGAGGCACGATGGGCGGGCGGAACAGGAACTGCTGAGCCTCTATCTGTCGAGCACCCAGGCCCTGATCCAGGAGTTGGCCGAAGCCGTGGAACGGCAGGACGCACCGGTCTGCGCCGCCAAGGCCCACGAGATCAAGGGCGCCTCGGCCTATGTGGGCGCGTGGGAGATGCAGGGTCTGGCCGCGGACCTCGAGCGCGCGGCGCGGGAGGAAGCCTGGGATCGCGTCCACGCCACGCTGGAGGAACTGGAGACGGCCTTCATCCGGGCCTGGGCCCAGGTCAACCGGGTGGACCTGGGCGAGCACGCCGGCACCCAGCCGGGCGATGCGGCGGAAGCGAAAGGGGGCGGCTGACGCGCCGTGCGCGACTCAGTAGGTGATGGTGCGCCAGTCGTCGTCCATGACCCGGGAGATGAAGGTGGTCCCTCCCGCGATCCCGGTCACCTCCGGGATCATCTGATCGGGCGTGATGCCCAGCGCCTGCAGCGCACCATTGCAGATGTAGAACTTGACCCCCAGCTCGGCGGCGTCCTTCATGAAGCCGTACACCGACTTGCTGCGGTTGTCCGAGGGATAGATGGCGTCGGCCACTCCGGCCACCACCAGACGCGTGGCCCGGCTGGCGAAGAAGATTTCCACCTCGAAGCCCATCGCCGCGGCCGTGGCGGCCTGGAAGAAGGGGGTGCCGCACAGATGGGGGGCATCCGGGTCGGTATGCAGGAGCATGATGGCGAGTTTGTCGGCCATGGGAGGATTCTTTGCCGGTGGTCGAGGGGGCCCCGATTATGCCCCCCACGCCGCGCCGGCGCCAGTCCCGAAAAAAGAAGCGGCCCCGTGGGCCGCCAGGTCGGGGAAAAACGCCGTCCCTTCGTCGGAATGCGAGCAAAGGCCCAACGTTACTGGCCGGCGGGCGCCGCCTGGGATCCCGGGAAAGGCGCTTCCACCACGCGCCGTGCCGCCGGGGCGAGCCCCCTGCCCCGGTTGCGCTGCAGGCTGCCCCGGACCTCGGCCTGATAGACCGCCTGAATCAGCTGCGAGGCGAGGGCACGCGCCTCCTGGGGGCTGAAGCGCAGCACCGTCTCGCGGCTGCCCAGCACCAGCCGCACGCCCGCGCCATCTTCGTTCTCCTCGACGGCCACTTCCACGCCCTGCGGGATGTCCTGTTTCGTCATCATGGGATCGAGCCTCCTTCCGTCGCACTCCAGGTGTCATCTGCGAGCCGACATGAGCAATGGGCATGCCAGGCCCCATGACGAATGCAAAGGCTTGTTTTGCCTGAGGCCCGCCCGACGGGGCGGGATGCGCCGCGGACGCGCGGCGTCGAAGCGGTGACGGGGCCGTCACCCTTTTGCCAGGGTCACAGCCGCTTCACCAGGATGTCGCGCACCTCGGCGTCGGTGAGCACGATGGGATTCGTCTTCATGCTCGAACCCCGGCAATGGGCGACGATGCGGTCCAGGTCGGCCTCGGTCACCCCGTATTGGGACAGGCGCGGCAGGTTCAGCGCCCGGGTGAGCTCATTGAGACTGTGCACCAGGAACACCCGGGCACCCACCGGCTCCAGGTGAGTCTTGTTGCGGAACAGGCGCCCGGCCTGCGCATACTTCACCAGCGCGGGGTTGTCCGGGTCCCGCTTCTCCATGATGTCGATGTTCGCCCGCGTGGCCTCCGCCACCAGGGTGCCGCAGACCACGCCATGGGGGATGGGAAAGAACGCCCCCAGGGGCGAGGCCAGGCCATGCACCGAGCCCAGGCCGGCCTGGGCCAGGGTGATGCCGGAAACGAGCGCGGCGTAGGCCATCTTCGCCCGCCCTTCCGCCGCCCGCGGTCCCCCTTCGTACCATTGCAGCAGGCCGTCCCGCGCGGCGGTCAGTCCGCTCATGGCCAGCGCGTCGGTGAAGGGATTGGCACGGATGGACACGTAGCTCTCCAGAAGCTGGGTCAGCGCATCCATGCCATTGGCGGCGATGAGTTCGGGCGGACAGGTGGCGAGCAGGTCCGGGTCCACCACGGCGTATTCGGCCATCAGCTTCTCGTCGCGGAAGGACTTCTTGTAGCCCGCCGGCCCCTGGACGGACAGCACGGCATTCTTGGTGGCCTCGGAGCCGGTGCCGGCGGTGGTGGGCACCGCGATGAACGGGGTCGGCGGCCCTTCGTAGGGCTTTTCCGGGCCCACGCCTTCCAGGTGATCGAGCACCGAATTGCCTGGCCGCAGCAGTCCGGCGATGGCCTTGGCCGCATCCAGGACGCTGCCGCCGCCGACGCCCAGCACGACTTCGAATCCTTCGTTGCGGAAGCGCGCCACGGCGTCGTCCACCAGCTGGGGCGAAGGCTCGCCCTGCACCGTGAAGCGTTCCCAGGACGAACCCTGCTGCCGCAGCGCCGTGACCAGCCGCTCCCAATGGCCTGCGGCCTCCAGGGACTTGCCGCCCGTGACCACCAGCACCCGCCGCCCGAAGCGCGCCAGCAGCGCCGGCACCTTGGCGAAGCTGCCCGCGCCGAACTCGATGCGGGGCAGCCGCCCGATGGAAAAAGGCGCGAAGTTCATCGCGAGACGGCCTCCGAGAACAGCAGATGGTGAGCCACGCCTTCGCGGGGCGTGGCCATCCAGGGCGCCACCGTCTCGCGCCATTTCAGGTAATGGGGCGTCGCCTTGTGCGCCGCGGCGGCCTCGGCATCCCGGAAGACTTCGTAGAGGATGAAGCGGGTGGGATCATCCGCCCGCTGCAACACGTCGAAACGCAGATTGCCCGGCTCGGCCACGCTGCCCGCGTGGTTCTCCCGGGTGGCCGCGATGAAGTCGGCCACGTGCTCGGGCTTGACCTGAACATGCACCAGGGTCACATGCATGGGTGTCTCCTTGTCAACTCTCGAGAAGCGCGAGGATATCAGCCCGCCTGGCCTTCTGCGCCAGGCTGGCCGGGGTATCGCCGCTCGCCGTGCGCGCCTGCCGGTCCGCACCCCGCGCGAGCAGGAAGCGCACGACTTCCACGTGGCCGTTGGCGCAGGCTTTGTGCAGGGGCGTGAAGCCTTCGTGGCCGGCCTGATTCACCACCGCTCCCCGCTGCACCAGCATCTGGACGATGGCCAGATGCCCCCGGCTGGCCGCCTGCATCAGGGGGGTGAAGCCATAGTCGGTCATGGCATTGGGATCGGCGCCTTTGTTGAGGATGAACAGCACCGCACGCTCATAGCCATTGAGGGCGGCCCAGTGCAGGGGTTCGTAGCCATGCCGGTCCCGCGCCCGCACGTTGGCGCCCCGGGCCAGGAGCATCAGCGCAGTCTCCTCCCGGCCGTTGAACAGGGCCACCATGAGGGGCGTCCACTGATCCGACCGGCGCACGTCCACGTCCATGCCGGCGCGCAGGAACAGCAGCGCCTCGTGGGTCTGCCCCGCCTCGACCCGGCGGAACAGACCATCCGGGGAGAAGCTCTCGCCGCGCCGGGCCAGCTCGGCCAGGAACGATGCCCGTTCCGCCTCGTCCATGGGGCGCTCGTTCGCCCAGGGATCCAGCTCTTCCGCCTGACGTGCCCGCCAGCGGTCATGGGCCACCGACAGGCGCAGGATCTCCTGCCCCACGTCGGGCGGGAAGCCCTGGCGCTTCTCGGTGTCCGCCACCGACAGCTCGGCGAGATACTGATCGCACTGGTCCGTGCCCCACAGCTCGACGATGCGCTCGAGGATGCGCGGATAGTCGCGCTCCAGGGCATGGGGATAGAACTCGGGGTGCGCCGCCAGGTAGGCCTTCAGCTGTTCGTTCATGGCTATTCCCCGATCAGGTGCAGCACCACCTGCCGGCTCTGGGATGCGCGGCGGTGCTCGAAGACGTAGATGCCCTGCCAGGTGCCCAGCCGGGGCGCGCCCCCCGACACCGGAATGGCAAGGCTGGTCTGGGTCAGGGCCGCGCGCACGTGGGCGGGCATGTCGTCGGGACCTTCGAGCACGTGGCGATACAGCGGGTCCCCCTCCGGCACCAGCCTGGCGAAGAAACGGGCCAGGTCGGACTGCACGTCGGGATCGTAATTCTCCTGGATGAGCAGGCTCGCCGAAGTATGGCGGATGAAGAGGGTGAGCAACCCTTCCCGGATGCCCGTGCTGTCCACCCAACGCGAGACCGGCTCGGTGCAGGCATAAAGCCCTGGGCCCCGGGTCGCGACGGTGAGCATGTGGCTTGCCTGACGCATGGATCCCATTTTACCGCCATCGGACCGGCTGCCAACGCCAGCGTCGGGCCGTGCTAGCATGAGCGCTGGGCGCGCACGCGGCGACGGGCCGGGCGCGGCACCCAACCGTCAGGATTCGCCAGCCATGAAGACCGCCCGACTGCTTCCCGTGTTGCTGCTCTGTGGCTGCAGCGCCCTTCTCCCCAAGGGGGAGAGCGTGGTTCACGGACCCTGGCGCAGCTTCGAGGACGCCCAGGCCGCATTCGACCGCATCGTGCCCCATGAGACCGACCTCGAGGGCCTGAAACGCCTGGGCATCGACGCGGCGAAGACACCCAACGTCACGCTGCTCAACTACTCCGACGTGCTGCGCCGCTTCCTGCCCACGCCCACCGGCAGCCTGGACGAACTGGATCGCGGCGTGCGCGAGTGCATCGCGGCCAAGACCGCCTGCACGGGCCTGCTCATCGACCAGCGGGTGATCCACCGCCGCCGCTACGGCAGCTTCCTTTCCGACTTCCTCAACTTCGAGCGTAAGGTGGAGGTGACCGGCTGGCATTTCACGGGCCTGCTGCTGATTCGCGACGGCAAGGTCATCTACAAGCTCACCAGCGGCCAGCCGCAGATCAAGGAATACGAAGAAAGCCGCAATCCCCTTGGGCCGTTCCAGGGTAGCGGCGAGTCCGCGGCCCGCTCGGCCATTCAATGAAAAACGCCCGGAAGCAGGCTTCCGGGCGTTTCCAGGCTTTCCGCCGTCACGCGGCCTTGGCGAGCGTGCCTTTCCCGAACACGATCTGGCCGTCCCGCACGTCCACGCGGATGACGTCCTTGGGCCCGAAATGGCCCGCCAGGATCTCCCGCGCCAGGGGGTTCTCGATCTGGGTCTGGATCGCCCGCTTCAGCGGCCGTGCGCCATACACCGGGTCGAAGCCGGCCTTGGCGACCTCCGCCAGCGCCGCGTCGGTGACCTCCAGGCCCATGTCCATGGCCGCCAGCCGCTTGGCGAGATAATCGAGCTGGATGCGCGCGATGGACTTGATGTGCTCCTCGCCCAGGGCATGGAACACCACCACCTCGTCGATGCGGTTGATGAACTCGGGCCGGAAGTAGTTCTTCACCTCCGCCATCACCGCGAGCTTGATCACCTGGTAGTCGTCCCCGGCCATCTGCTGGATCATCTGGCTGCCCAGGTTCGAGGTCATCACGATCACGGTGTTGCGAAAGTCCACCGTGCGCCCCTGCCCGTCGGTGAGGCGCCCGTCGTCCAGCACCTGGAGCAGCACGTTGAACACGTCAGGATGGGCCTTCTCCACCTCGTCCAGCAGGATCACGCTATAGGGCTTGCGCCGCACCTGCTCGGTGAGGTAGCCGCCCTCCTCATAGCCCACGTAGCCGGGAGGCGCGCCGATGAGACGGGCCACCGAGTGCTTCTCCATGTACTCGGACATGTCGATGCGGATGAGGTGATCCTCCGAATCGAACAGGAAAGCCGCCAGCGCCTTGCACAGCTCGGTCTTGCCCACGCCCGTGGGCCCCAGGAACAGGAAAGAGCCATAGGGCCGGTTGGGATCCGACAGGCCGGAGCGGGAACGCCGGATGGCATCGGAGACCACGCGCACCGCCTCGTCCTGGCCCACCACGCGCTGGTGCAGGGCCTCTTCCATGTGCAGCAGCTTGTCGCGCTCGCCCTGGAGCATCTTGGACACGGGTATGCCCGTGGCGCGCGAGACCACTTCCGCGATCTCCTCGGCGCCCACCTGGGTGCGCAGCAGCTTGAACTTGCGCTTCTCGGCGCCGGCGGCCTCCGCCTGCTTGAGCTGGGCTTCCAGCTGCGGCAGCTTGCCGTACTGGATCTCGGCCACCTTGTCCAGCTGGCCCTTGCGTTGCAGGTCGGCCATTTCCGCCCGCAGGCGCTCGATTTCCTCCTTGATGTGCTGCGTGCCCTGGACCATGGCCTTCTCGGCCTTCCAGATCTCTTCCAGGTCGGAATATTCCTTCTCCAGCTTGCGGATCTCCTCCTCCAGCAGGGCGAGCCGCTTCTGGGAGGCCTCGTCCTTCTCCTTGCGCACCGCCTCCCGCTCGATCTTGAGCTGGATCAGCCGACGCTCGAGCTTGTCCATCGCCTCCGGCTTGGAGTCGATCTCCATCTTGATGCGAGCCGCCGCCTCGTCGATCAGGTCGATGGCCTTGTCCGGCAGGAAGCGGTCGGTGATGTAGCGGTGG
>JBBINK010000113.1:0-7772 GCA_037443925.1 Betaproteobacteria bacterium
GCCCCTGCATCTCCCGCACGCCCAGGCTGAGCAGGTAGCGACAGTCTTCCGGGGTTTCCACGCCTTCCACCACCGTCTCCAGGCGCAGGGCCTGGGCCATCTGCACGATGGCCTGGACGATGCGCTGACCGTCTTCGCTGCCCAGGCGCGCGGTGAACGACGCATCCACCTTCAGGCGTCGCACCGGCATCTGGTGCAGCTGAGCGAGGCCGGAGTAGCCGGTTCCGAAGTCGTCGATGGCCAGTTCGAAGCCCCGTTCCGCCAGCTCCTGCAGCCGCCTGGATTCGTAGGACACGTCCAGCAGGGCGACGCTCTCGGTGATCTCCAGGATGATGTCCTGGGGCTTGAGCCCGTACTCGGCGATCTTGGTGGTGATGCGCTCCACGAAATTGGGCGCGAACAGCTGGGCCCGTGAGAGGTTCACCGCCACCTTCACGTCGTGGCCGCTCTTCCGCCAGATGCGCAGCCGTTCCAGGCTGTGTTCGAACACCTGCTCGCCCACCTCGTGGATGAGGCCCAGATGCTCGGCCATGGGAATGAACAGATCCGGCGGCACCCAGCCGTTCTGGTCGTCGTGCCAGCGGGCCAGGGCCTCGAGGGAAAGGATGCGTCCGGTGGCCGCATCCACCACCGGCTGATAGAAGACCTGCAGCTGCCGTTCCTGGATGGCCTGGGCGAGCCGCGTCTGCAGCAGGACGTTCTCCCGGTCCAGCACCGCACCCTGGATCTCGCGGAAGAACTGCACGTTGTTCCGGCCCATGCTCTTGGCGTGGAACATGGTGTGGTCCGCCAGGCTGGTGAGGGTCTCCGGATCCTCGGCGTCATCGGGGTAGATGGCGAAGCCGATGGACAGCGTCAGCCGGGTCTCGATGCCGTCGATGTCGATGGGCTGGCGCGCGGCCTCGCACAGGCGTTGCGCCACGTGGCGGAAATCCTCCTCCTCCGAGGTGTCGCCCAGGAGCACGACGAACTCATCGCCACCCCAGCGGGACAGCACGTCCGATTCCCTCAGCACCGCCGACAGGCGGCGGCTCAGGGTGAGCAGCACCAGGTCGCCGGCCTTGTGGCCGAGGGTGTCGTTGATGTGCTTGAAGTGGTCCAGATCGATGAAGCCCAGCGCGATCTTGCTGCCGTTGCGCTGGGCGCGCGCGATGCTCTGGTGCAGGTGCTCCTCGAACAGCACGCGGTTGGGCAGCTGGGTGAGCGCGTCGTGCAGGGCGAGCTGGCGGATGCGCTTTTCCTGCAGATAGATGGCGGTCACGTCGCGAAGGATGCCGCGCACACTCACCACCTTGCCGTCGGGCCCCTGCACCGCGAGCAGCCTGCATTCGACCCACAGCTGCTCGGTTCCCGGCCGCAGCATGCGGAAGCGCACCGTGGCCAGCTTCTTCTCGCCGCTGGCCAGGGCGTGCAAAGTGGCCACCACGTTGGCGTGGTCGTCGGCCTGGATGTATTGCAGCAGCGGGCCGTGGGCGCCGGCGGGCGCCATCAGCGGGCCGCACAGTCGGCTCCAGGCCGCGCTCGCCGCCTGCAGGTGGCCGTTGGGGTCCAGGTCGATGACCGCCTCGTCCAGCAGGTTGAGGGTGTCCACCAGGATCTTGCGCCGCGCTTCCTCCTGGCGCAGGTCGGTGACGTCCCGCAGCAGGGCGACGATGTGGGGAATCCCCTCGGCGTTGCCGGGCAGGCGCTGCATCCGGCCCAGAAACAGCCGCGGCCCGGCCTGGGTATGCAGGGTGAACTCGGCGTGGCGGCTGGTGCCCCGCAGCACATCCCGCGTGACCGACACGAGGGCGGCGGTCATCTCCTCCGGAAAGACCTCGGACAGCAGACGCCCGGCCGGGTCGGAGGGCATCAGGGAGCGGAACAGGGTGTTCTCGGTCCAGACCTGGTGCACGGTCTGGCTGCCGTCGTACTCCACCACCACGTCTTCGGTCACGCCCACCAGCGCCTTCAGCCGGGCCTCGCTCGCACGCAGGGCGGCCTCCGTCTGCTGGCGGACGAGGGCCAGGGACAGTTCGTTGGCCACGGTGCACAGCACCTCCACTTCCGGGCCGGCCCACACGCGTTCCGGCGCCACGGAGAACAGGGCCAGAAAGCCGATCATCTCCCCCTTGACCAGAAGCGGGATGCACAGCGCGCTGCCGATGCCGGCCGGGTCGAACAGCGCCCGCTCCTCCTCGGTGAATTCCCCGCGCGTGGCGGAGAACACCATGCCCACGTGCAGGCGGTCGCTCAGGTTGGGGTAACGGTCGTAGAACAGGACGCGGAAGCCGCCGAAATTGGCGATCCAACTGGTTTCCGCCGCGGACCAGGTGGCCGCCAGCCGCGCCGCGGCTGCCCCGTCCGGGGCGGTGGTGTTGAGGAACAGGCAGCAGTGGGAGGCCCGCGAGGTGTCCACCAGCAGCTTGAGCACTTCCACCCAGTTGCGTTCATCGCCGCTTTCCAGCAGCAGCAGGGTGACCTTGGACAGGGTGTCCAGATACCGCCGGTAGAGCAGGAGTTCTGCGGAAGGCCCGCCGAGGCTGTTCAAGGTGAGGGAGCCGGGATCATGCTCCGCCATGGCGTGCCGTCACGTGGTTGGCGATGCGGACGAAATCGGCGACCGACAGGTTCTCCGCCCGCAGCCCGGGATCGAGGCCGAGGCTGGCGAAATCGACGGGTTCCAGATGGGACCGCAAGGCATTGCGCAAGGTTTTCCGCCGGGTGGAGAACGCGGTGGTGACGATGGTAGCAAAAATTCGCTCGTCCTGCGCCGGATGGGGCAGGGGCCGCAAGGGCAGCAGGCGGACGAAGGCGGAAGTGACCCGGGGTGGGGGCCGGAAGGCGCCACCGGGCACGTCGAACAAGGGCTGCACGGCGAAACGGTACTGCAGCATCACCGAAAGCCGGCCATAGGCGGGCGTGGACGGTGGCGCAGCCATGCGTTCCACGACCTCCTTCTGCAGCATGAAATGCATGTCCCGCACGCTGCCGGCATGGCCGGCCAGATGGAACAAGAGCGGCGTGGAGATGTTGTAGGGAAGGTTTCCCACCACCCGCAGATCGGGTCCCAGGGCGCCGAAGTCGAAGGCGAGGGCATCGCCCTCGTGCGGGCTGAGCCGCTCCGGCGGGAAGCGCCGGCGCAGGGCGCTGATCAGATCGCGGTCGATCTCCACCGCGTGCAGATGGCGCAGCACGGCGAGCAGGGGTTCGGTGAGCGCCCCCAGGCCGGGACCGATCTCCACCATCGTGTCCTCGGGCCGGGGCGCGATCGCCTCGAGGCAGCGGCGCACGAAATGGGGGTCGTGCAGAAAATTCTGTCCGAAGCGCTTGCGCGGGCTATGGGACACCGCACCGGCCATGCGCTCGGGAAGGCGGACGGGGCCGCTCATCGGCTCGCGCGCACCATGGCCGCCGCCGTGGCGATGGCGGCGGCGAGGCTGCCGGTGTCCACGGCGCCCGTGCCCGCGAGCTCCAGCGCGGTGCCATGGTCCACCGAGGTGCGGATGAAGGGCAGGCCCAGGGTGATGTTCACGCCCGTGCCGAAGCTCGCATACTTGAGGACCGGCAGGCCCTGGTCGTGGTACATGGCGAGCACGCAGTCGCACCGGGCCAGGCGTTCCGGCGTGAACAGGGTGTCGGCGGGCAGCGGGCCGCTCACCTCCATGCCCTCGCTGCGCAGCGTCTCCACCACCGGCGCGATCACTTCGATCTCCTCGCGGCCCAGATGGCCCGATTCCCCCGCATGGGGATTGAGGCCGGCCACCAGCACGCGCGGGCGGGCGATGGCGAAGTAGCGGCGCAGATCGCGGTCGATCACGCGCAGTGTGGCCTCCAGGCCTGCCCGCGTGATGAGGTCGGGCACCGCGCGCAGAGGATGGTGGGTGGTGGCCAGGGCCACGCGCAGGCCGCCACCGGCGAGCATCATCACCACGTGGGCCGTGTGGGCCCGCTGCTGCAGATACTCCGTGTGTCCCTGGAAAGGCATGCCCGCGTCGTTGATCACGCCCTTGTGCACGGGCGCGGTCACCATGGCGGCGAACTCGCCCGACGCGCAGCCGTCCACGGCCCGGTCCAGCAGGTCCAGCACGTAGCGGCCGTTGGCGGGGTTTAAGCGGCCTGCCTCGGCAGGCGCGGCCAGGGGCTGGTGCAGGACGGTCAGCGTGCCCGCGGCGGTGGCCACCGGCGCACCGGGCCGATAGTCGGCCAGCCGCAGCGGTCGGCCGAGGCGGCGGGCCCGGCTGGCGAGCAGTTCCCGGTCGCCCAGCACCACCACCGGCTGGGCGCGTTCGGACTGGGCGAGCAGCACGCACAGGTCCGGGCCGATGCCGGCGGGTTCACCGCTGGTGAGGGCGAGGGGGGCGGAGTCCGGCGTGGCGCACACGGCTTCAGCGCTCGTCCTGCCGGTATTCCACGTAGGCCTGGTCGCGCAGCTGGCGCACGAATTCCTGGTAGGCCTCGTCCGCCTTGCGTTCGCGGATCTGCAGGCGCGCCTGGAGCTTGCGCCGCTCGTCCGTCACGTCCTGACGGCGCCGCTCCAGCACCTGGATCAGATGCCAGCCGAAGGGCGTCTGCACCGGCTCGCTCAAGCCGCCCACCGGCAGGGCGTTCATGGCCCGCTCGAATTCGGGCACGGTGTCGCCCGGCGAGATCCAGCCCAGATCGCCGCCCTTGGCGGCGGAGCCGTCCTCGGAATTGAGACGCGCGAGCTCGGCGAAGTCCGCGCCGTTTTCGATGCGCTCCTTGAGGGCGGAAAGCCGCCGCTTGGCGTCTGCCTCCGAGACCAGCTCATTCACTTTCACCAGGATGTGCCGCGCGTGGGTCTGTTCCACCACCAGGGGGGCGTTGCTGCCCCGCTTGTCGTTGAGCTTGAGGATGTGGAAGCCCGCCGGGCTCCTGAGGACCTCGCTTACGGCGCCGGGCGCGAGCCCCTCGAGGGCCTGCACGAACAGATCGGGCAGCCGTCCGGCCGGTCGCCAGCCCAGCTCGCCGCCATTGAGGGCATCGGGCGCATCGGAGTAGGCGGCCGCCACCTGGCCGAAGGGTGTGCCCTTGCGGATCTCCGCCAGCGCCTCCTCCGCCCGCGCGCGGCGCGCCTGGATCTGTTCCGGGTTGGCCTGCTCCGGCACGCGGACCAGGATGTGGGCCAGGTTGTATTCGCTTTCGCCCTTCTGCTGGCCCTGGGCGCTGGCGAGGAAATGCTCCACTTCGGCATCGCTCACCGTCACCCGGTTCTCGGCCTCCCGCTCGCGCAGCCGCGACAGGATGATCTCGTTGCGGATCTCCTCACGGAATTTCGGGAACGGCACGCCATCCTTCTCCACGGCCTCGCGGAACTGGTCTATGCCCATGCCGTTGGCCGCCGCGATGCGCTGCAGGGCGCGGTCCAGCTGCACGTCGTCCACGCGGATGCCGGTCTGCCGGGCGAACTGCAGCTGCACCCGCTCCAGGATCATGCGTTCCAGCAACTGCTTTTCCAGCACCGGCATGGGCGGCGCGGGCACGTTCTGGGCCTTCATCTGGCGCAGGGCCATCTGCAGGCGCGCGGCGAGCTCCTGACGGGTGATCACCTCGTCGTTGACCACGGCCACGATGGAATCCACCGGCTGCACCGGGGCCCGGCCCTGGGCCGCCGCGGGCAGCAGCCACAGGCCCGCGATCAGGAAGGCGAGAAATCGAAGCGGCAGACGACGCATGGGTTCAGTAGTCTTCCAGAGAGTAGGTGCCAAGCTGCGGCTCCGTGGGCGTGTAGCCCACGATGCTCTGGCGCAGCAGGGTCAGGGGATTGGATCCGAGGCTGCTCGCGCCGGAAAGTTCCAGCTGGACGAAGAATGCGTTGGTCGCCTGCTGGGTCGCGGTCGCGAAGCGGTGGGCCACCAGGCGCAGGGCCCAGCAGCCCTTGTTGTATTCCACGCCGGCGATGCCTTCCAGGAGGCGCCGGTCCTGCAGCGAATAGTTCCAGCGGGCCAGGCCGTGCCATTGGGGCGCCAGGGGCCATTGGGCGGAGGCGTCCACCTGGCGCAGGGTGTTGCGGTTGAAGCGGTAGGTGAGGTTGGCGACCCTGCCCGCGGCCGGCATGTAGCGCACCCCCACGTTGTAGCGCTCCGTGTGGGACTGGTTGGGGTTGTACTCCAGCGCGGATTCGATGCTCCAGCCCGGCGCCACCCGTCCGCCCAGGCTGGCCAGGAAGTCGGAACGGCGGTCCTTGGGCGCGGCCGCCACCAGCGTCACCTGGGGCACGCGGAAGGACAGGCGCTGCCCGAGCATGAGCCGCAACCGCTCCTCGCCGCTGTCGGGCTCCAGATAGCGGGAGGTGAGGGCCAGGGTGAGCTGGTTGGCGTCGCCCACGCGGTCGAGGCCGGAGAACCGGTTCTCGGAAAAGATCTGGGCGAAGTTGAAATCCGCCTCGGCGGAGTCGAAGCTGGGCAGGCGGCTCTGGTCCTCGTAGGGGACGTACAGGTAATACAGCCGTGGCTCCAGGGTCTGCACCATGGCGCGGCCGAACAGGCTCGCCTGCCGCTCGAAGACCAGGCCCGTGTCGAGGGTGTAGATGGGCAGGGTGCGCGTGGCATCGGTCTGGTAGGGACGCACCGTGCCGGTGGAGTCGGGCAGGGCGGTGGTGGCCGCATCCAGGCTGTAGCGGGTGTAGTGCAGCCCGACCTTCGGCGTGAGCCAGCCCCAGCTGCGGGCAAGGGGCAGGCTCAGGCTGGGATAGGCATGGATGCGTCGGCCGCTCACCAGGCCGGCGCTGCGGAAATCCGCGTACTCGGCACCCACGCGCAGATCCGTGCCCAGGACATCCAGGCGGCTGTAGCCCAGCGTCACCTGGGGCTGGCGGTTGTAGGGCGCCACGATCGGGGCGAGCGGGTCCTGCAGCACCTGGAAGCGCTGGATGCGCCCGGTCACGCTCAGGCCGCCCTTGGCGTAGCTCAGCACGCCCTCCCGGGGCAGGAGGACCTGGGAGGTCTGGGCCACCAGGGTGGACAGGTCGCGGAAATAGTTGTCGTCGGACACCCGCTGCACGTTGAGGCTGCCCAAAAGGCCCAGGCCGAACTGCTGCTGGTGCTGGAGGAAGAGGGCATTGCGGCTGGTGCCCGTGGTGTTGTCGTTGGGCAGCACCTCGCCCTGGACGGTGCCCGCGTAGTGGGGTGTGAGATAACGGAATTCGCCACCCAGCTGCACGCCCCGTTTCTGCATGAAGCGCGGCGTGATCGTGGCATCGTAGTTGGGGGCGATGTTCCAGTACCACGGCAGGGTGAGCTCGGCGCCGCTCTTGCCGGTGGTGCCGAAGCTGGGGGTGAGCAGGCCGGTCTTGCGCTGGCGGGACAGGGGGAAGCTGACCCAGGGCGTGTAGAGCAGCGGCACGCCCATGAATTCCACACGGGCGTTGCGGGCGACTCCTTCGTTGGCGTCGCGGTCGATGTAGAGCTGGCCGGCGCGGAGGAACCAGTCGTCCTGGCCCGGGCCGCAGGTGGTGTAGCTCGCGCCCGTGAGCCGCATGCGGTTTTCCCCCAGGAACTCGGCCTTGTCCGCCGCGCCCCGGGCGTGTTCGGCCGCCAGCAGGTAGCGGGGCGAGGCCATCTCGCCCGTGCCCGTGGCCAGGTTGTAGCGCAGCTCGGGTCCCCGCGCCAGGGCGTTGTCGGTCTGGATGCGCACCTCACCCTGGGCGAACACCTCCTCGGTCGGCGTGTCGTAGGTGATGCGCTGGGCGTTGACGGTCAGCCCCAGCTTGCGGACCTCCACGTCCCCTTCCGCTTCCACCTCCCGGTCCTGGTGGCCGCGGATCTCCATGG
>JBBINK010000114.1:0-3741 GCA_037443925.1 Betaproteobacteria bacterium
GCCCCCAGGCGTGCGTCCATGCACTCCAGATAGAGACGGGCGTCCGGCTGGGTGTGGTGGCGCTGAGCCTGCCACAGCATCTCCGCAAGGCATTCGATCATCGCGTGCTGGGCGTCATGCCCATCCTTCAGCTTGGCCCGCAAAGCCTGGTGACGCGCCCGCACGCCCGGGGGCTGGTCGATGGACAGCTGCTCCAGCAGGGCCAGATGCAGGCTCATGTGCAGGAAGGGGTTGGTCTCACCCATTTCGGGGAGATAGTCCCGGTCCAGATGGCGCGCGGGATCGGCCAGCAGGGACTGGTATTCGGGATGCAGCAGGATGACTTCGATCGCCAGGGTCTCGATGCCTTCCAGGGGCTCGCGCTGGCGGTATTTGCGCCACGTGTCGATGAACAGGCGGCGGACCTGTTCCCGGGAGGGATTAAACATGGGCGGAGAACAGTCCCAGCACCGCCGAATACTGGAACAGTTCGTTGCTGCCGTCGAGGGGCGCGATTTCGCCGTTGCCGTAGAAGCCGATCACCGGAAGCCCGGGGAAGGTTCCCTTGATGAGCTCGAGATCGCGGTCGATGCCGCCGTAGAAGTAGGGGCCGCGCCCCATGCAGGGGAAGAACAGGGCGAAGTCGGGCCGGGTATTCAGGGCGCGGCTTATCCGTTCCACGGTCAGGCGCATGTCGCGTTCCGCCGCGAGGGGCTGGCGCAGCGCCCAGAACAGGCGTTCCCCGGGGGCGAGGCGGGTGGAGAGGGTGACCGAGCGGTCATCGGCATTGGTGGAAATCAAGGGCGCCAGACGGTAACGTCCCTCCTGGATGGCGGTGTCGGGATCGCCGAAGGTCACGCCTGCCATGATCAGGTGCAGCGGCAGACGGTCCAGCTCCCGCACTTCCAGCGGCAGTTCCCGTGCCAGGACGTTGAGGGAGGGCTGGGACCCGAGGCTGATGACGTCGTAGCCGCTGACCTGGGTGATCTCCAACGGCGGCGAGAGGGCGCGCACGCCCTGCGACACGCCGACCGCGCCACGGGCGCCGTGCACGACGGTCTCACAGCGCCCCTGGCTGGCCAGCTTGCCGCCACACCAGACCTTGAACGGCCCCCGCCCCGTGGCGTCACCGGAAACGCCCCCGAAACGCCGCCCCGGCGCCCGCAGCCAGCTGCTGTTGAGGGCATTGGGCGCCGCCAGGGCTAGGATCAGTTCGTCCGTCTGGCCACCCGTGGCGGGCAGCAGGGAGATCTGCCCTCCGAACACCATGGCGGCCGCGGCCGGCGTGTCGAGCACCCATTCCGATTCCGTGAAGATCCCCGCCGCGGAGCAGCCCACCACCTGGGTGCAGTTGGCGGCGCGCGAGGCCGCGCGGATGGCCGGCTCGGGGTTGGGCGCGAACTCCGAGGTCAGGAACAGCAACACGCTGTTGGCATGGCCGAGGCCGGCGCTTTCCATGGCGCGGGCGACCGCTTCCCGCGCCAAATCTTCATGGGCGGCGCGGCCGGTGACGAGGGCGGTGGCGATGGTCATGGCGGGCTGCTTTCAGGCGGGCGCCGTCTTGTGCCGGTATTCGCACAGATCGCGAATCAGGCACTCGGGACACTTGGGTTTGCGTGCGGTGCACACGTAGCGCCCATGGAGGATGAGCCAGTGGTGGGCATCGTGCTTGAATTCATCGGGTACGAATTTTAGCAGCTTGCGTTCCACCTCGAGGGGCGTCTTGCCCGGGGCCAGGCCGGTCCGGTTGGCCACACGGAAGATGTGGGTGTCCACCGCGATGGTGGGTTGGCCGAAAACGGTGTTGAGCACCACGTTGGCGGTCTTGCGGCCCACGCCGGGGAGTTTTTCCAGCGCCTCGCGCGTGGCGGGCACCTGGCCTCCGTATTGCTCCACCAGGATGCGGCAGGTGGCGATGATGTTCTTCGCCTTGGTGGGATACAGCCCAATGCTGCGGATGTAGGGGATCAGCCCGTCCACGCCCAGCTCCAGCAGGGCCTGGGGCGTGTTGGCCCGGGCAAAGAGCTTGCGCGTGGCGAGGTTGACGCTCTTGTCGGTCGCCTGGGCGGAGAGGATCACCGCGACCAGCAGCTCGAAGGGGGTTCGGTATTCCAGCTCCGTGGTGGGTTTGGGATTCCACCTGCGGAAGCGCTCGAAAATCTCGCGGCGTTTTTGCGGGTTCATTGCGGAGTCGTTCCATCGGCGGGGGCGAACCGGCCCAGGGCCGGGCTGCCCCTGCGGCTAGGCGGCCGGACTGGGCCGGGGATCAGGCCGTCTGGACCTGGACGGGCGTGGCATGGCGCTGTTCCGCGCGGGCATCGCGCCAGTTCTTGGCCGCGATCAGCAGACCAAGCCCGATGAAGGCGCCCGGAGGCAGCACCGCGGCGAGCAGGCCCGGGTAACTTGCCGGCAGCACGTGGATCACCCAGTCCTTCGCCACTGGGCCGAACACCAGGTCCAGACCGGAGAACAGGGTGCCTTTGCCCACGATCTCCCGCCCCGCGCCCAGCACGAACAGCACCAGGGTCAGACCGATGCCCATCATGAAGGCATCGAACACCGAAGGCAGCACGCGGCTGCGCGAGGCGAAGGCCTCGCAGCGGGCGAGCACGATGCAGTTGGTGGTGATGAGGGGAATGAAAATGCCCAGCACCAGATACAGCGGATGCACGAAGGCGTTCAATAGCAGCTGGATCGCCGTGACCAGGGCGGCGATGATGAGGATGAACACGGCGATCCGGATCTCCTTGGGCACGAAGCTGCGGATCAGGGACACGCTGCCGCTGGACACCGCCATGACCAGGGTGGTGGCCAGGCCCAGACTCAGGGCGTTGACCGCGGACGTGCTGATGGCCAGCAGCGGGCACAGGCCCAGAAGCTGCACCAGGCCCGTGTTCTGTTTCCACAAGCCGTTGAAGGCGATCTGCCGGTAGCTCGTCTCGTCACTCATCGTTTCGACTCCCGTGGGGTGGCCGGGCGGACGAACAGCTGGCCGCCCTCCTTCTCGAAATACTCCAGCGTGCGGCGGACCGCCTTGACCACGGCGCGCGGCGTGATCGTGGCGCCCGCCCGGTAAGGGAAACGGCCCCCGTCCTTCTGCACTTTCCACTGCAGGGGCGGCGTGTTGGCCAGGGACGCGCCCTCGAAGGTGCGGATCCAGTCGGATTTCGCGGCCTCGATGTAGTCCCCCAGCCCCGGCGTCTCGTTGTGGGCCACCACCCGCACGCCCGCCAGCTCGCCATTGGCCTTGACCGCCACCAGCAGACTGATCTTCCCCGCATAACCATCCGGGGCGACGACCTCGAACACCAGAGCGGCGGGCTGCCCGCCGCGGGTCGCCCGATAGACCCAGGAGGGCTCGCGGGTGCCCAGGGCCTCGGTAGGGGGAAGGCGGATGGCCTCCGCGAGCAGGTCGTTGTCGAACAGGTCGGGCGGCAGGGTCTGGCTGATCAGGGCCATCTTCTCCCGCTCCTCGCTCGCGGCGATGGTGTCGCGGGTCAGGTAGTAAGTGTAGGCGAGGATGCCGGTGCCCACGACCGCGAACGTGACCAGGATGAAGGCCGTGCGCAGGGCGTTGCCGAAGGCGGGGTTCATGGCTCGCGCGCCCTTCCCTGGCCGTGGCCGATCACCCGGGGCTGGGTGTAGGTGTCGATGAGGGGTACGGCCATGTTCATGATCAATACCGCGAATGCGACCCCGTCAGGGTAGCCGCCGAAGGTCCGGATGAGATAGACGAGCAGACCGATGGCCGCGCCGAAAATG
>JBBINK010000114.1:3751-7616 GCA_037443925.1 Betaproteobacteria bacterium
CCCCGGGGCGTGGTGGGGCCCGTGACGGGGTCGGTCGCGATGAAGAAGGCGCCCAGCATGGCGCCGCCACTGGCCAGATGGAACCAGGGAGCCACGTAGCGATCCGGGTCGTACACGTGGAACCACAGGGCCGTGGCGAACAGCGCCGCCAGCATGGCCACGGGAACCTGCCAGGTGATGATGCGCTGCTGCAGCAGGAACAGGCCGCCGGCGAGATAGGCCAGCGCCAGGATCTCGCTGCCCCGCCCACCCACCTGGCCATACACCGGGGACTGGGTGACTTCGTGCACGGTGTGGCCGAGCTTGAGCTGCGTCTTGAGCAGGTCCAGGGGCGTGGCCATGGTGACGGCGTCCAGGGACACGCCCGGCGGCAGCTGGCCCAGGAAAATGTAGGCGAGACTCTCACCCAGGCCGAGATGCACGGCCGCGAGCATGTGCACGGCCGGCCACTGGGTCATCTGCACCGGAAAGGACACCAGCAGCAGGGCGTAGCCCGCCATGGCGGGGTTGAACAGGTTGCTGCCCAGGCCGCCATAGAGGTGCTTGGCGATCACGATCGCAAAGGCCGTGCCGCCGACGATGAGCCACCAGGGCGCCAGCGGCGGCATGGACAGGGCGAGCAGCCAGGCGGTGACCAGCGCGCTGCCGTCCTTCAGGAAAGGGGCGATGCGGTAGCCCCGCAGCCTGAGCATGGCGGCCTCGCAGGCGAGGGCGGTGAGGGAGGCGAGCGCGAGACTCACCAGGATGGCGGGGCCGAAGTAAACGACATAGGCGGCGATGCCGAGCCCCAGGGCCAGCAGCACCCGGGCCATCACGGCGCCGACGCCGAGCGTTTCCGATACGTAGGTCATGGCGTGTCCTCCGGCGGGGCCTGCAGCGCCTGCCGAAGCTTGGCACGCCGGGCTTCGATCTCCTGGATCTCCCGCAGCTTGTCCGGGGGGAGCTGGTCCACGTTCTTCGGCTCGATGCCGGCCTTCTTGGCCTTGGCCCGTTCGATGGCTGCGCGGATCGCCGCCCGTTTCGCCTCCCCATCCGGGTCGGGCGTGGCGGCCGTGGCCTTGGAGGCGGCCGCCTTCTGCGCGAGCTTTTCCGCCCGCTCCTTTTTCTCCCGTTCCAGGCGCTGCAGACGGAATTCATGGCGCTCCCGCGCGCGGTCCGCCGCCTTTTTCTCCCGCTCCCGCGCCCAGACCTCGCTCTTGGCGTAGCGGTAGTAATCCACCAGGGGAATGTGGCTGGGACAGACGTAGGCGCAGCAGCCACACTCGATGCAGTCGAACAGATGATGTTCCTGGGCGCGGCCGAAATCCTTGGCCCGCGCGAACCAGTACAGATCCTGGGGCTGGAGCCTGACCGGGCAGACCTGGGCGCAACGGGTGCAGCGGATGCAGGGCAGGGGCAGCGGCGGTGGTGGGAATAGAGTGTCGGAGCGGGCGATGACGCAGTTCATCGCCTTCACCACCGGCACCTGGTCCGAATGCAGGTCGAAGCCCATCATCGGCCCGCCCATGATGTAGCCCGAGGTGTCGTCCTTGGGCGCGCCAGCCAGAGCCACCAGCTCCGCCAGCGGCGTGCCGATCAGCACTTCGAAATTCTGGGGACGGCGCACGTTGCCGGTCACCGTGACCACCCGGGAGATCAAGGGCTCGCCGTGGTGCACCGCGCGTTCCAGGGCGTGGGCGGTCCCCACGTTGAACACCTGCACGCCCACGTCGGTGGATCGGCCGCCGCTGGGCACTTCCCGTCCGGTGAGCAGCTGCGTGAGCTGTTTCGCGCTGCCGGAAGGGTAGAGCGTGGGCACCACCACCACTTCGAAGTCCGTGTCCCGGCAGGCCGAGTTCATGGCGGCGACCGCTTCCGGCTTGTTGTCCTCGATGGCGACGATGACCTCCCGCGCGCCCAGCAGGTACTGCATGATGCGCGCGCCTTCCACGATGCTCGCCGCCCGCTCCCGCATCAGAACGTCGTCGCAGGTGATCCACGGTTCGCATTCGCAGCCGTTGATCACCAGCACCGGGATGGCCGCTGCCGGGGCCGGGTTGAGCTTCACGTAGGAGGGAAACACGGCGCCGCCCAGGCCCGCCAGCCCCATGTCGCGGATGCGGTTGCGCACTTCGCTGGGGTCGAGCTTGCGGTAGTCGATGGGCGTGCGTTCCGCCCAGCGATCCTCGCCGTCGCTTTCGATCACCACGCAGGGGGCGGACAACCCCGACGGATGAGGCACGGGCCGGGGCTCCACCGCCACCACCCGACCCGAGGTGGGGGCGTGGACCGCGGTGGAGATGTAGCCGTCGGCCTTGCCGATGATCTGGCCCTTGAGCACCACCTGTCCGGGTTCCACCACTGCCTTGGCCGGATTGCCGATGTGCTGGGACAGGGGAACCGTCAGCCGCTGCGGCAAGGGCGCCCGGCCGATGGGGCGCGTGTTGGATTCGGTCTTGTGTTCGGGCGGGTGCACCCCGCCGGGAAAGGGAAACAGCGGGCGCATGGGGTCATGCCGCCTTGAGCGGGATCACGGGATATTTCCACTTCCAGGTGGCGATGGTCTCCTGCACCGGCACCATCCGGATGCAGTCCACGGGGCAGGGCGCCACGCACAGTTCGCAGCCCGTGCATTCCGAGGCGATCACCGTGTGCATCTGCTTGGCGGCGCCGACGATGGCATCGACGGGGCAGGCCTGGATGCACAGGGTGCAGCCGATGCACAGGTTCTCGTCGATGACCGCCACCGACTTCGGCTTCGGCTGGCCGTGGGCGGCATTGAGGGGCTTGGGCTCCACGCCCAGCAGCTCGGCCAGCTTGCGGATGCCTTCCTCGCCCCCGGGTGGACACTGGTTGATGTCCGCTTCACCCTTGGCGATGGCCTCGGCGTAGGGGCGGCAGCCGGGATAGCCGCACTGGCCGCACTGGGTCTGGGGCAAGATGGCGTCGATCTTGTCCACCAGGGGGCTCGATTCGACGTGGAAGCGCACGGCAGCATAACCCAGTGCGAAGCCGAGAAAGAGGCCGAGACCGGCCATGACCAGAAGGGCGCTCAGCATGGCTCGGTGTTCACTCGCCGGGACTCATTTGACCAGTCCGGAAAACCCCATGAAAGCCAGGCTCATGAGTCCGGCGGTGACCATGGCGATGGCGGTGCCGCGAAACGGTTGCGGCACGTCGGCGCCTTCCAGCCGCTCCCGCATGGCCGCGAACACGACCAGGATCAGCGAGAAACCCAGCGCCCCGCCCAGGCCGAAGAACAGGCTTTCGACGAAATCGTGCCGGGCCTGCACGTTGAGCAGCGGAATGCCCAGCACCGCGCAATTGGTGGTGATCAGCGGCAGATAGATGCCGAGCACCTGATACAGCAGGGGAAACATCTTGTGCAGGAACATCTCGGTGAGCTGCACGATGGCCGCGATGACCACGATGAAGGACAGGGTGCGCAGGTAGAAGAGTTCCGTGCCGAGCAGATATTCGTTGATGAGATAGGTGGCGCCCGAGGCCACGGTGAGCACGAAGGTGGTGGCCAGGCCCATGCCGATGGCGGGCTCCAGCTTCTTGGACACCCCCATGAAGGGACACAGGCCGAGGATCTTGACGAGCACGATGTTGTTGACGAACACCGTGCTGATGAGGATGAGGAAATACGTTTCCACGATGGCCCGGACCGGCGGGAAATAATCGACCCAATTATCCGCTTTGGGGCGTGGCCACGCAACCCTGAGGGCGCGCGGGCTTTGTGCCGCGGCGTGCATGCCACCGCGCCGACCGCCGCTTTGCGCGCGCCTGCGGCCGCCGGCGGATCACGCGGCTTCAGCCGGTGCCCAGGGCCGCCAGCGCCGCCTCCGGCTCGGTGAAGGGCAAGCCCAGGTCCTCGGCCACG
>JBBINK010000115.1:0-7611 GCA_037443925.1 Betaproteobacteria bacterium
TGGAGCCTCAGCCTCGCCGGGAGACACGGTCTGGCCAACCTGAATCTGGCCTCCGACCTGGTGGGCCTGGAGTCCACGCTGCCCGCGCCCCTGGCCAAGCCGGCTGCCAGCGCCCTGCCCCTGCGGGTGGAGCGGCGCGTGCTCGACGCCGGGCAGGATGCCGTGAGCATCGGCCTGGACCGGGTGCTTGCGGCGCAGCTTTTGCGGGAGCGCCAGGGCGAGACGATGCGCGTGCAGAAAGGCACGCTGCGCCTGGGGGCCGCGGCGGCACCGGCGCCCGTGCATCCGGGCGTGTGGGTGGATGGCGAACTTCCCGGCCTGGATGTGGACCGCTGGCGCGCGGTGCTCGACGGCGGCGGCGAGGGCCTGCCCCTGGCCGGCGTCCACCTGCGCCTGGGGCGGCTCGATTTCCTGGGACGGCGCTTCCATCGTGTGCAGCTCAATGCCTGGAGCCAGGGCGTTCAGTGGCAGGCCACCGTGGATGCGGACGAGATGGCGGGCGAGGCCGCCTGGCGCAGTCACGACGGGGGCAGGCTCACCGCGCGCCTGAAGCGGCTGGCCATTCCCGACCCGCTGCCCGAGCGGACCGTGGCGCCCGCGGGCGGCAAGGATCTGGAGCTGCCTGCCCTGGACGTCACGGTGGATGAACTGGACATCGCCGGGCTCAAGCTGGGCCGCCTGGATCTGGCGGCGGCCAAGCGGGGGGCCGACTGGCGCATCGACCGGCTTCGCCTGTCCAACCCGGACGCCGTGCTGACGGCCACCGGCCTGTGGCAGAGCTGGATCGCCGAGCCGGCCACCCGGCTCGACTTGGACCTCGAGGTGAAGGATGCCGGCCGTTTCCTGGCACGCATGGGGCACCCGGACCGCCTGCGGCGCGGCAACGCGCGCCTGAAGGGCGAGGTGGCCTGGCAGGGCGGGCCGGCCTCGTTCAACCTGGGCACGCTTTCCGGCAGGCTGCAGCTGGAGGCCCACAGCGGACAGTTCCTCAAGGTGGAGCCCGGCCTGGGCAAGCTGTTGGGCCTGATCAGCCTGCAGTCGCTGCCGCGCCGGCTGACGCTGGATTTTCGCGACGTGTTCAGCGAAGGGTTCGCGTTTGATAACATCGCGGCAACGGCCGAGATCGCCGGCGGGGTGCTGTCCACCAGGGATTTCCTCATGCAGGGGCCGGCCGCCGTGGTCAGCATCTCCGGCAGCACCGACCTGGTGAGGGAGACGCAGAACCTGCGGGTCAAGGTCGTTCCCGCCGTTGGCGAGGGCGTGGCGGTGGCCGGCGCCTTCCTGGGTGGGCCGGTGGTGGGGGTCACGGCCCTCCTGTTGCAGAAACTCCTCAAGGATCCCCTCGGACAAATGATCGCCTACGAATACCAGGTCACGGGCACCTGGGACGAGCCCCAGGTCGTGAAGATCGGCCAGAGCGGGCCAGCCCAGGGGCGCACGCCGGAAGGGACGCGCCCGTGAGGCGGCTTCTCCTGCTCATCGCCTGTCTGGTCCCCCTGGTGGGCTGGGCCGAGCGGTTCGCCATCCCCCCTTCGTTCTGGCTGGCGCCGCGCAGCGGCAGCGCCGTGCTCGAACAGCCCGCGGTGGCGCAGGCCGTGCGCCTGTGGCTGGACCGGCCCCGGGCGCGCCTGCTGCTGCACCATGCCCGCGACGACGAGGCCCTCGCCCAGGCCGAGGAACTGCGCGGCTGGCTCATCGCCCTAGGCGTCGATGGCGCCCGCATTGAACTTGCCCCGGACGGTGGAGTCGATCGGACCATGTGGATCGAAGTCACGCCGGAGTGATCCAACCCCCACAACGAAAGCCTTCCGCATGACGACGAGCAAAGCCACTTCCAGTTTCGCCAAGCGCAAGACCCGCACGGCCTTCGCCAAGAGCAAGCCCCAGCCGGGCATCTTCAAGGTCGCGGCCATCCAGATGGCGTCCGGCCCCAGTGTGCCGGCCAATCTCGCCGAGGCCGAGCGTCTGATCGAAATGGCGGTGGAACAGGGGGCGCGGCTGGTGGCCCTGCCCGAGTACTTCGCCATCATGGGCCTGAAGGACACCGACAAGGTGGACGTGCGCGAGGTGGAAGGCAAGGGGCCGATCCAGAAATTCCTGTCGGCCCAGGCCAGAAAGCACAAGATCTGGCTGGTGGGCGGCTCCATTCCCCTGGAGGCCACGGTCAAGAGCAAGGTGCGCAACAGCTGCGTGGTCTATGACGACAAGGGCAAGCTGGTGGCGCGCTACGACAAGATCCACCTGTTCAACCTGGATCTGGGAAACGAGCACTACCACGAGGACCAGACCATCGAGCCGGGCAGGAAGGTGGTGACGGTGGAGACCCCCTTCGGCAAGCTGGGGCTGTCCATCTGCTACGACCTGCGCTTTCCGGAACTCTACCGGGCGATGGGCGAGGTGGACCTCATCGTGGTGCCCTCGGCCTTCACGGAAACCACCGGCAAGGCCCATTGGGAGACCCTCATCCGCGCCCGGGCCATCGAGAATCTCGCCTACGTGCTGGCTCCGGCGCAGGGTGGCTACCACCTGTCGGGACGGGAGACCCACGGCAACAGCATGATCGTGGATCCCTGGGGTGTGATCCTGGATCGCCTGCCCCGCGGCTCGGGGGTGGTGATCGCGGCGGTCAACCCCAATTACCAGAAGAGCCTGCGCAACAGTCTGCCCGCGCTCAAGCACCGCACGCTGCACAAATGTTGAGGATGCCATGACCCCAGTCACCGAAGTCATTACCCGCGACACGCTGCTCACCACGGCGGATGCCAGCCTGCTCGCCCCCTACGGACTCGCGCGGGGTGAACTGCAGTCCGTGCTGGACCAGATCATGCAGCGCGGCGTGGATTTCGCCGACCTGTATTTCCAGTACAGCCGCAGCGAGGGCTGGCAGCTGGAGGAAGGCAAGGTCAAGTCGGGCAGCTTCAGCATCGACCAGGGGGTGGGGGTGCGTGCCGTCCACGGCGACAAGACCGCCTTCGCCTACAGCGACGACATCAGCCTGGATGCCCTGCGCCATGCGGCCGCGGCCACGCGCGCCATCGCCCGGGCGGGGGCCCAGGCACGGGTTGAGGTGCCGCTTCCCGGCCAGGGCGCCGGGCAGCAGGGGGCGCTCGGGCGGCCCGCCCTCTACCTGCCCCATGACCCCATCGCAAGCCTCAGCGACGGGCAAAAGGTCGCGCTGCTGGAGAAGGTGGAACGGATGGCGAAGGCGGCCGACCCGCGCATCACCCAGGTCATCGCCGGGCTCGCCGGCGAGTACGAGGTGGTGCTGGTCGCCCGCTCCGACGGCCTGCTGGCGGCCGATGTGCGGCCCCTGGTGCGGCTGTCCCTGCAGGTGATCGCCGAGCAGGGCGGTCGCAGGGAACAGGGCAGCGCGGGCGGGGGCGGACGCTTCGACTACACCTACTTCACCGATGAGGTGGTGGAGGAGTACGTCAGACAGGCGGTGCACCAGGCGGTGACCAACCTGGACGCCCGTCCTGCGCCGGCAGGAACCATGACCGTCGTGCTGGGTCCGGGCTGGCCCGGCATCCTGCTCCACGAGGCCGTGGGCCATGGCCTGGAGGGGGATTTCAACCGCAAGGGCAGTTCGGCCTTCGCCGGCCGGATCGGCGAGCGGGTGGCGGCCCAGGGCGTGACCGTGGTGGACGACGGCACCCTGGCGCGCCGGCGCGGCTCCCTCAACGTGGACGACGAGGGCAACCCCACCCAGTGCACGGTGTTGATCGAGAACGGCATCCTCAAGGGCTACATGCAGGACACCCTCAACGCGCGGCTGATGGGCGTGCCGGTCACCGGCAACGCGCGCCGGGAGTCGTTCGCGCACATTCCCATGCCCCGCATGACCAACACCTACATGCTGGCGGGGGACAAGGATCCCGAGGAGATCATCCGTTCCGTCAAGCATGGACTGTATGCGGTCAACTTCGGCGGAGGCCAAGTGGACATCACCAGCGGCAAGTTCGTGTTCTCCGCCGCGGAGGCCTACCTGATCGAGGATGGCAGGATCACCTATCCTGTGAAGGGTGCAACCCTCATCGGCAACGGGCCGGACGTGCTCACCCGTGTCACCATGATCGGCAACGACCTGAAGCTGGATCCCGGCGTGGGCACCTGCGGCAAGGAGGGGCAGAGCGTGCCCGTGGGCGTGGGCCAGCCGACCCTCCGCATCGACGGCCTCACCGTGGGCGGCACGGTCTGAGGGCCGTCCTGCGCACGAAAACGGGCAACCACCGGACCGGAGCGCACCGCCGCGGTGCCGATGGCCTGGGCGGGCCCGGGGGCGGGGGAGCGCCGCCTGGGGACTTTCCGGTGCGCATCCTGGCATGGCATGAGGGTTGCATGGGTCGTCGCGGGACCGTGGCCCGGATCACCATGACGTCATGTTGGTGTCATAGGTCTGTGCTATAGTCCGGACTTCGTTCATTGCTGACTGGAGGTACCCCATGGTGCAGTCCCCCGGCAAGACCCCGTCCGCAGCCAAGGCTGCGTCCCCTTCCACCACCCCTTCGGCCGCCAAATCCACGTCCAAGGCGCCCGCCACCCGGGCGGGCAAGTCTTCCGCCAAGCCCGCTGCCGCGGCCAGCCGGGCCGCGCCGGCCACCAAGACCGCCAAAGGCCCGGGCAAGGCCGCGGCCAAGGCTGCGGCCGGAAAAACCGCCGCGCCACGGGGAAAGCCCGGGGCCGAGGCCGCCTCCTCCCCCCGGCCGGCGGCAGGCTTGGGCGTGGTCACGCCCGAACAGCGCTATCGCATGATCTGCGATGCCGCTTACTTCCGGGCGGAACGGCGCGGCTTCGTGGGGGGCAGCGCACTGCAGGACTGGCTCGAGGCGGAAGCGGAGATCGACGCCCTGCTCAAGGAAATGCAGGAATCGGCCCAGCACTGAGCCAACCGGCCGCCCCCCCGGCTTGTCGGGTTCGGGCGCGCCCGCTAGCATGGGCGGGCTGACGGAGCCGGTGAACGAAAGGGGGGAGGGTGAGCGCAGCGGGTTTCGTGATCCTCGGTTTGGCCGTGGCGGCGGCCGTCTATGGCGTGCTGCTCTACAACGGTCTGGTGCAGGTCAAGCACAACGTGGCCAAGGCCTGGGCCAACATCGACGTCCTGCTCAAGCAGCGCCACGAGGAGCTGCCCAAGCTGGTGGAGACCTGCCGCCAGTACATGAAGTACGAGCAGGAAACGCTGGAAAAGGTGATGCAGGCGCGGGCGCGCGTGGCCGATGCCCGCCAGGCCCACGATCTGGGCGCCTTGGGGCAGGCGGAAGGCGATCTGCGCCGCGGGCTGGGCACGTTGTTCGCGCTGGCCGAGGCCTACCCCGAGTTGAAGGCGAGCGAGGCCTTCCGCCATCTGCAAAGCCGCATCACCGAGCTGGAGAACGCCATCGCCGACCGGCGCGAGTTCTACAACGAAAGCGTGAACATCAACAATGTCCGGATCGAACAGTTTCCCGATGTGATCGTGGCGCGGCTGTTCGGCTTCGGTCCCTTCGAGTTGCTGCAGTTCGCCAGCGAGGAAAAACGCGACGTCAACGTCAGGGAGCTGTTCGGCTCCTAGGCCCGCTCACAGCCATCGGCCCAGGCCCGCCAGGGCCGCCAGGAACACGCCGAGGTGCAGCCATGCCCAGAGGCGGTAGCGCCACCTCAGGCGGTGCGGACTGTGGTTGGAAATGAGGTAGGGCCGTCCGTCCTCCGGTTTGCGCATCAGGTGCAGGGGCCCGATGCCCGCCCGCTCCCGTTCCCGCGCTTCGACTTCGGCCCATGCGGCGGCGCGAGCCCGTTCCCATTCGTCCAGGTCGATTTGGCCATCGCCGTTGGCATCGAAGCGGCGCAGCAGCGTCCCGCGGTCCCGCTTCCATTCGGCGAGGAGGTCGCTCACGTCCTGGCGCAGGGCGCTGGCCGGACTGGCCTGGGACAGGGTCGTGAACTGGCCCAGGACGTAGAGGGAATCCCCGGGCAGGATGAGCCATTCGGTGTAGCGGTCTTCCCCCTCGGTCCAGACCCGCTTGCGCGGTGTGGTCACCTCCGCCCCGTCGGGATCCACGATGCAGCGGCCGGTGTCGTCCTCGAGCAGGAAGGTGTCGTCGCTGACGCCGAAGTCGTCCACACGCCAGGAGCCGCCGGCGTCCCGGGTTTCGGCCTGGTATTGGTACCAGACACAGGGTGTATGGCTCAGGCGGGCCGTAAGCAGGTGCCCTGGGAACTGGGCGGCGCGGCCGTCCAGCTCCGTGTAGCCCTGGGCGGCCGAGGCGATGCGCGCCGTGGGCGTGTTTTCGATCAGGCGTTGGCGCCGGGTGTTGCCCGCCCAGGCGGCGAAGGCCGTTGCGGCCATGACACCCAGCGTGGCGAGCCAGGCGGGCTGCGTGCCCACGTCGCTGGCCCAGGCCAGGCCAAGGCCGTACAGGGACAGGAGGGCCGTGTTGCCCCACCAGGGGCGGTGCAGCGCGAGCCGGGCAGCCAGCCAGGCGGCGGGTGTCACGGCCTCAGAACTTGAGGGTCTGGCCCGGGCTCATGACTTCCAGCTTCACTTTCACGCCGCGGCTGCGCAGGGCGCTGGCGAAGGCTTCGGGCGTGCCCGACAGGACCGGGAAGGTGCCGAAGTGCATGGGGACCACCACGCGGGGCCGGACCAGGCGGACCGCATCCGCAGCCCGCTGGGGATCCATGGTGAAGTGGCCGCCGATGCAGGCCAGCATCACGTCCACCCTGGCATAGCGGGAGACCAGGGCCATGTCGGAAAAGAGGTCCGTGTCACCGGTGTGGTAGAGGGTGGGCCCGTTTTTCACCGCGATGAGAAATCCACCCGGCTGGCCGCCGTCGTGGATGTCCCGGTCGGCGCTGCCTTCCGGCGCCATCACCGTGGAGCTGTGCACGGCCGGAACGAAGGTGATCCTCACTTCCCCGTTGAGCAGTTCGAGGGTGCCGCCGAAGTTGCCCTGGGTATCGAAGCCCATCTGGTCCTTGGGGAAGCCGCCGTACTGCACCAGGGCGCGCCCGAGGTCGAACGTGCTCACCAGGCGCGCGCCGGTGCGCTTGGCGATCTCCGCGCTGTTGCCCACGTGGTCGAAGTGACCGTGGGTGATCAGGATCAGGTCGGCCTTCTCCAGCCGGGCCAGGTCGTCCTTGCCGTTCTTGTTGGCGGGGTTGGTGATCCAGGGGTCGATCAGAACGATCTTGCCCGTGGGCGTCTTCAGGCGGAAGGCGGCGTGACCGTACCAGTTGAGTTCGGTACCGGCCGCGGCGGCCTGCGTCAGGAGCCAAAGCGCGGTGGCGAGCACGAGGCGGAACAGGGGCATGGCGTGTCTCCTTTCTGGCTTGGGGTGAGCGCCGGGCTCACCGCTTGCGGTCGTAGATCACGAAATGGTATTCGAAGGCATCGCCATCGGCCTTGACGTGCTTTTCCCGCGACACTTCCTGCCACTGGGCCGGATCGAACGGGGGAAAGTGCGCATCCCCGGGGAAATCCCGCTTGATCTCGGTGAGGTAGATCCGGTCCGCGATGGGCAGTGCCTGCGCGTAGATCTCGGCGCCTCCCACGAAGAAGACTTCGCTGTCGCCGTGGCAGGCCGTCAGCGCGGCGTCGATCGAGTTGCCGGCGATGCATCCGGGCACGGCGTAGTC
>JBBINK010000116.1:0-3946 GCA_037443925.1 Betaproteobacteria bacterium
TGGTGTGGCTATTCTGCTTGCTGATGCGGATGCGGCGGGCGTAGCGCGTATCCTCGATGACGCAGGTATCCGGCGTGTCCAGATAGATGCGGTCCACCTCGCCACCGATGATGACGGGCCCGAGCTGCTGTTTGCGCGCACCGCCATCGACCTTGTCCAGATACTCCACCATGTGCAGGCCGTGGATCTTGGCGAAACGGACGTCGCCCACTTCGAAGTAGGTGTGCAGCGCATCGCCGATGGTCACGGGCTCGTTACCCCTGTTCCAGGTAGCCAGATCCATGTCCAGGGTCTTGCCGATCACCATCTGCAGGACCACCTCCGTGTCATGGGGCCACATGGCCCGCGTGGCATCGGTGGGAATGAGACGGAAGGCGAGCCAGGTGCCTTCCGCCAGCGCCCTGGTGGCGAGCGGTTCCCACATCACCGTGCGCGCGAAGCCGTGGGCAGGGTAATCCTTCTCGCTGGGATGGGGGCCGAACCAGGGCCAGCACACCGGCACGCCGCCGCGCACCGACTTGCCGGGGGCGAACTTCGCCTCGGGCGAGGTCCAGATCACGGGCTTCTCCCCCTTCGGCACCCAGCTGATGAGATGCGCGCCCTGAAGCAGAATGGTCGCGCTGGCCTGTTCGTTGGTGACGTCCACGGCATCCATGCCGCCCGGCCCTTTCCTGAACGTGACCTGGCCGGGAATGCCGAAACGGGCATTGAGACTGTCGAGATCAAGACTCATGGTTGGACTCTCCTTTCTGGTTTTGGCTGGCAGCGCGCCGCCCGGGGAAGGCTTCCATGCGCCGTGCCAGATTTTCCCATGGCAGTTGCCGCAGGTTGCGCGCCAGGGCATGCACGGCGCCACTGTCCACCGCGGCCTTGCGTTGGCTCGCGTCCAGGGTGCCCTGCTGGGCGAGCAGCCGCAGCAAGGCCTTGCGCCGGGCCGTCTGGGGTGGCGGCAACACGTCCGCCGGCCGGGTGTGCCAGGCATCCTCGCCGGCGGCGCAGGGCGTGTCGAAGACATTGAACAGGCGGCAGGCCATGGGCCGCACGGCATGGATGGCGCAGGCTTCGTCCACGAGGAAGGGGCAGGCATCGAGCTGCCGCCACTGCGCCAGCTGCCGCTCGAGCCGCCCGCGCAGGGGTTCCTCGAGTCGCTCCACCGTGAACCAGTAGATGCCCATCAGTTCCAGGGGATAGACGGGAACATCGGTGTGGGTGCGACAGCAGGCGGCGCAACCCCGGGCACAGGCGAGCCGCCGTCCGGCCCTGCCGGCGGCGGCGATGCCCTCCTCCACCGCGGCATCGATGATGCGCTGGATATCGCGCAGGACGGCAAGCCAGGCCGGCTCACCTTCCGCGCCGCTGGCAGGATGGAGGCTCATCGTTCGAGGACGCATCTCGGGTCGAGGTCCCGCGCACGGACGGAAGTGGCCGCGAGGACTTCGGGACCGGCATTATAAGCGTGCCCAACGCTCCCGGGCTGGTCGTGGCCCTGTGCCTGCCCGGGCGCGAGGGCGACGGCTGCCGCGGCCTTGGCCCTGACCGACCGGGGCTGAGGACACGGAACCCACCCGCACGCCCGCCCGGCCGCGCGGTGTGGCCTGCGCTCTGGCGCGACACGCGCTTCAGTCACCCTCGGCCTGCCACAGCCAGGCCGCGCCGCGCACGCCGCTGGAATCCCCATGGCGGTTGGGCAGCAGCCGGGTGTCCACCCGGTCCGAGAACACATACCGGCCCCACAGGCGGGGCACGTTGCGGTAGAGGCGCTGCACATTGGACAGGCCGCCGCCCAGCACGATCACGTCGGGATCCAGCACATTGATCACATGGGCAAGTCCGCGCGCCAGCCGGTCCTCGTAATCCTGCAGGATGGCCTCGCACCCTGCGTCCCCCTGTTCGGCGCGCGCGACGATTTCCGCCGCCGTGAGTCCCTGGCCGTGCAGGCGCGCAAGCGCCGGGCCCGACAGCCAGGTTTCCAGGCAGCCGTGGCGCCCGCAATAACAGGCCGGCCCCGGCCATTCCTCTGGCCGCGGCCAGGGCAGCGGGTTGTGCCCCCATTCGCCGGCAATGGCATTGGGGCCGGTGAGCACGCGGCCATGGACCACGATCCCGGCGCCCGTGCCCGTGCCGAGGATCACGCCGAACACCACGTCGGCACCGGCCCCGGCACCATCCACCGCCTCGGACAGGGCGAAGCAGTTGGCATCGTTCTCGATGCGCACCGGCCGCCCCAGGCGGCGCTCCAGATCCTGCTTCAGCGGCCGGCCGTTGAGCCAGACCGAATTGGAATTCCTGAGCAGGCCCGTGGCACGGGAAAGGGCGCCAGGCGTGCCGATGCCCACGCGCCCCCGCGCACCCAGCTCGGCCTCCGCGTCCCGCACCAGAGCGGCAACGGCGTCGAGGGTGCCGGCATAGTCACCCCGGGGCGTGGGCAGGCGCCGCCTGAGCAGGGGCCGTCCCGCCCGATCCAGGGCGATGATCTCGATCTTGGTGCCCCCCAGATCGATGCCCAGACGCATCATCTAGCCGCGCCCGGGCGCCGCGGTGAGGGAGCCCTCCTCCGGATCGATCTCGCACTGGCCCGCCACGCAGGCGAACTCCTTGGCGCCCTTGGTGGTGTCTTCCTTCTCGTACACGACGATGTGGGAGAAATCGATCTGGGGCAGACTGGCCACGCGGCGCTCGTACTCCTCCTCGCTGAGTTCCTCATAGGGGGCCAGCTCATAGACCGTATCCGATTTGGGCAGGAAGGACAGGCCGCCCAGGATGGCCCAGTTCTCGTACAACCAGTCGGCGGTGGCGATCCACTCGTCGGGCGCCACCGAGATGGTCACCGAGGGATTGTGCTCCGTGTAGTTGAGCTTGACCGTCTTCCAGAACTCCAGCTGCTGGCGCGCGTCGAGATCGTTGCGGGTGATGCAGCCCTCGGGCGCCTTCACGGGAAACTCGAGGACGAAGCTGGTGGCGGACGCCTCCAGCTGGCCGACTTCCGGGTGGTAGGGAAACTTTTGCTCCTTGAGCATGGTGAACAGGGGATCGGTGGCCGAGATGCGCACCCGACGCAGATAATGGCGCGCATAACGGGGATGCATGCCCGATGCGGAATCCACCAGCTGCGACACGGTACCCGAGGGTTTGACGCAGGTGACGGCGGTGGAAGGATTGATGCCGAAGCGCGCCGCATACTCGGCATTGGTGGCGATGGCCAGCTCGCGCAGCCGTGACAGGACCCCTGGATCCCGCGCGGTGGCGCAGTCCCACATGCCGGTGATGGACACGCCGAGCAGTCGCTCCTCTTCGCAGTTTCTGCGCCACTCGTCGGAGATGTAGGGGAAATGAGTGAGGGAAGACTGGTAGGTGCCCAGGATGGTGGCCAGCCGCATCTTCCGGGCCAGGGCCGCCTCGTCATCCTCCGCCCGCGCCACCACTTCGGTGAGATTGCAGAACTGCTTGGAGCGCAGGATGATCTCACCGCACGGGTTGGTGCCGCTCTTGGGCCAGTAGGGCTCGAATCCCTTCCAGCGGCGCGCCGGCAACTGACTGGGCAGGCCGCCGCGGTTGAACAGGCCACGCTCTCCGGTGCCGCTCTTTGCCAGCGCGAGCCACTCCTCGAGGAAATCCACCGCGCGCGGCCGTGACTCATAGACCGCGGAGTTGTTGGCCATGGCGCGCTGGGGATTGGTGATGTAGAAGTAGCCGTTCTTGGCCGCACGCAGGTCGTCGTCGTCGAAGTCGGACAGGGAGATCAGCGCCGAGCGCCGCACGCCCCCCATCTCCACCACTTCGCCAATCTTGCAGATGATGTCGTGCACGTCCAGATTGGACAGGCGCTTGCCCTGGTTGGCGAGGATCTTGGCGCGTGCGAATTCCAGCAACGCCTTGAGGGGTCCCGGCCCGGAGCTGCGCCCGCCCATGGTGTGCAGCCGGGCGCCGGCCGGCCGCACCTGCGAGA
>JBBINK010000116.1:3981-7587 GCA_037443925.1 Betaproteobacteria bacterium
TGCGCAGGCCCAGCTTCAGCGCATCGCCCCAGCCTTCCTTGCTGTCGGCCACCACGTGGGGCGGCAGCACCTCGCCGGTCTGCCGCTTGATGATGGGCAGCAGCTGCACGTTCTGGCTTTCCACCGAGAAACCCACGCCCACGCCACACATGAGCAGGAACATGATCTCGGCGAAATCGTCCAGCTGCGTGGGCGCGATGAAGGAGCAGTTGTAAGCCGCGGCGTTGTTGTTGCGCGCCGCCTTGCCCGCCGACCACAGCAGGCGCATCGATGGCATGACCTGCTGGGTGAGGATGGCCTCGCGGATCTCGGCGTATTCCTGCGCGGAAAGCCGGCCACCAAGGTTTTCCTCCATGAAGGCCATGTAGCGGTCCACCGTCTCGACCCAGGTCTCGCGTCTGCCCTCCTCGTCGATCCAGCGGGAGTAGGTGCGGTAGTAGATGAATTCGGCAAGCGGGTTCCGGAAATAGCGCTTGCTCTCTGCCGCGAGCCGGCGCACGTGCTCGGGGACCTCCTTCACCTTCTCGCGGATCTTCGCCCGTTCGTGGCGGTAGAGAATGTAGGCCTTGGCCGTCTTGGGAAAGTCCAACAGGATCAGCGATTCCTCCACCTGGTCCTGGATCTCTTCCACGTGGGGGACATGATCCCGAGGCATGCGCTCGGCCAGGGCCGCGATCACCGCCTGCGCGACCCGTGGCGGGTCGCGCTCCAGATCCCCCTCGTGGGCGGCCTCCATGGCGCGGCGCACGGCATGGACGATGCGGCTGGGATCGAAGGGGACGATGCGTCCGTCGCGTTTACGGGTCTGGGCGAAAGGCGACTGTTGCATGGCGGCACGAAACTCCGGTGATGGATGAACTGATCCCGTCTGCCCATGGGAAGCGAATGCCACCCCTGCGCGGGCGGATGGGGAGCGGCCCCGCCCCTCTCCCGCCGGAGCAGGCCGGGTTGCGATGGTTCCGGCCCGATATGCTAGCACGTGCGCCGCCGCTGCCGGCGGTGGAAAATACCGCTACGGTGGAAAATACGGCTACACTGTGGCCCCGAGGAGGAACCGCCCGATGAACCTGGAAAAAGTCGTTTTCGCATTCTTCATCGTTCTCGCCCTGACCCTCAACTTCGGCTTCTACGTGGGTGAGATCGACAATCCGGCCCACCACAGCATCTACGAGCTGTACGCCGCCCTGGTGGTGAGCCTCATCGCCACGGTGCTCAAGCTCGGCGACCGCACCCACCTGGGCGCGGTGCTGCTGGCCACCAGCCTGGTCGCGGATTTGCAGCTCATCGCCGCGGCCATCGTGTGGGCCTATGCCGAGCACGTGGCGGGCGGCCTCACTTCCCATCTGATGACCGCCATCGTCTCGCTTTCCGGCGGCGCACTGCTGGCCAACCTCACGTCCGTGGTCCTGTTCATCGCCGAAACCCTCTCCATCCGCCGCTGAAGCCGGCCCCATGCAGAACTCGCTGTTCCTGCTGCTGCGCCGTCTGCGCACGCCGCTCGTCCTGCTGATCCTGGTCTATGCCATCGCGGTGCTGGGACTGGTGCTGATCCCGGGCGTGGACGCCCAAGGCCGGCCATGGCACGTGAGCTTCTTCCACGCCTTCTACATCGTGAGCTACACCGCCACGACCATCGGCTTCGGCGAGCTGCCCTATGCCTTCACCGATGCCCAGCGCATGTGGCTGACCGCCACCATCTACGCCTCGGTGGTGGTCTGGCTGTACGCCATCGGCGCGCTCCTGGCCGCGGCTCAGGACCCCGCCTTTCGCGCCATCCGCGTGGAGAATGCCTTCACCCGCGCCGTGCGCCGCATCCGCGAACCCTTTTACCTGGTCTGCGGTTACGGTGACACCGGCGCCCTGCTGGTGCGGGCGCTGGCCGATTCGGGCATCCGGGCGGTGGTGCTGGACCGCGACGCCGAACGCATCGCAGCCCTGGAGCTGGAAGAACTGCCCATGGCCATTCCCGGCCTGCGTGGGGACGCAAGCCAGCCCGCCACCCTGCTGCGGGCAGGGCTGGCCCATCCCCACTGTCAGGGCGTGATCGCCCTCACCGACCGCGACGAAGTGAATCTCAAGGTCGCCATCACCAGCAAACTGCTGCGCCCCAACCTGCCCACCATCTGCCGTGCGGACACCCAGGACGTCGCCGACAACATGGCTTCCTTCGGCACCGATCACATCATCAATGCCTTCGACACCTTCGCCGGCCGCCTGGCCATGGCGCTGCATTCCCCCGGCATGTATCTGCTCTACGAGTGGATGACCGCCGCACCCCACGAACCCCTGCGCGAGCCGATCTTCCCGCCGGTGGGCCGCTGGATCCTCTGCGGCTATGGCCGCTTCGGCAAGGCCGTGCATGCGCGGCTGGTGCGTGAAGGCGTGGTGGCGACCGTGGTGGAGGCCGATCCCGTGCGCACCCAGCCGCCGCCAGGCAGCGTGGTGGGCCGCGGCACCGAGGCGGTGACCCTGGAGGAAGCCCACGTGCGTGAGGCCGTGGGCATCGTCGCCGGCACCGACAACGACGCCAACAACCTGTCCATCATCATGACGGCGAGGGAGCTCAATCCTGGCCTGTTCATGGTGGCGCGACAAAACGAAACCCAGAACGATGCGCTGTTCCGCGCCGCCCGACTGGACCTGCTGATGCAGCGCTCCAGCGTGATCGCCCACAAGATCTTCGCCCTGCTCACCACGCCGCTCCTCACGGAATTCCTCGATCTAGCGCGCAGGCAGGGCAATGACTGGGCCAACCAGCTGGTGAGCCGGCTCGGCGGCATCGTGGGCGATGAAGCGCCGGAGACCTGGGGCCTGACCATCAGCGCGACCGAGGCGCCGGCGCTGTACGCCGGCCTCGGGGAGGGCCAGACCGTCAGCGTGGGCGATCTCTGGCGCGATCCACGCAACCGCGAGGAGCGCCTGCCCGGCATCGCGCTCCTGCTGAAACGGGGCGAACTGGAGATACTCGTGCCCGACGAGGCGACGCCCCTGCAGCAGGGGGACCAGCTCCTCCTGGCCGGAAGGGTGGAGGCGCGCCGCCAGCTGTCCTGGATCGCGCGCAATCACAACAGCTTCACCTATCTGGTGACGGGGCGGGAAAGCGCGGCGGGCTGGCTGTGGGAAAAGCTGGTCAGGCGTCCCGGCCCAACGCCGTGACCACGACCGGATCCCCGTCGCGCACCGCGTGCAGGCGTGTCAGATCGTCCGTGGTATCCGCCCACACATTGCATCGGGTCACCAGCCGGATCTCGCCGGCGCGGGAGATGGGCGTGGGGCCGAAGCCGATGGCGATGGCCTGGCCTTCGACCCAGAAGGCGATCTCGCCGGGCTCGATCACCTGACGCGCCGTGGCTTCCCGCGCCGCGCCCACGGGAACCGTGAAATAGACTTCCTCGCCCCAGGTTTGGGCCGTGGCATGCAGGGGCAGCTTCGCCCAGATGGCGTCAGCCGTGGGGGTATCCCGCAGCCGTGCCACGAGTTCGGTCTTGCCGATCACCATCCTGACTTTGCGCATGGGCTGCTCCGCGCGCCCCCTCCAAACGAAAAGGCCGGGCGATGCCCGGCCGTTCACTTCCATTCCAGACGGCGCTCAGGCCACCGCTTCCG
>JBBINK010000117.1:0-2562 GCA_037443925.1 Betaproteobacteria bacterium
GCTCGAGGCGCAGCGCCTCGATGTTCTTGGCGCGGATTTCGGGATCCAGCAGCTTGTGCACTCGCTTCAGATAATTCATCAGACCTTCCATTCCCCGCCCGGAACCGCCGGGGCCCGCGGGCGGCTCATCCTCATGCGTGCCGGCGCCCCCACCGGGCCAGGAGCTCGCGCGGCCGCACCGTCCTGACCCAGGCCGGATCCCGGGCCACGAGGCGCTCGCCCAGCTCCGCGGTGCTCATGAAACGCAGGCCGGGTTCGCTCGCCAAAGCCCCATGCAAGGCCGCGCCCAGGGCTTCATGGGCCGCCTCCGCCCCCGGTCCCAGGTAGTTGGCGCGATGGGTTTCCACCAGGCAGGGCCGGCCCTCGCGCACGCGCGTCCGGAGTCCTGCCCACAGCCGATCGGGCAAGTGGCCCCGGGCCGGCTCGAAATACACGTCGCGGACCAGGTAGTGAACGCCAGTGGCCGCCTGCTGGCCGTTGTGGAACACCCGGGGCTCCGGCAGCAATCCGCCCGCCGCATCGCGGCCGAGGTAGCGCCGGCCGCAGGTCACCACGAAGCGCACGCCGGCGGCACGCCATGCGGCCTCCACCCGATCGTCCCAGACGAAGGTGTTGGGCACGGCCACGGTCGGCACGTGCCCGAAGACCTCGAGCAGCACGCGCTTCTCTTCTTCCACCGCCGCGGCAATGTCGGCGCCGGCATGGGCCCGGCTCGCGCCGCCGGAGGCGTCCACCCAGCGACTCTGCAGGGGCGGCGGCAGGGCTTCCGTGGGTGCGTCGCCGGCAAGCCAGGCGGCCACTTCGGGCGTGTTCCGCGCCGCGAGCAGGGCCTGCGGCCAGTAATGCTCCAGGCCATGCCACTGGATGGCGAACACGCCCGCCTCGATTCCCCGTTTCAGGACATCCAGCCAGGGCCGCTGCGTCGGGTCGGCCAGCGTCAGCCGGCTGTAGCGGCTCTCCATGCGCCAGCGGTTCCGGTCCAGGATGCCGGACACCAGACCGATGGTCATCACCGCCGGGCGCCCCGTGGAGTCGCGCACGGCGCTCAACAGCGCGGCGAGCCGTTCCAGAGCCTGCGCTTGGGCGCTCACGCGCGACGGGGCCTCGGCACCCCAGTCGTCGCTCTCGAGAATGAGCACGGGGTGAACGAGCGCCGGCTCGGCCAAGGGGGCCAGCAGGGATCGCTTCATCGGGGGCCATTTCCTCCACGAAGGGGGCGCCGGCCACAGGCTCGACCCGGCTGCCTCCGGCAGGCGGAACTCACCGCGCGCAGGCCGCGCATCGATCGACTTTCCATGCAAATTCACTCACAATCGTTGCCGGCCTGCGACGGTGCGCCGCTCGACAACGGCAGCACCGGCGCGCATCACCGTCAACGACACACCACCGGGGAGGACCATGCTTTGCGGATGGATGGGCACGCCTGCCGCTGACGCACCCGCGCTGCTCGCCCGCATGGCGCGGCACGCGGAGGCCCTGCTCGCGCAGCCGGAGCATGGCCTGGCCGTGGGCTCGCCCCTGGGGCTCGCCTCCCACCACGTGGAGGCGGACCTCGCCGTCTCGGTGCACGGGCGGCCGCGCTTCGACGACCCGGAGCTGGCCCGGCTCGCGGGCGACGACTCGCCCGCCGCCGCCGTGGCCTGCGCCTGGCGACGCCACGGCCGGGACGCGCTGGCGCGGATGCACGGCCCGTTCGCCGTGGCGATCCTGGAGACGACCCGCCGCAACCTGCTGCTGGCCATCGACCGCATGGGGATCGAACGCCTGTGTTTCGCCGTGCTGCCCGGCGGCATCGTGTTCGGCCGCGACGGCCAGGCGGTGACGGCCCATCCGGCGGTCGGAGCGCGTCTGTCGGCGCAAGGCCTGTTCGATTATCTCCATGCCCACATGGTGCCCGCTCCCGGCAGCATTTACGAGGGCGTGGAAAAGCTCCTGCCCGCCCAGTACCTGTGGTGGCGCGACGGCCAGGTGGAGCGGGGTTTCTACTGGACGCCACGCTGGGAGGACGGGGGCAAGCGCGGCTTCGCCGAGCAGGCCGCGCAATTCCGCGAGCTGCTGCGCCAGTCGGTGGAGGCGAGCCTGGACGAACGGCCGGTGGGGACCTTCCTGTCCGGCGGCACCGACAGCTCCACGGTTTCCGGCATGCTGGCCAGACTGCGCGGGCGCGCGGACAGCTTCTCCATCGGCTTCGCGGCCGAGGGTTACGACGAGATCGACTATGCGCGCATCGCGGTGCGCCACTTCGGACTCACCCCCCACGAGTACTATGTCACGCCGGCCGACGTGGCGGCCACCATCCCCCTGATCGCCCGCGCCTACGACGAGCCCTTCGGCAATGCCTCGGCGGTGCCCACCTATCATTGCGCCCTGCGTGCCCGCGAGGCGGGCATCGCGGTCATGCTGGCCGGCGACGGCGGCGACGAGATCTTCGGTGGCAATGCCCGCTATGCCAAGCAGAAGATCTTCGAGGTCTATCAGCGGCTGCCCGGGGCCCTGCGCCGACGGCTGATCGAGCCCGTGGCCCTGCGCCTGCCCGACAACCCCGCGCCCCTGCGCAAGCTG
>JBBINK010000117.1:2603-7581 GCA_037443925.1 Betaproteobacteria bacterium
GGCTCGAAACCTACAACTTCCTGCACCGGGACCCGCTGCAGGCCATCTTCGAGCCCGACTTCCTCGGCCGCGTGGACCCGGAACACCCCCTGGCCGTGCAGCGTGAGGTCTGGGAGCGCACCGCCTCGCCGGCGGTGATCAACCGCATGCTGCATCTGGACTGGAAGCAGACCCTCGCGGACAACGATCTGCGCAAGGTGGGCCGCATGACGGAGCTGGCCGGGGTGGAGGTGCGTTATCCCCTGCTCGATCATCGCATGGTGGAATTCGCCGCCGCGCTGCCGCCCGCCTACAAGGTGCGCGGGCAGACGCTGCGCTGGTTCTTCAAGGAAGCCCTGGGGGATTTCCTGCCCCCCGAGATCATCCGCAAGTCCAAGCACGGCTTCGGCCTGCCCTTCGGCGTGTGGCTGAGGCAGGATCCGGAGCTGCACGCCCTGGCCCTGTCCAGCCTGCAGGCCTTCCGGCGCCGGGGCATCCTCCGGGATGCCTACCTGCAGCGCCTGATCGCCGCCCACCAGAGCCAGCACGCCGGCTACTACGGCGTGATGATCTGGGTGGTCATGATGCTGGAGCAGTGGCTGGCCGCCCATTCCCTCTCCCCCTGACCGCTTGCGCCACCGGTGCCGCGGCCCGCTCCTCCTGGAGCAGGATGACCTTGCCCAGGATGACGAGCATCAGCACGTGGTAGTACAGGTCGAAATAACTGAGTCCCAGAAAGGCCCCGGCCGCGTAATAGGCGAGCATGGTGACCTGGCCCATGGCCGCCAGATCCGCGGCCCATTTCTTCCGGGGATCCTGCCTGGCCCGGCGGATCACCCAGGAACCGGTGCGCCAGGTGAGCAGGCCGAGCAGCAGCCACAGGAACAGGGCCGGAAAGCCATGCTCGCCCAGCTGCTCGAAATAGACGCTGTGCACGTCGTGCACCCGGTCGGGCTCGGGCGCGTAGGTGGCGAAGGTGGGCGCCTGGAACATCTCGAACCCGCCGCCCGTGATGCGGCTTTTCGCCACGTTGTAGGCCGTCCACCAGGCATTGATGCGGCCGAGGGCGGAGGCGTCCTCCTCGTAGGTTTCGATGGTCTGCATGCGTTCATACCACTGCTGGGGCATGATGAGATAGACCAGGCCCACCGCAGCCGCGACCAGAAAAGCCGTGGCGAACTTGTTGCGGCTCTTCCACCAGAACATCGTGCCCATCACGGCCGCACCCACCAGGGCGCCCCGGGACTGGCTGCCGATGGCGGCCAGCGCCGTGAGGGTCATGCCCACGCCCAGGGCCATCCGGATCCAGCGCCGCGGCTCGGTGAGCTGCAAAAAGCGCATGAGCGGAACGGTCATGAGCAGCGCGAGGGCGATCTCGTTGTTGCCCGCGATGAAGGAGCCCGCCGGGCCCTGCACCCGGAACACGCCCCCGTGGACGATGGTGAAGATGCCGCCCTTCACGCCGTAGAAGCCGAGGGACAGGACGATCACCCAGACCAGAAGCCGCAGCTTGTGGCGGTCGTTGATCACCAGCGGCGTGATGAAGATCATGAGCATGATCTTCATCACCTTCTCCCACTGGGGCCAGGCGAGGGCCGGATAGAAGGCGAACAACGTGGTGAAGGTCCACCAGAGCACGAGCAGGAGCAGCACCGTCATCTCCCGCGTCCAGGGCATGCGTTTGGGTTCCTTGGAAAAGAGCACGCCCGCGAGGGTGGCCAGGGCCGCCAGGTAGGCCCAGGGAAAGCCGTAGGCGAAGCCATAGGCCAGCCGGTGGGGGTTCATGTAGCTGATCCAGGAATACAGATACAGCCCCCAGTGGGGACGCGCCAGGGCGAAGGGCAGGATTCCGAAGAACACGACCGCGAGCGCGAGATCCCTCATGGCGCCACCTTGCTGACGATGTAGCGATGCTTGCCCGAAGCCTCCCGGGGGATGGCGGCCACGCGCTCCACGTCCACGCGCACGCCCTCGCCCAGGCGCCGCACCAGCCCCTGGCGGATCTCTTCCAGCGCAGGGTCGCGGAACCCGGGCCCGGTGACCAGCAGGACCCGGGTGTGCTCCCGGCTCTCCTGGACGATCTTGAACTGCTCCACACCCGGCACGTCGCGCACCACGTAGATGAGCGAAAGACCGTGCATCACCGTGCCATCGCGGGCGACGACGAAATCCGTGGTCCGCCCCTGGATCTCCTTCAGCAGGGGCAGGCCCCGCCCGCAGGCACAGGAGCCCGCGTCGAGCACGCCCACGTCGCCGGTGCGGTAGCGGATGAAGGGGAAGTCCCGCGTGGCGAGATGGGTGACCACGATCTCGCCTGCCACGCCGGCGGGCAGGGGGCGCCCCGCCTCGTCCACGATCTCCACCAGGATGTCCTCGGCCGTGATGTGCATGCCGCCTGCCGGGCACTGGTGGGCGATGAAGCCGGCATCGCGCCCGCCGTAGCCATTGGCCACGGCGCAACCGAAGACACGGGCGATGGTTTCCCGCTGGTCGTCATAGAGGCGTTCGGCGGTGACGAAGGCCACGCGGATGCCCAGATCGTCCATGGCCACGCCCCGTTTGTCCGCGTGGCGCGCGATGTGCGCCAGGGCGGAAGGGTAGCCGAACAGCATGCGCGGCCGGAATGCCCGGATGGCCGCCACGAAGCGGTCGAGATTCGCCTCGGACATCTCGAAGGCCGGCAGCAGCCGGGTGCGCAGCAGTCGGTCGCGCCAGGCGCGCAGACGATCCTGGCGGGTGAGCTCGATGGGCGAGCCCCACACGACGATCTCCCGGTCGCCGATGTCCACGTCCCACCAGCGGGTGGCGCGCCACTTGGCCGCGACGTCGTGGGAGACCCTTTCCTTGCCAATGAAGAAGATCAGCGGCTCACCGCTGGAACCGCCGGTGTTGAAACGGGCAAGCCCCCGGGCATCGTCGGCGCGCAGCGCATCCAGATGGGCACGGATGTCGGCCTTGGTGAGGAAGGGCAGGGCGGAAAGCTGGTCGAGCGTGCCCAGGTCCCGGGGATCGAAGCCCACGCGGGCAAACTGCTCGCGGTAATAGGGCACGTGGCGGGCCGCGTGCAGCAACAGGCGGCGCAGCCGCGCAAGCTGCAGGGCCTGCAGCCGCTGCCCGTCCCACCACTGGCTTTCCTCCAGCTGCCGGCGCACGGCGACCGTGGTGTGGCCCTTGAGGCGCTCGTGCAGGGGAAACAGCAGGTGGCTCACGAAAGCGGTATAGACGTCCCTCATGGCGCCACCCTCCGGCCCTGCGCGGGGCCCTGCCACAGGACGCTCCGGTAAACCTGCAACAGCCGGGGCCGCACCTGATCCCAGGTGAATTCCCGCACGCGCGCCAGGCCCGCCGCCGACAGCCGCGCAGCCAGCTCCGGCTCGGCGATCAGGCGCAAACAGGCCTGCGCCATGGCCACGGCATCGCCCGGCGGCACGAACAGGGCGGTCTTGTCCGCTTCCGCCAGATAGGGAATGCCGCCCACGTCCGTCGTCACCACGGGAATGCCGCTCGCCCACGCCTCCAGGATGGAGATGGGCATGTTGTCCGCGAGGCTGGGATTGAGCGCCAGGGTCGCGCTCCGGTACAGCGCCGGCATGTCCTGGTTGTCCACCCGGCCGGCGAAGCGGACGGCCTCGTGCACGCCCAGCTCCCGTGCCAGGGCCGCGAGGCGATCCCGCTCGGGCCCGGTGCCCGCCAGGGTGAGCCGCGCCGCGGGGTATCGTTCGCGAACGAGGGCGAAGGCCCGCAGCGCCGTGGCATTGTCGTACAGCGGCTCCAGGTTGCGGGCCACCAGGATGTGGGGGGCATCGGGACCTGACGCCGCCGGCGTGAAGCGCGTCAGATCGACGACATTGGGCACGAGCGTTGTCCCATAGCCCCGCCGCGCGAACACCTCGGCCAGGAAGCCGGAAGGCACGACGATGGCATCGACCCGGTCGAGGCTTGGCCGGACCCAGGCGAAGGCGCGCGCGAAGAAGGCCTCGGCCTCGCCGCCGCGGTAGTTGAGCACCACCGCCCTGCCGCGCAGTTTCGCCATCCAGATGGCCGGGGCCGCGAACAGGTGCCAGGACCAGCCGGAATTGGCCATGACGTGGAACAGGTCGACCCGGCCCGCCGTCCGCCACAGCTGGGCCAGGTAGGGCAGCAGGCGGAACAGGGCGCGCACACCCCGCACCGGAGCGATCCAGCGCGGACGGTAAGGCCGGTTCACGGGCACGAGCTCCACCGCCATGCCCTCGGCCCGCAGCAGCTCCGCCAGCTGCCGGGTCTGGTTGGCCATCCCGCCCGAGGGCGGCGGCACGGGCCCCACCAGGGCCACGCGGGGAAGGGCCTCGTCCATCACCGCAGCTTCCCTTCGGTCAGGCGCTGGTACACCGGCCCATAGCGCGCCACGCTGGCCTTCCAGCTGCGCTCGGTTTCCACGAAGCGCCGCGCCCGCACGCGCATCTCGTCCCAGCGATGGCGGCTGGAAAAGGCCTGCAACACCGCCCGGGCGAGCGCAGCCGGGTCGTCCGCGGGAAACAGCCAGCCGGTCTCGCCGTGCCGGATGAGCTCCCGGTGTCCGCCCACGTCGGAGGCCACGAACAAATGGCCCTGGGCCATGGCTTCCAGGGGTTTGAGGGGCGTGACCAGCTCGGTCAGGCGCATGCGGTGGCGGGCATAGACCAACAGATCGATGAGGTCGTAGTAGCGGTTCACCTCCCCATGGGGCACCCGCCCGGCGAACACCACCTTGTCGTCCAGGCCCAGGGACCGGGCCTGGGCCTTGAGCGCGGCTTCCTGGGGGCCGCCGCCCACCAGCAGCACCCGCACGTCGGGCGCCGCCTGGAGGATGCGGGGCAGGGCGGCGAGCAGGAGATCCAGGCCCTCGTAGGCGTAGAAGGAGCCGATGAAACCCAGCACCCGGGCCCCGGCCAGGCCGAGGCGCGCCTTGAGCGCCAGATCCGGCGGCCCGCCCAGGGGGAAGCGCTCGATGTCCACGCCGTTGGGGATGACCGTGACC
>JBBINK010000118.1:0-7439 GCA_037443925.1 Betaproteobacteria bacterium
ATCGTAGAAGGAAGGGACGAAGTCGTGGCACTCCCGCACATAGGGGCGCAGGGATTCGGGACACATTCCGAAAAACACCCAGTCGGCCTCATGGGCGGTGGCTTTCACCACCTCCTCGATCAGGGCCAGATCCCCGGCATGCTGCTGGGCGCCCGCCCAGCCGATCCGGGGCCGCGGGCCGTCGCGGCGCCGGGATTGCAAATGGCCCCACAGATGGCGTTCCAGCCGGTTGGGAATGACCCACACGTCCCCGATCATCGGCCGGCACAGTTCCGCCAGGGGTTCGGTACTGACGATGACCCGGTCACACAGGGCGAGTGCCTTGCGTAGGCGGGGCTTGGCATCCTTGAACGCGTGGCGATAGAAGGAATTCGCCCGTGGGATCTGGGTGAGGAGATCATCCAGGGCCAGCATGCGACGAACGCGGGGATTGAACTCCCGGTAGAGCGCCAGGGCTTCGAGCTGGTTGTCGTCGAGGGCGTTCTGGAGCAACAGGGTGTCGGGATCCGCCCGCTCCAGCTCGATGGGGGTAAGCAGACGCGTCTGGAAGTACTTTCCGGTCTGGACCACATCACATTGGGCCAGCCCCGCGCGGCTCAGGGCCCGGAAGGGGGCAATCACCCGGTATTCACCCGAGCCGCCGCTCAAGGGCACACCCAGGATCCGTGGCCGGTCGTGGAAGGCGGTGTCCCAGTCGATGACCACCGTGGCTTCGACCCCATAGCCTGGTGGCAAAAGGCTCAGATGCCGGTTATAGGCCGGGTCATTGGCGAGCTGGGGCATCCATCGGCGCATCATGGCGGCCCGCTCGCCCTTGGCCCGCTCCGCGGCCAGGGCGAGTTTCATGAGATCCTTTCGTTCCCCTTTCAAACTCGTGGAGCCATGGTGGACCACCGTGGCATAGGGCGTCCAGACGATCTTGAAACCCGCCTGGCCGATCTTGAGGCAAAGATCCACGTCGTTGTACAACACCGGCAGGTTCCGCTCGTCCATGCCGCCCACGCTTTCGTACACGCTCTTGCGCACCAGCAGACAGGCTGCCGTCAGTGCGGAGTAGTTCTGGTCCACCTGGGCCCGGCCCATGTAGCCAGGCTCGTTCAGGTCCAGCACACCGTTGAAGGGATGATCGGCCAGAGCATTCAGTCCCAGGACGATGCCCGCGTGCTGGAGCTTGCCAGTCTCGGGATAGACGAGACGTGCCCCCACCACCCCCACGTCGGGCCGCTGTCCATGCATAAGCATCCGATCCAGCCATTCGTCCTGGACGATCTGGATATCGTTGTTGAGCAGCAGCAGATACTCACCCCGCGCTTCGGCGGCAGCGAGGTTGTTCATGGCGGCGAAATTGAACGGTGCGTCATAGGCCAGCAGCCGGATGCGCTCCGGATGGCGCCGCTCCAGCTGCGCGTAGTAATCGAGGACGTCCGGATCCGTGCTCTGATTGTCCACGATCAGGATCTCGTAGTTCCGGTAGGCGGTCTTTTCCAGAACGCTTTCCACGCAGGGCTCGAGAAACTCCACCTTGTCCCGGTTGGGGATGATGATGGACACCAGGGGACAGGCGGCATGCTGATAGATCACGCGGTGGGTGCCGGCCGCGAAGCCCGCCTCCACCCGGGCCTCGATGCCCTGGCGCGCCAGATGGGCCATCAGCGCCTGGCGCTCGTGGCTTTCCCGTTCCTGGCTGCCCGTCTGGGGCGGCAGATGGACGAGGACATCGGCGATGTGGCCGATGGCCGGCTCGCCCCAGGCATCCAGCACGCGCAGCGTGAGGTCGTAGCGGAAAGCGGCCTCATGGCTGGACGGCCCGGCACAGGCGAGCAGGGTCTCCCCCTGCACCAGGCAGGCCCCGATGTAATCCATGGAACGCAGCAGGTCCAGATTGAAGTCCGGCTTGAAGCGGGGATCCGTGAACGTCCCATCGGGCAGGATCACGTCGTCGTCGCTGTAGATGAGCCGCCATTCCGGCTTGAGGTCGATGTAGTCACCGCAGCGTAGCAGCGCATGGGGTTCCAGCCGGGACCCCGCCGGCAGCAGCCACACCCAGTCCTCCCCGGCGGTCTGCGCCACCTCGGCCACCGCGGCAGCCCGCATGTCGGCGGAGGGCGCCACCATCCAGCCGAGCTGCGCCACCTCGCCGAAGGCGGGATCGGGCGCGGAAAACGGCGCCACCACCGTGAGCCGCCAGCCGTGGTACAGCTGCATGGCCAGGGCATCCAGGGTGTCCGCGAGCAAGCCTTCCTCGCCCTCCCGCAGCACGACCAGGACGTGGAACAGCGGCTTGCGCCGCCACTTCAGCATCATCCGTTCAGCGAACAGCTGGGCGTCGATTTCCTGCAGGGAATGTTTGGAGCGCCAGACCGAATAGGCTTCCTGCACGGACGGGGTGCAGCGCGCCGGATCCGTCTGCGCGCTGGCCTCCCCGCGCGCCGTGGCGCCTCCACGGGCATCGCGCGCATCCCCTTGGGCGGCTCCGTTCTCCCCGTTCCAGACAAACCCCAGGCGCGCACTCTGTTGACGGAAATAGCGCCACGTTTCCAGCGCGAGCGCTCGAAAGCCAGGCTGGTTCTGGGTTCGGCCGGCATGGACACGGACCCGCGCCAGCGGCTCCGGCACATAGGCAAGCTCGCCGCGACCCAGCAGGTGCATGGCCAGGCAGACGTCGCCGATGCCGGAACACACGCGGCCGAACAGGCTCATCACGTCGGGCTCGTCGATGGCCAGGGCATCCATCCTGCGGAAGAGCATCACGGTGGGTTCACCGACCCAGTTACCCCCCGTGGCGACGATGCTGCCGATCACCCGCTCGCCGCGGATGATCCCCAAGCCCTCCAGACCGGCCGGCACACCAGGCAAGTCTTCGGCGGAGAGGGGGCGGCCGGCGGCATCGATGGGCAGTCTGCGGCAAACTGCCAGGCTCGCCTCGGGATGGGCCCGCAGCGCGGCCACGAGTCGCGCGATCGCATCCGGCAGCAGGAGATCGTCGTCATACAAGGGCTTGATGAGTTCGCCCCGTGCCAGGCGTATGCCCTGGGTGAGATTGGCCGGCTCACCCAGAGGCGTCGCATTGCGCAGATAACGAATCGGCCAGCCTTGCGCCACATGGGAACGGGTGATCCGTTCGACGGCCTCGCCCCCGCTGTCGTCCAGCACCAGGATCTCGATATGGGGATAGGTCTGCTCCAGCGCGGAACGCAGGCAGGCCTCGAGATAATCAGGCCGATAGGCTGGGATCACCATGCTGACCAGGGCCTCGTCCGCGATGGGATGCAGGCTGCGGCGCGCTTCCAGGACGAAGGATCGGTCCCCTGTCTCCAGTCCCCGGAGATGGGGGTCGGCGCTATCCCCCAGGGCACAGGCCTGGATCTCGTCGAAGCCGGCCAGCATCAAAAGCCGTGTCAGTTCCTGGGGATTCAGCAGCCACGCGCGGCCCCGTTCACGCAGGGCGACGTTGAGATACTCCGCCGGCGTACGCACCCACTCGTAGCCGCCTTGCTCCAGCCAGGCCTGCTCGCGCCAGCTGCCGTCGAGATACTCTCGCACCAAGCGGTCGAGGTCGGGCGTGGCCAGGCGCAGCCTGCCGCCGTCCGCGAGCACCCTGCGGCAATCCCGCAGGAACGCCAGAAGCTCCGGCTGATCGAGACGCTCGATGAAGTGTTCGCTGAAGATGCCCTGCACGCTGCCGGGAGGGAAAGGCAGCCCCTCCCCCAGGTCGAAACGCAGATCGGGCTCGCCTTCGACATCGACGTTGATGAAGCCCGGCAGCTTGCCCCCGCCACAGCCGATGTGCAGGTAGATCGGATCATCCGTCGCCGTGGCCATCCACGTCCTCCTACTGGCTTTCCTTGAGTCTCTGCTCCAGTTGCAGCAGATCCTGGCGCCGCGCCTTGATCGGCTTGGCCGGCACACCGAAATAGATCTTGAACGGCTCGCAATCCTTGGTGACCAGGCTGTGTGCCCCGACCGCCGCCCCCTCGCCCACCGTCACGCCCGGCAGGATGAGACTGCCGGCGCCCACCAGGGCATGGCGCCCGAGACTCACCGGAGCGTGATGGGGTCGTCGGAATGCGGCAGGTACGGTTGGATTGGTGAGCCAGCGACCGCTGAAATCGTCGGTGGAAGACAGAATGCCTGCCTGCCACGACAGCCCGGAAAAATCGGCCAGGGTGATGGACGCATGCCCCACGAGAAACGCATAGGGCGCCACGTGCACATGATCGCCAATGACGATCCCCCCCTCCCCCGCCGACACGATGCAGAAATCGTCGATGCGTACGTGGTTGCCGATGCGAATGTGTTCCGCCCCGTAGAAGCGGGCAAACGCCGAGATCTTCACGTCCTCGCCGACGGCGGCGAATCCGATGCGCTCGAGCGCATCGCGGTCGAGGAAGCTGCTCTGACTCATGTGGGCACCTCGCGAATCAAACGCGCCAATGTGGCGGCCTTCTCCTCGTCCATGCCCCCATGGATGGGCAGACAGAGCACCTTGCGGCTGATGTCGTGGGCGTGGACCAGCCGGTCGGGTTGGGCGCTGGGCAGGGTACGGTAGGGCGGGAAATCGGTGATCAGGGGGTAGAAATAGCGGCGACAGTAGAAGCCATGCCGTTTCAGCCGTTCGTAGAGCTCATCCCGCGACAGGGGATAGGCGGGCTCGACCAGGATGGGGAAATAGGCATGGTTGTGCACGCGCGCCTGCCTGAACTCCAGACAGCGGATACCCGACACACCGGCGAGCTGATCGCGCAGGATGGTGTCGATGCGCTGCCGGTGGGCCACATGCTGCTCGAAGTAGCGCAGCTGCAGCAGGCCGAGAGCGGCCGAGAATTCGTTCATCTTGCCATTGATGCCCGGCGCGACGACCGTCACTTCGTTGGCGAAACCGAAGTTTTTCAGGTAATCGATGCGCTGCTTCTGCTTGGCATCAGGACAGACGATCGCCCCACCCTCGAAGGTGGTGAACACCTTGGTTGCGTGGAAGCTGGTGATGGACAGATCGCCATGGCGCAGGATGCTGCCCCCTTCGTCGCACACGCCGAACGCGTGGGCCGCATCGTAGATGACCCGCAGGTTATAGAGGTCCGCGATCTCCTGGATGGCCTGCACGTCACAGGGCTGGCCGTAGCAGTGTACGGCAAGGATGGCCGTGGTCTTGGGGGTGATGGCGGCCTCGATGCGGTTTGGATCGAGGTTGCAGGTCTCGGGATCGATGTCGACGAAGACGGGCGTGATGCCATTCCATACCAGGGCATGGGAGGTGGCGACGAAGGAATAGGGCGTGGTGATCACTTCTCCGGCAATGCGCAGGGACTGCAGCGCGATGACCAGGGCGAGCGTGCCGTTGGCACACAAAGCCACGTGAGGACAGCCCAGATAGTCCTGCAACGCCTGTTCGAAGCGCTGGTGATAGGGCCCCGCATTGGTCAGGACGCGGCTTTCCCAGATCGCCCGCAGGTCGGGCAGCAACTCCTCCAGAGGGGGCAGGTCGGGACGAGAAACATAGACGGGCTGGGATTTGTCCATTCGGTGTCCGATCCAGGCTCAAACCGGTTGACGCCAATTCATCACGCCGTCTCCAGCACCCAATCCACCGCCGCCGCCACGTCCCGGGCGATGAAGGTGGCGGGTGGAATGTCGCGCTGTTCCTCCTCGCCGTAGCCGGTCAGCACCAGGATGGGGGTTGCGCCGACGGCCAGGGCCGCTTCCACGTCGGCAGCCTTGTCGCCCACCACGAACGAGTGCAGGAGGTCGATGTCGTGATCCCGTGCTGCCGTGAGCAGCATGCCGGGTTCCGGCTTGCGGCAGTCGCAGTCGCGCACATCGCCGTATTGGGGGTGATGGGGGCAGTAGTAATAGGCATCGATGTGGGCGCCGTGGCGCCGGAGATCCTCGTCCACCTTTTGGTGCAGAGCGAGCACGTCGGCCTCGGTGTAGTAGCCGCGGGCGATGCCGGACTGGTTGGTGACGACGATCACCCGGTAGCCGGCATCGTTGAGGCGCTTGATGGCCTCGATGGCGCCGGGGATCCATTCCCAGTCTTCCCAGCGGTGGAGATACTCCTTCTCGACGTTGAGCGTGCCGTCGCGGTCGAGGAAAACGGCAGGGCTGCCCATCATTCCTCCCGCGGAGCCGTGCCGGGAAAGAGCACGTCGGTGAAGCCCAGCTTGCGCAGATCCGTCATACGCATGGGATAGAGGATGCCGTAGAGATGATCCACCTCGTGCTGCACCACCCGGGCATGGAAGCCTTCGACGGTGCGGTCGATGGGGTTGCCTTGGGCATCGAAGCCTTCATAGCGCAGCCGTTTGTAGCGGGGCACCACGCCGCGCAGGCCCGGCACCGACAGGCAGCCTTCCCAGCCCTCTTCCATCTCGTCGTCCAGCCGCGTCAGGGTGGGATTGATGAGCACCGTGTAGGGCACCTCCTCCGCCTCCGGATAGCGGGGGTTGCGTTTCACGCCGAAGATCACCACCTGCAGGGGCACGCCGATCTGGGGCGCGGCCAGGCCGGCGCCGTCGTGGGCCTGCATGGTCTCGTGCATGTCCGCGATCAGCGCGTCGAGCTCCGGTGTGCCGAAGCGGTCCACGGGTTCGGACACCCGCAACAGCCGGGGGTCCCCCATCCGCAGGATCTCCCGCACCGCCATCACCGGCTCCCGTGCAGCGCGACCAGGTGCTCGAGGATCGTGCGCACCCGCTGCATGGCGCCCTTGAGCACGGTTTCCACGTCGGTCATGCGGATGCCCTGGGCGCTGGCACCCCGCCCCGCGGCGTAGTTGGCCACCACGCCGAGGTGGGCGTAACACAGGCCCAGTTCCCGTGCCAGCACGGCCTCCGGCATGCCAGTCATGCCCACCATGGTGGCGCCCTCCCGCTCCAGACGGTCGATCTCGGCCTTGGTTTCGAGCCGGGGGCCCTGGGTGCAGGCATAGACGCCGCCCGCCACGTAGCTCTCGCCGGCGGCCTCCGCCGCGCGCATGCACAGCTGCCGCATCTCCTCGCAATAGGGCTCGGTGAAGTCCATGTGCAGCACCGGCGTCTCACTCCCCTCGCGGTAGGTGCTCTTGCGTCCCCAGGTATAGTCGATGATCTGGTCGGGTATGACGATGCGCCCCGGCGTGAGGTCGGGATGGATGCCTCCCACCGAGGCCACGGACACCACGTCCTTCACCCCCCGCGAATGCAGCGCCCACATGTTGGCGCGGTAGTTCACGTCGTGGGGGGCGATGGTGTGCCCGTAACCGTGACGGGCGAGAAAGACGACTTCTTCGTTCTTGATCCTGCCAAAGGTGAGCGCGCCCGAGGGTTCGCCATAGGGCGTGCGGATCACCTGCCTGTGGGTGATCTCCAGGTTGGCGAGCTGGGTGAGGCCGGTACCGCCGATGATGGCTATTGATCCGGCCATCTTATACTTGAAATCTCCGAGCCTGTCCTCATATTCAT
>JBBINK010000119.1:0-7409 GCA_037443925.1 Betaproteobacteria bacterium
CGTCTATCCCCGCGAGGTGGTCAAGCGGGCGCTCGCTCACAATGCCGCTGGCGTGATCCTGGCCCACAACCATCCCTCGGGCGTGGCCGAACCCAGCCACGCCGACGAGCGGCTCACCCGCGCCCTGGGTCAGGCTCTGGCCCTGGTGGACGTACGGGTGCTGGACCATTTCATCGTCGCCCCCGGCAGCCAGGGCTTCTCCTTCGCGGAGCGCGGGCTGCTCTAGCGCCGCGCCGGCACCCTTGCCCCCTTCCGTCCCTGGCGGCGGCACGCCCGGGTCTGGGCACGTCAGGGCAGCACGCGGTCGATGACCACCGTGACGTCCCGGGTTCCGGGTTTCACTGGGGCGCTCAGGCCTTCCAGATCCCCCGGCTGGGGCGCGGCGTTGCCACGCTTGCTGATGCGCGCCCCCACCACCACGCGGGGGAAGCGGGACAGGGCCATGCCCGGGGCCATGGCCATGGTGTCGTCCAGGCGGAAGTTCGCGGGCAGGTCGGCCACGGTCAGCTTGAGGATGGCCAAGGGCATGCGCGGGCCCTCGGCGGCGCGCGCGAAGATGAACACCGTGTCCCCCGGCGCGGCGCGGGACTTCAGGGCGGGATCCAGCCGCACGCTGCCGGCGATCGCGGCCGCCCCGGCGGCGCCGGCATCGGCGTGCTGCCCCAGCTCGGCGAGCTGCTGGCGCACTGCCGCGGCGTCCTCGGAATCCGCGGGCAGTCGGGCGAGCAGCCGGTTCCAGTGTTTCGCCGCGGTCTTCTTGTCCCCGGCTTCGGCGGCGGCGAAGCCGGCCAGGTACAGGGCCTTGGGATGGTCGGGGTCCAGTTTCAGCGCCTGGGCCAGCAGCTCGGCCGGCTTGCCGGCGAGCCGCTGGCCCTGGGCCATGGCCAGGGCATCCGCATAATCGGCCAGAACCTGGGGCTCGGCGGGCAACAGCCGGGCCGCGTGATCCAGGGCGCTGGCCGCCTCGGCGTAGCGTTCCAGCGCCATGTAGGCCTTGGCGAGCATGCGCCAGCCGGTGGCGTCCTCGGGCTGGCGGGCCAGGTGCTGTTCCAGGGCGGGCAGCAGGGCCTCGACCTGCTGGGTCGGGCTGAGGCCGGCCAGGCGCGGCAGGGTGATGGCTTCCGGCTTGCCCAGCTGCCAGTAGAGCAGCGCCGCGGCCGCGGGGATGAGCAGCGCCAGCACGAGGGCCGGCCAGCGGGGCAGCCCGACGCTGCCGGCCGAGCCCTTTTCCCGCACGTCCTGCAGCAGGCGCCGCTCCAGCTCGTGGCGGGCCTGATCGAACTGCGCCTGGGAGAGGGTGCCCGCATCCAGGTCGGCTTCCAGCTCCGCCAGCTGATCCTGGTACACCGCCACGTTGGCGGCGTCATGGGGCAGCGCGCCGGCGCGGCTGGGGCCACGCAGCAGGGGCAGTACGACGAATAGCACGGCGAGCAGGGCGAGCAGCCCCGCCCAGAGCAGGAAGGCGGTCATGGGCGGTGATTCTGGGTTGGGGGTGGGTCGTTGCCCAAGAGGGCCTGGACGCGGGCCTGCTCGTCCGGGGAAAGCGGCGCATCGGGCAGGCTCCTGCGGCGACGCAGCAGGAAGTAAACGAAGCCTGCCACCGCCCCGGCGGCGAGGAGGAAAGGGCCGAACCACAACAGCCAGGTGGCGGGCGTGACGGGCGGCCGGTAGAGCACGAACGCCCCATAGCGATCCGTGAGGTAGCGGACGATCTCCGCGTCGGACTTGCCCTGGCGCATCATCTCCCGGATCTCCCGACGCAGATCCACGGCCAGGTCGGCCCGGGAGTCGGCCAGGCTCTCGTTCTGGCAGACCAGACAGCGCAGCTCCTTGGCGAGCTTCATGAGCCGGGCTTCCAGGGCCGGGTCCTCCGCCAGGGGCTGAGCCTGGCCGGCCCAGGCGGGCGTCAGGGCGAGCAGGAGACTGGCCCAGACCAGCAAGCGCCTCATCGGGACAGCTCCGCCAGCAGGGGTTGGATCTTGCCCGACAGGACCTCGGGCGTGACCGGGCCGATGTGCTTCATGCGGATCACGCCCTGGCGGTCGATGACATAGGTCTCGGGCACGCCATATACGCCGTAGTCGATGCCCACCCGGCCCTCGGGGTCGGAGACGCTGAGGCGGTAGGGATTGCCGAAGCGCGCAAGCCAGGCCAGCGCGTCCTGCCGCTGGTCCTTGTAGTTGAGGCCGATCAGGGGCACCTTCCCCTGGCGGGCGAACTCCACCAGAACGGGATGCTCCTCCCGGCAGGAAACGCACCAGGAAGCCCACACGTTCAGCAGCCACACCTGCCCCCGCATGTCGGCCGGGGAGAAGGTCTTGTCCGGTGCCTGCAGCTGGGGCAGGGTGAAGGCCGGCGCGGGCTTGCCCACCAGGGGCGAGGGCACCTCCCGCGGGTCGCGGGACAGCCCCGCCCACAGGAAGGCGACCAGCACGGCGAACACCAGCAGGGGGACGAGGAAGCGCGCCATCAGGCCACTCCCCCGGCCAGGGCCGGTGTCGACGCTTGCCTGGACGCCGCCCGGCTGGCGATCCGGTAGCGCCGGTCCGACAGGGCGAGCAGGCCACCCAGGGCCATGAGCACACAGCCCCCCCAGATCCAGCTCACGAAGGGCTTGTGGTAGAGGCGGACGGCCCAGGCGCCGTCGGGCAGGGGTTCGCCCAGGGAGACGTAGAGGTCGCGGGTGAGCCCGCCGTCGATGGCTGCTTCCGTCATGGGCATGCGGGAGGCGTTGTAAATCCGCTTCTCCGGCCGCAGCACGGTGACCAGCGCGCCGTTGCGCCTGACCTCCACCACGGCCTGGGAGGCCTGATAGTTGGGACCGTTTCGGGCCTGCACACCCTGGAAGGTGAAGGTGTAGCCGGCAATGGTGGTGCTGTCACCCGGTCGCATCTTCACGTCCTGTTCGGTTTCGAAGCCCTTCACCACCGTCACGCCGATGATGAACACCGCCACGCCCAGGTGCGCCAGATGCATGCCCCAGAAGGCGCGCGGCGGTCTGTTCCTGGCCGAGCGCAGGCGGTGCCGGATGGCCACCACGACCGAGCCCAGCACCCAGAACGCCAGCAGGAAGCCGAGGGCGATCAGGGGCGACCACCTGCCCAGCACCCAGGGCAACAGCAGCGCGCTGACCACCGCCACGCCGAACGCCCAGCGCAGCCGCGTGGCCAGATCGGGCAGGGGATGCTCCTTCCAGCGGGCGATGGGACCGATACCCATGAGGAACACCACCGGCGCCATCAGGGGCAGGAACACCGTGTCGAAATAGGGCGGGCCCACGGAGATCTTGCCCAGGCCCAGCGCGTCGAGGAACAGGGGGTAGAGGGTCCCCAGCAGCACCGCGCCCGCCGCCACCAGCAGCAGCACGTTGTTGGCGAGCAGCATGGTTTCCCGGGACACCAGGGCGAAGCGGCCGCCGATGCCCACCCTGGGGGCCCGCCATGCGAACAGGGCAAGGGAGATGCCGATGACCAGGGCCAGGAAACCCAGGATGAACACGCCACGCCGGGGGTCCGTGGCGAAGGCATGGACCGAGGTCAGCACCCCGGAGCGCACGAGGAAGGTGCCCAGCAGCGACAGGGAGAAGGCCAGGATGGCCAAAAGCACCGTCCAGCTGCGGAAGGCGCCGCGCTTTTCCGTCACCGCCAGGGAATGGATGAGGGCGGTGCCCACCAGCCACGGCATGAAGGAGGCGTTTTCCACCGGATCCCAGAACCACCAGCCGCCCCAGCCCAGCTCGTAGTAGGCCCACCAGCTGCCCAGGGCGATGCCCAGGGTCAGGAACATCCAGGCGGCCGTGGTCCAGGGGCGCGACCAGCGGGCCCATGCCGCATCCAGGCGCCCGGACAGCAGGGCCGCGATGGCGAAGGCGAAGGCGATGGAGAAACCCACGTAGCCCATGTAGAGCATGGGCGGGTGAAACACCATGCCCGGGTCCTGGAGCAGGGGATTGAGGTCACGCCCTTCCAGGGGCGCGGGCAGAAGCCGCTCGAAGGGGTTGGACACGAGCAGGATGAACAGCAGAAAGCCCACACCCACGAAACCCATCACGCCCAGCACGCGGGCCACCAGTTCGTCCGGCAGGTGGCGCGAGAAGGCCGTGACGGCCAGGGCCCAGACGGTGAGCATGAAGGTCCACAGCAGCATGGAGCCTTCGTGACCGCCCCACACCGCGGCGAAGCGGTAGTGGGCCGGCAGCTGGGTGTTGGAATTGGCCGCCACGTACTGCACCGAGAAATCATTGGTGAGGAAGACATAGGCCAGGCAGCCGAAGGCGAAGGCGACGAACACGAACTGGCCCACCGCCGCGGGGCGGGCCACGGCCATCAGGCTTGGCACCTGGCGGGCGGCGCCCACGAAGGGCAGGGTGGCCTGGACCACGGCCAGCAGCAGGGCGAGGATGAGGGCGAAATGACCGAGTTCGGGGATCATGCAGGGCCTTTCGGGATCACGGGCTCAAGGTCTTGCCGGTCTGGGCCGCCGCCTTGCGCGCTTCCTCCAGCGAGTGGGCGGCCTCCGGCGGCATGTAGTTCTCGTCGTGCTTGGCCAGGACCTGGTCCGCGACGAACAGGCCGTCTTGCCCCAGCTTGCCCTGGACCACCGCGCCTTTGCCTTCCTTGAACAGGTCCGGCAGGATGCCCTTGTAGCTCACGGGCAGGCTGTTGAGGCGGTCGGTGATCACGAAGCGCACCGTGAGGCCGTCCGGATCGCGCTGGATGCTCCCTTCCTGCACCATGCCGCCGATGCGGAAGGTGCGGTCCACGGGCGCCTCGCGGTTCGCCACCTGGGTGGGCGTGAAGAAAAAGACCAGATTGCTCCGGAACGCATTGAGCACCAGCGCCGTGGCCACGCCCAGCAGCGCCAGCCCGGCGACGATCAGGGCGAGCTTCTTGTGTCTAGGTTTCATCGGGGTTCTTGTTGGCAAGCCTGTGCATCTGAGTCAGCTGCCGCAACAAAGTTCGCCGCCGGCGCCGCAGCAGGAGGATTTCACCGGCGATGCACAGCGCGGTCACGGCATAGCTTCCCCACACGTAGAAGCCGTAGCCGCCCATGTGCCAGAAAGCGGACCAGCTGCCCCAGTTCATGATCTGCGCTCCAGAAGCGCCTGCACCCAGGTCGTGTTCTTTTCCCGTTCCAGGATCAGGAGCCGGACGCGCGACAGGGCGGCGGCGATGGCATACATCCAGGCGGCCAGGGCCATGAGCAGCATGCCCACCAGCATGACCTTGGCCATGCTCGGAGCGCGGGTGAGGCTGACGGAAGCACCTTGATGCAGGGTGTTCCACCATTGTACCGAAAAATAAATGATGGGCACGTTCACCGCCCCCACCAGGGCCAGGATGGCGCCCGCCTTGTCCGCGCGTCGGGGGTCGTCGATGGCGGCGGTGAGGGACATGTAGCCCATGTACAGGAAGAGCAGGATCAGCTCCGAGGTGAGCCGCGCATCCCACACCCACCAGGTGCCCCAGGTGGGCTTGCCCCACAGGGCGCCCGTCCACAGGGCGAGGAAGGTGAACAGGGCGCCGGTGGGGGCCAGGGCCTGGGCCATCATGGACGACAGCCGGGTGTTGAAGGCGAGCCCGATGCCGGCCCAGAAGGCCATCACCAGGTAAATGAACATGGACATCCAGGCGGCCGGAACGTGGATGAAGATCACCCGGTAGGCCTCGCCCTGGGTGGCATCGGTGGGCGCCAGAAAGAAGGACACATACAGGCCGGCCACGCAGAAGACCGCGGCCAGTCCGTAGAACCAGGGGATCATCCTTCCCGCGAGGGGATAGAACGTCGCCGGCGAGGCGTATTTGAACCAGTTGATGCCCATCATTCCATCGCGATGCGCAGCGCCAGGGCGGCCACGAAGGGCGTGGCCAGGAAGGCCAGGATCAGGAAGGCCCCCAGCAGGGACAGATGCCCTTCCGCGCCGATCCCGGTCATGGTGGCCTCCACCGCGCCGGCGCCGAAGATCAAAACCGGAATGTACAGCGGGAGCACCAGCAAGGACAACAACACACCGCCGCCGCGCAGGCCCAGGGTCAGGGCCGCGCCGATGGCGCCGATCAGGGACAGCACCGGCGTGCCCAGCAGGAGCGAAACCACCAGGACAGCCAGGGCCTGGGCGGGCAGGTCGAACTGCAGTCCCAGCACCGGTGCCATCAAGGCCAGGGGAAGGCCGGAGACCATCCAGTGGGCCCACACCTTGGCCATGACGATGAGCCACAGGGGCTGGGGTGCCAGCGCCATCTGCTCCAGCGTGCCATCGGCATGGTCGGAAGCGAACAAGCGGCCCAGCGACAGCATCGAGGCCAGCAGGGCGGCCACCCACACCACACCGGGCGCGATGGTGCGCAGGGTGTCCATTTCCGGTCCCACGCCCAGGGGGAAGAGGCTCACCACGATCACGAAAAAGAACAGCGTGGTGGCCACGTCCGCCCGCCGGCGGTAGGCGAGCAGGAGATCCCGTCGCAGCACGGTGAGAAACGCGTTCATGGGGCCGAAAGCTCCACGCGCCGGGGCACCACGCCCTCCACCGCGATCGGCTGATGGGTGGTGATCACCGCCATGCCACCCTGGGCCAGATGGGCCGCCAGGCGATCCTGGATCAGGCCGATGGCGCGGGCGTCCAGGGCCGTCAGGGGTTCGTCCAGGATCCACAGGGGCGCGCGGCTCACCAGAAGGCGCGCCAGCGCCACACGGCGCCGCTGGCCCTGGGAGAGCGCCTTCACGGGGAGATCCTCCCGTCCGGACAAGCCGATGCGGTCGAGGGCGGCCAGGGCCGCGTCCACCGACAGGGGATCGCCGCCGAGGGCCGCGTTGATGCGCAGATTCTCCAATGCGGTCAAGTCGTCCTTGACGCCGTTGTGATGGCCCAGGTAGAAAAGCTGGCTGCGGAATGCCTCGCCCAGGTCGTGGATGCGCCGTCCCGCCCAGCGCACTTCGCCCTGCGCGGGCTGGCTCAGGCCGCAGAGGATGCGCAGCAGGCTGGTCTTGCCACTGCCGTTGGGACCGGCCACCAGAAGGAGCTCGCCCGCCGTCAGGGCGAAGCTCAGGCCCGTGAACAGCACACGGTGTCCCCGTTGGCAGGCCAGGTCGAGTGCTTCCAGCATGATGGGGAGGACAAAAGCCACGGACGATACCGGCTCTTGAGGGATTTTGCAAACTTCTGTATAGTTGCGCCTTTTTTCAGGCTAGCTAAGGAATTTGCCATGGCGCGCGTATGTAAAGTCACCGGCAAGGGGCCGATGGTCGGGAACAACGTCTCCCATGCCAACAACAAGACCAAGCGGCGCTTCCTGCCCAACCTGCAATACCGCAGATTCTGGGTCGAGAGCGAGAACCGCTGGGTGCGCATGCGTGTCACCAATGCCGCCCTGCGCACCATCGACAAGAAGGGCATCGACGCCGTCCTCGCC
>JBBINK010000120.1:0-7391 GCA_037443925.1 Betaproteobacteria bacterium
GACACCCGCTTGAACCGTCCTTCGGGCCCGTTCAACTGCGGTTTTTAGGATAATTCACGGCCTCTTCCCCCCGTTCCGTACCTGCCATGCGCCCAAGCCAACGCCGACCCGACCAGCTGCGCCCCGTGCGCATCACCCGCAACTACACCAAGCATGCCGAGGGCGCCGTGCTGATCGAGTGCGGCGACACCAAGGTGATCTGCACGGCCAGCGTCATCGACAAGGTCCCTCCCCACGTCAAGGGCACGGGGGGCGGCTGGGTCACGGCGGAGTACGGCATGCTGCCACGATCCACCGGCACCCGCACCGACCGGGAAGCCGCCCGCGGCAAGCAGTCCGGCCGCACCCAGGAAATCCAGCGCCTGATCGGGCGCTCCCTGCGGGCGGTGATGGACCTGTCCAAGCTGGGCGAGCGCACCCTGCACCTGGACTGCGACGTGATCCAGGCCGATGGCGGCACGCGCACGGCCAGCATCACCGGTGCCTTCGTCGCTGTCCACGACGCGGTGACCTGGCTGATCGACCGGGGACTGATCGCCGAATCCCCCATCCGCGATTTCGTGGCTGCGGTCTCGGTGGGCATTTACCAGGGCGAGCCGGTGCTGGATCTGGACTACGCGGAAGATTCCAGCTGCGACACCGACATGAACGTCGTCATGACCGGCGCCGGCGGCTTCGTGGAAATCCAGGGCACGGCGGAGGGCACGCCCTTCACCCGGGCGCAGATGAACGCCCTGCTGGATCTGGCGGACAAGGGGATCCGCGAACTGGTGGCCGCCCAGAAGGCGGCCCTGAACGCCTGACGGCGGCCGGGCGCCCCGGCGGGGCCCGCGCCATCCGCCCCAAGGACTGAACGGAATGCCATGAAAAAACTCGTCATCGCCTCCAACAATCCCGGCAAGCTGCGCGAGATCCACCGCATCCTGCAGCCCCTGGGACTGGAGGTGCTGCCCCAGTCCGCCTTCAACATTCCCGAGGCGGAGGAACCCCATTGCACCTTCGTGGAGAATTGCCTGGCCAAGGCGCGCCATGCCGCCGAGCATTCCGGCCTGCCGGCCCTGGCCGACGATTCCGGCATCTGCGTGGATGCCCTCAATGGCGCTCCGGGCGTCTATTCCGCCCGCTTCGCCGGCGAACCGAAGTCGGACGAACGCAACAACGAGAAGCTGATCGCGCTGCTCAAGGACGAACCCAACCGCAGGGCTCATTACTACTGCGTGATCGTGCTGGTGCGCCATCCCCACGATCCCGAGCCGGTGATCGCCGAAGGACGCTGGGATGGCGAGATCATCGACCAGCCGCGCGGCACGGGCGGGTTCGGTTATGATCCCCATTTCCTGGTGCCCGAGCTGGGCAAGACCGGTGCCGAACTGCCCATGGACGTGAAGAACGCCATCAGTCACCGGGGCAAGGCCCTGGCGCAGCTGGTGGAGAAACTCAGGGCGGGGGGCATCCTCCTCTGAAGCGGGCCTGCGTCCCCGCAGACCGCCCGCCCGCTTTGCCGCGGTCTCGGCACCGCATCCTTCGCAACCTGTTCAGGAGCAAGACATGGCAGCCATCCAAGTGGGCGACGGCGACGCGCTGATCGTCGTCGACGTGCAGAACGATTTTCTTCCCGGAGGGGCGCTGGCCGTGCCCCGGGGGGACGAGGTGATCGCCCCCTTGAACCGGGTGCTGGACCTCTTCCACACGCGCGGCCTGCCCATCTTCGCCAGCCGCGACTGGCACCCCGCCAACCATTGCTCGTTCCGGGACCGCGGCGGCCCCTGGCCGCCCCATTGCGTCGCCGACACCGAAGGGGCGCAATTCCCGGCGAGCCTGCAGCTGCCCGCCTTCACGGCCATCGTCTCCAAGGCCACCAGCCCGGACAAGGATGCCTATTCGGCCTTCGAGGACACCCCGCTCGCCATGCAGCTTCAGATGTACGGGGTGAAGCGCGTGCTGGTGGGCGGCCTCGCCACGGACTATTGCGTGCTCAACACCGTGAAGGACGCGGTGCGGCATGGCTTTGGCGTCGTCCTGCTCACCGACGCCATCCGCGCCGTGGACGTGCAGCCGGGTGACGGGGAAAGGGCGTTGGCGGAAATGCGCGCCCTGGGCGTGACCGAGGCCACCAGCCACGACATTCGATGAGGCCCGGCCCATGACGGCAGCCAAGGTCAGCGCCCTGCTGACGGATCTCTACCAGTTCACCATGCTCCAAGGCTACCTCGACCAGCACATGGACGAGGTGGCGGTCTATGAGTTCTTCGTGCGCAAGCTGCCCGCCAACCGGAATTTCCTGGTGGCGGCCGGGCTGGAGTCGGTGCTGGACTATCTGCTCACCGTGCACTTCGCGCCCGACGAGATCCGCTTCCTGGAAAAGACCGGGCGCTTCGACCGGCGCTTTCTCGACTACCTGGAAAACTTCAGCTTCACGGGCGACGTGCATGCCATGCCGGAAGGCCGGGTCTTCTTCCCCGACGAACCCATCCTGCGCATCACCGCGCCCATCACCCAGGCGCAGCTGGTGGAAACACGCATCATCAACCTGCTGCACTATCAGACCCTGGTGGCCTCCAAGGCGGCGCGGGTGGTGCTGGCCGCGCCGGACAGGCTCCTGGTGGATTTCGGTCTGCGCCGCGCCCATGGCGCGGAAGCGGGGCTGCTCGCCGCCCGTGCCGCCTACATCGCGGGCTTCCACGGCAGCTCCAACGTGCTGGCGGACTACCGCTATGGCGTGCCCAGCTATGGCACCATGGCGCATTCCTTCATCCAGGCTCACGACGACGAGCTCGCCGCCTTCCGGCATTTCGCAAAGGCGCAGCCCGGCAACGTGGTGCTCCTGATCGACACCTACGACACCGAGGCCGCCGCGGAAAAGGTGGTGCAGCTCGCCCCCGCCCTCAGGGCGGCCGGCATCACCATCAAGGCGGTGCGCATCGACAGCGGCGATCTGGCCGACCACGCGAACAAGGTTCGCCGCATCCTGGACGCCGGCGGCCTCGAGACGACCGGCATCTTCGCCAGCGGCAACCTGGACGAATACGAGGTGAAACGACTGCTCGACGCGGGCGCGCCCATCACCGGCTTCGGCGTCGGCACCCGCATGCTCACTTCCAGCGATGCGCCCTATCTGGACTGCGCCTACAAGCTGATGGAGTACGCCGGCCACGCCCGCCGCAAGCGCTCCGAAGGCAAGGCCACCTGGCCCGGCCGCAAGCAGGTTTACCGGGAATACGGCAGCGACGGCCGGATGGCGGGCGACACCCTGTGCCTGGACAGCGAAGGCTACACCGGGGAACCGCTGCTGCATCTGGTGATGAAGGGCGGCAAGCGCACCGAGCGGCTGCCCACCCTGCAGGATGCCCGCGCCCTGTGCGCCCAGGATCTGGCGCGCCTGCCGGAGGCCCTGCGCAGTCTGGAACCGGCGCCGCCCTATCCGGTGACCATCTCCCGCGGCCTGCGCGAACTGGCCGCCGCGGTGGACGAACACCGGGCGTGAAGCGCGGTCTGAATCCCTGAGCTCCATCGTCCCCGCGCGGTTGGGCGTGAAGCCCCGCCGCTAGGGGCCCCTGACAGCGCAACGGTATGCGGAAAACCATCCCCCTCACGCCCATCGGGTCCGACACGCCCCGCTTCGCCGCCCCGCCGCCCCTCACGCTCTACGTGCACATGCCCTGGTGTGTGCGCAAATGCCCCTACTGCGATTTCAACTCCCACGAGGCGCGCGCCGGCGTTCCCGAGGACGACTACGTCACGGCGCTGATGCGCGACCTGGAATCGGCCCTGCCCCAGGTGTGGGGACGGCGCATCCACGCGGTGTTCATCGGGGGCGGCACGCCCAGTCTGTTTTCGCCCGGCGCCATCGACCGCCTGCTCACCCAGGTGCGCACCCTGCTGCCGGTGGAGCCCCTGGCGGAGATCACCCTGGAAGCCAATCCCGGCACCTTCGAGGCGGCCCGCTTCCGCGGTTTTCGCGATGCGGGCATCAACCGCCTCTCCCTCGGGATACAGAGTTTCCACCCACGCCACCTCCAGGCCCTGGGGCGCATCCACGACGACCGGGAAGCGAAACGGGCGGTGGAAGCCGCCGTCGGCCTGTTCGACGAAATCAATCTCGACCTCATGTACGCCCTGCCCGATCAAACCGTGGACGAGGCCCTGGCCGACATCGACACGGCGATCGGCTTCGGTGTGACCCACCTGTCCGCCTACCACCTGACCATCGAGCCCAACACGCTGTTTCATGCGCGCCCACCCCGGCTGCCCGACGACGATACCGCCGCCGAAATGCAGGCCGGCATCGAGGCACGCCTTGCCGCAGCCGGCTACCGCCACTACGAGACCGCGGCCTTCGCACGCCGGCATCACGAATGCCAGCACAACCTCAACTACTGGCAGTTTGGCGACTACCTGGGCATCGGCGCCGGCGCCCACAGCAAGCTCACCGTGGACAACGCGGTGGTGCGGCAGATGCGCCACAAGCAGCCGCGGGCCTACATGGAGCACGCGCTGGCCGGCCAGCCCGTGCAGGAAGCGCACACCGTGGACCCGCGCGAGCTGCCCCTGGAGTTCATGATGAACGCGCTGCGGCTGAACGACGGCTTCGCGCCCGCCCTGTTCGCCCAACGCACGGGACTGCCCCTGTCGGTGGTGGAGCCGCCCCTGGCCGAGGCGGAGCGAAGGGGACTCATCACACGCACGGCCGAACGCATCCGGCCCACGGAGCAGGGACGCCGTTTTCTCAATGACCTGCTGACACTGTTCTGACGGTGTGCTTCCGCATGGGGAAAACACCCAGAGCGGGGGCGCCCCCGCCGGCCTGCTAAGATGAGGACATCTCCGGAGCCTGCCATGAAAACCACCCCTGCCCCTTGTGTGCTGGATCATCCCCCGCCGGGCGCGAAGCGCCCGGGCATTGGCATTCCCCAGGTGTCGGCCTTCGACGGCAACGCCTTCGAGCGCGCGGTCACCGATCTGCTGCGGGCGGCGGGCGTCGCGCCCGATTCGGTGCACACGGGCAAAACCGCGAGACGGGTGCGGGAGTTGTGGGAAAAACGCCTGCTCGGCGGCTATACCCTCGACCCCGCCGACGCCCTGGGCGAAGGCTTCGAAGACCCCCAGACCGACATGGTGGTGGTGCGGGGCATCGCCATCCACGGGGTGTGTCCCCACCATCTCGTGCCCTTCCGGGGCATCGCCCACGTCGCCTACATTCCCGGTGGGCGGCTGCACGGCTTCGGTCGCATCGCCCGCATGGTGGATGCCATCGGCCACCGGTTCACTTACCAGGAGTGGATGACGCGGGACATCGCCGAGGCCCTCGTCACCCATGGCAAGGCCCAGGGCGCGGCCTGCGTGATCGAGGCGGAGCAGTTGTGCCTTTTGCTCGGGGAAGACCGGCGGGGCGACGAACGCGTCTATACCCAGGCCTTCGAGGGCGTGTTCCAGGACGACGCACGCCTGCGCGAGGAGTTTCTGAGGGCGATCGACGCCCGGCGCATCTGAGCCCTCAGGGCGCGCCGTAGCCTCCGCCCCCGGGTGTGGCGATTTCCAGCACGTCGCCCGGCGCCACCTTCACGCTGGCACAGCCCGGGAGGCGGGTTTCCGTCCCCTGGGCACGGATGAGACGGTTTTCCCCCGGCGCCCCCGGCGCGCCCCCGGCCAGCCCGAAGGGCGCCACCCGCCGCCGCCCCGACAGGATGGCCGCCGTCATGGGCGCGGTGAAGCGGATGCGGCGGACCACGCCATCGCCGCCCCGGTGCCGCCCCGCCCCACCGCTGCCCCTGCGGATGGCGAAGGCTTCCAGCAGCACCGGGAAGCGCATTTCCAACACCTCGGGGTCGGTGATCCGGGAATTGGTCATGTGCGTCTGCACGGCATCGGCACCGTCGAAATCCTTGCCGGCGCCGGCCCCGCCGCAGATGGTTTCATAGTACTGGTGATGGGCATCGCCGAAGGTCAGGTTGTTCATGGTGCCCTGGGAGGCGGCCAGCACCCCCAGCGCCCCGTAGAGGGCATCGACCACGGCCTGGGAGGTTTCCACGTTGCCGGCCACCACCGCCGCCGGCGGGCGCGGGTTCAGCAAGGAGCCCTCCGGGATGCGGATCTCCAGGGGCCGCAGACAGCCGGCGTTCAGGGGAATGTCCTCGCCCACCAGGGTGCGGAAGACGTACAGCACCGCGGCCCGGCAGACCGCCGCCGGGGCGTTGAAGTTGTCCGGCTGCTGGGGCGAGGTGCCGGTGAAGTCGATCACCGCGCGCCGGGCGGCGCGGTCGATGCCAACCCGCACGCGGATCAGGGCGCCGCTGTCCAGCATCAGCTCGAACCGGCCGTCCGGCAGCCGGTCGATGACCGCCCGCACGGCCGCCTCGCCGTGGTCCAGGGCGTGGTCCATGTAGGCTTCCACCGTGTCGAGGCCGAAACGGGCCACCATCGCCCGCAGGGCTTGGGCGCCGCGCTCGTTGGCGGCGATCTGGGCCTTGAGGTCGGCCAGGTTCTGGGCTGGCCTGCGTGCCGGATGGGCTCCCCCGGCCAGCCAGGCGGTGAGCTCGCCTTCGAGAAAGCGTCCGCCGCGCAGGATGAGCAGGCCCGCCGTGAGCACGCCTTCCTCTTCGATCACGCGGCTGGCCGGCGGCATGGAACCCGGCGTGATCCCCCCCACGTCCGCATGATGGCCGCGGGAGGCCGTGTAGAACAGCACCTCCCGCCCCGCCTCGTCCCAGACCGGCGTGACCACGGTGATGTCGGGCAGATGGGTGCCGCCGTGATAGGGTGAGTTCATCAGAAAGGCATCACCGGGACGCATGTCCTCGGCGAACGCCTCCCGGATGGCGCGCACCGCCTCGCCCATGGAGCCCAGATGCACCGGAATGTGGGGGGCGTTGGCGATGAGCTCCCCACGGCGGTTGAACAGGGCGCAGGAAAAATCCAGCCGCTCGCGGATGTTCACGGAATGGGCCGTCTGCTGCAGCACGAGCCCCATCTCTTCCGCAATGGCCATGAAACGCCGGTTGAAGATCTCCAGCCGCACCGGGTCGGCGCGGGTGCCGAGAGCCTGGCGTTGCGGCAGCGGCACCACCCGCTCCAGCACGAGCTCACCCCGCTCCGTGACCGTGCCCTGCCAGCCGGGATCGATCACGAGCGTGGAGGTGGGCTCGATCACCAGGGCCGGTCCGGCCAGCACCTGGCCGGCACGCAGGTCTTCCCGCAGATACAGGGGCACGGTCTGCCAACGCCCTGCGGCGAACAGGCGGCCATGGCCATGGGGCCGTCCATGGCCCCGGGGGGGTGGCGCCACGGCCGGGCATGCCTGCCCTCCGCCCACCGCCTCCACCACCGCCGCTTCCACGCGGATGGGCAGATCGGCCTCGGCGAAGCCATACAGCCGGCGGTAGGCCATCTCGAAC
>JBBINK010000121.1:0-6141 GCA_037443925.1 Betaproteobacteria bacterium
GGCGGTCGCGATCGCGGCCACCTTCGCCCAGATCGGCTGGGTCTGGCTGCGCCACCGCAAGGTGGATACCATGCTGTGGGTGAGCCTCGCGCTGATCACCGTCTTCGGTGGCGCCACCCTGATCCTGCACGATCCGCTGTTCATCAAGTGGAAGCCGACGGTGCTCTACTGGCTGTTCGCGATCGTGCTTCTGGCTGCCGATGTGCTGTTCGGGCGCAACCTGATCGCGGCGATGATGAAGGGGCAGATCAATCTGCCCGAAACGGTGTGGCGCAGGCTGAATTTCGGCTGGGCGGGCTTCTTCGCCCTCATGGGCGGGCTCAACCTGTTCGTGGCCTACCACTTCTCGGAGGCAGCCTGGGTCAACTTCAAGCTGTTCGGCTTCCTCGCCCTGATGGTGGTGTTCGTGCTGATCCAGGGGCTGATGCTGGCCAAGTACGTCGAGGAAAGGGAAGGCTCCTGATGCTGTATGTCATCATCGGCGAAGACGTGCCTGACAGCCTGCCCCGGCGCATGGCCGCGCGGCCGGCCCACCTGGAGCGGCTGAAGGCATTGCAGGAGGCCGGGCGGCTGTTGCTGGCGGGTCCCTTCCCCGCCATCGACAGCCCCGACCCCGGTCCTGCGGGTTTCTCCGGCAGCCTGATCGTGGCCGAATTCGCCTCCCTGGAGGAAGCCCGCGCCTGGGCGGACGCCGATCCCTACGTGTCGGCCGGCGTGTATGCCCGCGTCACCGTCAAGCCCTTCCGCAAGGTGCTGCCCCCATGAACATGGTGGAACGGATCGGGCAGCGGCTCGCCGCCCTGAGCCCGGAGCACCTGGACATCGCGGACGACAGCGCCCTCCACGCGGGCCACGCGGGAGCGCTCAGCGGGGGCCATTACCGCCTCACCATCGTGTCGGAGCGCTTTGCAGGGCTGGCCACTCTGGCGCGCCACCGGCTGGTGTACCAAACCCTGGGCGAGCTGATGCAGCAGGGCATCCATGCCCTCAGCATCCAGGCCCTCACGCCCGATGAGTTCTTCAATGACCAACCCCGGAAAGGAAACCCATGAAACCCATCGTCTCCCGTCTGCTCGTCGCGCTCCTGGGCAGTCTGCTCACCCTGACCGCCTGCAACGCCCAACCCGCCGCCAAGAACGGCAATGATGCGGTGGCCGCCACCGTCAATGGCACGCCCATCAAGCAGGCGGTCATCGATGCCTTCATGCAGCAGCGGGCGGCCCAGGGCGCGCCCGACACCCCGGAAGTGCGCAAGGCCGTGCTCGAGGAACTGGTGAGCCGCGAGGTCGTGAAGCAGGCCGCGGTGAAGGAAGGCTTCGACAAGCGTGCCGACGTGCAGATGCAGCTCGAGCTGGCCCGCCAGAACATCCTGCTCAATGCCTACGTCCAGGATTACGTCAAGAAGCATCCCATCACCGACGACATGATCAAGGCCGAGTACGACAAGATCAAAGCCCAGATCGGTGACAAGCAGTATCACGCCCGCCACATCCTGGTGACCGACAAGAAGGAAGCCGAGGCGATCATCGCCCAGCTGGCGAAGGGTGCGAAGTTCGAGAAGCTGGCCCAGCAGAAATCGAAGGACTCCTCCGCCCAGAACGGCGGCGATCTCGGCTGGAACGTGCCCAGTGCCTACGTCAAACCCTTCGCCGATGCGCTGGTGGCGCTGAAGAAGGGCGAGTACACCAAGACGCCGGTCCAGACCCAGTTCGGCTGGCACGTGATCAAGCTCGAGGACGTCAAGGCCGCGCCCACGCTGGATGAGATCCGGCCCCAGATCGTGCAGCGCCTGCAGCAGCAGCAGCTCCAGCAGCTGGCCGCGGACCTGCGCGCCAAGGCGGACATCAAATACCCGACGCCCGCCCCGGCCAAGTGAGGCCATCCCCGCCGCGCCGGCTCCCGGCGCGGCCTGCCGATCCGCGTGGCCCTCTCCTCTGCGGGGCCAGCGCCCCTAAAGTCGCCGACCCGCCTGCCGTAATCGCCGGGTAACGGTCACAGGACACAATCAGGCGTCCGGACACCCTCCGTCCGACGGCGCCCCCGGACCGCCGGGCGCGTGCCGCCTCGGGCCAACGCCCCGGGCGCCGGCTTTTGCCATCGGATCATGGATACCCTCAGCCCACACACGGAACCGGACGACGTCGCCGCCCTTCTGGCCCGCGGCCTGAATCTGCCGCCACAGCCCCGTATCCTGACGGAGATCGACGCCCTGGTCGCCCAGGAGGCGGTGAGCCTGGGCGCCATCGCCGCCCTGGTGAGCAAGGATGCGGGACTGACGGCCCGGGTGTTCAAGGTGGTCCATTCTCCCCTGTTCGGCGTGCGCAAGGAGGTGGACAGCCTGGAACGGGCCCTCACCCTGCTCGGCCTCCGGACTGCGCTGATCGTCATCAAGAGTGCCGCGCTCCAGGGCGCCATCGGGGGCGAGGGCTTGGATGCCTTCTGGGAGCGCGTCAACGACATCGCCATCCTGTCCAGCCTGATCGCGAAGCGCCAGCGGGACGTGCTGGGTGTGCCGGTGGAGCAGGCCCACATGGCCGGCCTGTTCCACGACTGCGGCGTGCCCATCCTGATGCAGCGTTTTCCCGGCTATTGCGCGGACATCGCACGCGCCTGGCCCGACCTGGAACGCGAGGACGCCGCCTACGACACCAGCCATGCGGTGGTGGGCTACCTGTTGGCCAGGCACTGGAAGCTGCCCCAGGCGGTGTGCATGGCCATCCGTCATCACCACGACCCGGCCCAGGCAATGGCTGGCGAAACGCCCCTGGTGGCCATCCTGCTTCTGGCCACCCACCTGAGAAACCTGTTCTGCGGTTACGGCGAGTCACAGTGGAGCGAGATCGAGCCCGCCGTCCTGGCCGAGCTGGGCATCAGCCCCCTCGGCAAGAACGAATTCACGGACGAGGTGCTCACCCAGTTCCAGGAAAGCCTCGAGTGAGGCCCGTGCCTGCGAGGGGGCTGGGCCTCGTCAACCGAGCCAGCGCCTGGCGTTGCGGAACATGCGCAGCCAGGGCCCATCCTCGCCCCAGTCCTGGGGATGCCAGGAATGCTGCACGGTGCGGAACAGGCGCTCCGGATGGGGCATCATGATGGTGAAACGCCCATCGGCGGTGGTCAGGCCGGTGATGCCGCCGGGTGAACCGTTGGGGTTGAACGGATAGGTTTCCGTGGCGCGGCCGTAGTGGTCCACGTAACGCAGGGCCACGTGGGCGCGCGCCTGCTGGTCGGCGCTGGCGAATTCGGCATAGCCCTCGCCATGGGCCACCACGATGGGCAGGCGGCTGCCCGCCATGTCCTGGAAAAACAGCGACGGGCTGTCCATCACCTCCACCATGACCAGGCGGGCTTCGAACTGCTCGGAGCGGTTGCGCACGAAGTGGGGCCAGTCGCCCGCCGCCGGGATGATCTCGCGCAGATTGCTCATCATCTGGCAGCCATTGCACACACCCAGGGCGAAAGAATCGGAGCGCTGGAAAAACGCTTCGAACTCGTCCCGGGCACGGGCGTTGAACAGGATGGACTTGGCCCATCCCTCGCCCGCTCCCAGCACGTCCCCGTAGGAAAAGCCGCCACAGGCGACGAAGCCGGCGAATCCGGCCAGCGAGACCCGCCCGCCGATGATGTCGCTCATGTGCACATCCACCGCATCGAAGCCCGCGCGATGGAAGGCTGCCGCCATTTCCACCTGCCCGTTCACGCCCTGCTCCCGCAGGATGGCCACGCGCGGGCGCCGCCCCGTGGCCACGAAGGGCGCGGCGATGTCTTCGCCCGGATCGAAGCTCAACTGCGCCGACAGTCCCGGGTCGGCGGCGTCCAGGATCGCATCGAATTCCTGGCGCGCACACTCGGGATGATCGCGCAGGCGCTTCATGTGGTAGGTCGTTTCCGACCAGATGCGCTGCAGCTCGACCCGCGGCGCGGCGAAGATTTCCGCCTCGTTGCGCACGAGCCGGATGGTATCGTCGCCGTTGGGGCTGCCGATGACGTGCAGCTCGCTCCTCAAGCCCGCCGCGAAGAACGCCTCCAGCACCGCGGGGGTGTCGGCGCGGCGCACCTGGAGCACGGCGCCCAATTCCTCGTTGAACAGCACCGGGTAGATGTGGGCGGAATAGGCTCCGGGCGGGAGCTCCGGCTCCGGTTCGCCCCGCCGCTCCACGCCCACGCGGATCTGATCGAAGCACAGCTCATCCAGGTCCACGGTGATGCCGGTGTGCCCGGCGAAGGCCATCTCGCACAGCGTCACCAGCAGGCCGCCATCGGAGCGGTCGTGGTAGGCGAGAATCCGGCCCTCGCGGTTCAGGGTCTGCACGGTCTCGAAGAAGGCCTTCAGCTTGGCCGGGTTCACCACGTCCGGACAGCGGTCGCCGATCTGGCCATAGACCTGGGCGAGCGCCGAGCCCCCCAGGCGGCTGCGCCCCGCGCCCAGATCGATGAGGATGAGATCGGTCTCGCCGCAATCGGTGCGCAGCACCGGCGTGAGCGTCTTGCGCACGTCGTACACCGGCGCGAAGCCCGACACGATCAGGGAAATGGGCGCGGTCACCTCCTTTTTCTGGCCGTTCTCCTCCCAGACGGTCTTCATGGACATGGAATCCTTGCCCACGGGGATGGCGATGCCCAGCTGCGGACACAGTTCCATGCCCACCGCGCGCACCGTGTCGAACAGCGCGGCGTCCTCGCCGGGGTGGCCTGCGGGCGCCATCCAGTTGGCGGAGAGCTTGATGTCGGAGAGCGCGGCGATGGGTGCGGCGGCGAGGTTGGTGATGACCTCGCCCACGGCCATCCGCCCCGAGGCGGGTGCATCGATCAGGGCCAGGGGCGTGCGCTCGCCCACGGCGAAGGCTTCTCCCAGAACGGTTTCGTAGCCCATGAGGGTGACGGCGCAGTCCGCCACCGGCACCTGCCAGGGCCCCACCATCTGGTCACGGGCGGTGAGGCCGCCCACGGTGCGGTCACCGATGGTGATGAGGAAGGTCTTGCTGGCCACGGCAGGCAGGCGCAGCACCCGTTCGATCGCCTCCCGCAGCTCCATGCCGCTGAAGTCCAGGGGCGCAAGCGTCCGCTTCACATGGCTGACCTCACGCGTCATCTTCGGCGGCTTGCCCAGGATCACGTCCAACGCCACGTCCACGGGCAGATTGCCGAAATGGGGATCCTCGACACGCAGATGATGCTCTGCGGTGGCCGTGCCCAGCACCGCGAAGGGACAGCGCTCCCGCTCGCAGATCGCCCTGAACCGTTCCAGACTCTCGGGGCGGATGGCCAGCACGTAGCGCTCCTGCGCCTCGTTGCACCAGATCTGCATGGGCGACATGCCCGGTTCCTCGATGGGGATGCGGCGCAGATCCAGGCGGGCGCCATGGTGGCTGGCGTGGACCAGTTCGGGCAGGGCGTTGGACAGCCCACCCGCGCCCACGTCGTGGATGGACAGGATCGGGTTGTCCTTCCCCAGCTGCCAGCAGCGGTCGATGACCTCCTGGGCGCGACGCTGCATCTCGGGGTTGCCCCGCTGCACCGAGTCGAAATCCAGATTCTCGGCGTTGGCGCCGGTGTCCATGCTGGAGGCCGCCCCGCCCCCCAGGCCGATGAGCAGGCCCGGCCCGCCCAACTGGATGAGCAGCGCGCCGGGGGTGACCTCCCGTTTGGCCACGTGCTCCGCCGAGATGTTGCCGATGCCACCGGCGAGCATGATGGGTTTGTGGTAGCCGCGCATGTCGCCTGCCACCCATTGCTCGTAGGTGCGGAAATAACCGGCCAGATTGGGCCGGCCGAACTCGTTGTTGAACGCGGCGGCGCCGATGGGCCCTTCCAGCATGATGGACAGGGCGGAGGCGATGCGGCCCGGCCGGCCATAGGCGTGGGCCTCCCAGGGCTGTTCGAAGCCCGGGATCATCAGGTTGGAGACGGAAAACCCCGTCAATCCCGCCTTGGGCTTGGCGCCGATGCCCGTGGCGCCTTCGTCGCGGATCTCCCCGCCCGAACCGGTGGCCGCGCCCGGAAAGGGCGAGATGGCCGTCGGATGGTTATGGGTCTCCACCTTCATCAGGATGTGGGTGAGATCGCTGTGGTAGCCGTAGGCGCCCGTTTGCGGATCCGGGAAAAAGCGTGCGATCCGTGCCCCCTCCATCACGGCGGAATTGT
>JBBINK010000121.1:6151-7383 GCA_037443925.1 Betaproteobacteria bacterium
CGAGTAGGCGAGCACCGTTCCCTGGGGATGGCATTGGTGGGTGTTGCGGATCATGGCGAACAGGGAGCGCTCCTGTCTCACACCGTCGATGATCCAGTCGGCATTGAAGATCTTGTGCCGGCAGTGTTCCGAGTTCGCCTGGGCGAACATCATCAGTTCCACGTCGGTGGGATTGCGCCCAAGCCGCGTGAAGTTGTCCAGGAGATAGTCGATCTCGTCGGAGGACAGGGCGAGCCCCATGTCCCGGTTGGCCGCGTCCAGCGCGGCGCGCCCCCCGCCCAGGACGTCCACCGTCGCCAGCGGCTGCGGCGCGTGGTGGGCAAACAGCTCGCCCACGCGCTCCAGGTCGGTGAGCACCGTTTCCGTCATGCGGTCGTGGATCAGGGGAAACAGCGCGCGCCGCTCCGCGGCCTCCAGGGGCGCCCATCCCGGCTTGCGGAAATACCAGGCCACGGCCCGCTCGATGCGTTCCACGGCATCCAGCCCGCAGTGGCGGGCAATGTCGGTCGCCTTGGACGACCACGGCGACAGGGTGCCGATGCGCGGCACCACCAGAAACAGATCGCCACGGGCATCGCCGGGCTGCCCCGCCGGCCCGTAGCTCAGCAGGCGTTCCAGGCGCGCCCGCTCCTCGCCCGTGAGGGGGCGCGACAGCGCGACGAAATGCCAGAACTCGGCATGCACCGCCCCGATGGAGGGAACGGCCTGGGCGAGACGTTGCTGGAGTTTTTCGAGACGAAAGGCGGAAAGCGCGTTGCGGCCGCGCAGCTGGATGATCTGGGACATGTTCCGGGTTTCGGCGGGAAAACCGGAATTTTACCCGAAACCCCGACGCCGCGCGGCCCGCCGCCGGCCGAACCCAGGCTCAACCCTGGCTGCGGATCTTCTCCTGCCAGCGTGCCAGGCAGTCCAGCCCGCAGAAGTACTGGACGTAATCCGGCCCCTCCGCGGTCAGGGCGACGTCGGCAGGAACCTCGTTGAGACAGGTGGCGCAGGAGACGAGCTCACACGCCTCGGTCTCGTCACAGTTGACGATGGGCGCGCCTGTGGGCGTGAGTTTCTCGCTGGACATGGCGACCTCCTTTCGCACGGCGGGGCATCGACGGCCCACGTGTTATATTGCGGCGCCCGGCCGCGAAAACTTAGACCGTCACGCACGCAGAATGTCCCAGCCGCTTCCCATTTATAGCACTGCCGGCATCCGCGCCATCGAGGGCGCCGTGCGCCTGCCC